>JARFQE010000127.1 GCA_029287915.1 Arenicellales bacterium
AGTTAACCGGGCTTGACCAGGGATATATCTCCAGACTCGAAACCGGTGTACTCGTAGGCACCCCTGACCATCTGAACAAAATTGCAGCAGCCATCGGCATCTCGGTGGTGGAACTCATCGGTGGTGAGTCACCCTCAAAACAAACATTAACTGCCGATGAGATAGTCGCAGATGAGAATGAAACCGACGGCCTTCGTGCCCTGGCAAATGATGAGAATCTCACCACCGCTTTTTCCATCACGGATACTGAATGGTTTACCTTGTCATCTATCAAATTACCTTCTCCAATTACGAAAGATGCATACGTACAACTGCTTCTCGCTATCAGGGCAGCATTGGCAGCGAGCAGCGTGACCAAATCGTGACCAAGACGGGTCATGACAGGTCAAAAATGGACACTTTAAGGAGTATTTGCGCGGGGCCATGTGCGCTAACTAGTTGAATTTATTGAATTGTTAGTTGTGCAGGCTGGACTCATAATCCCTTGGTCCGGGGTTCGAGTCCCTGTGGGCCCACCAATACAGGGTCAGGTTTATAACCTGGCCCTTTTTTTCAAGCTTCAGATTCCAAGTGTTACGCATAAAACTTTATGCTTCAAAACATTGCCCTTACTTGCATATTTAATTTTCAAACTTACAGGTAAAACATAATACATTTAAAAATGCACAAGCCCCTGTTAAATTAATTTAACCTTTCCTATTTGCCTCGCTTACCTTTATTATTCAGGTAGCATGATTGATCAACTAAAAGAAAACTGGCTATTCGCAAGTCTGACTCCTGAACAACTGCAACGTGTAGCTTCTCATGCTGAGCACATGCAGCTTATTGAAGGACAACACCTGTTTGAACAGGGTGATGAAGCCAGGAGGTTTTTTCTTATCCTGTCAGGTCAGATAAAACTGTTTCGGCTGTCCCCAGACGGCAATGAAAAAGTCATTGAGATATTTTCTGCCGGACAAACCTTTGCTGAAGCACTGATGTTTCATGAACATTCTTGCTACCCTGTTTGCGCCAGTGCTTTGACTGACTCTGAAGTAATCTCCCTGCACTCTAAAGACTTTGTATCGATGTTAAGAGAATCCGTTGACAGCTGCTTTCTGTTAATGGCCGATATGAGTCTACGGCTTCATAGTCTAATTAAGGAAATTGATGACCTGAGCCTGCAAAGTGGCACACGTCGCGTAGCATCTTATCTGATAAATCTTGCAGGTCTGGATAATGATAAATTCGAACTTGATATACCAAAGGGCGTGATGGCATCACGCCTGTCGTTAAAACCCGAGACCTTCTCACGCATCATAAAAAATCTGCATGATAAAAACATACTTACTGTTTCACGACGAAGTATTGAGATTCACAATCGAAAAGAATTGCAGGCGATTGCTGATGCCTGTGTGATTCAGAATAAGACACATCAAACAAGCTTGACAGAGGATGCGTAGAAAAGTCCCGCACCCAGTTTATGATAATATAATAAACAACAGGTGCGGGACTTTGTGCCAGAAAAAGCATTCCACATCGTCCCTGATTATTGTAGCGGATCAAATAAATCCAAGTACAATCTTCTGATATCCCTATCAATCAGGCCTGCATTCTCCAGACACAACTAGATTCTACAAAACATCTATCAACAATGATGTGACATATTCACGTTTTGTAAAAGATTTAAAATTTTTCATGTATTTTTTTTGCTACAGGCTGTAACAATTAATACAAAATAGATTTACCCTTTGTTATATGAGTTAGCTTGCAGGTTCTGTCGACAAACTGGAAACATCACTTATATGCTAAGGTATTGCTCATCCAGGCCCTCTTTGCTCTTTCCTGATGGGTTGATTGAGCAGCACCCATGCATCATCACCATCCAGCTCATCATCATGGGCATCAAACAGTGATTGATCATAATCATTCCAGCCTTTTATACCGGTCTTCAGTGAAACGACCGAACGAAATCCCATCAACTGCATGACCGAACACGCTAGTACACTACGGTATCCAGACCGACAGATTACAACAATATCCTGCTCGCGAGCAGTTACAAGCCTGGGTTCAGTCTCCTCGTATTCATAATCACAGGCTGACTCCAGCACCCCCCTTGGTACATTAAGAGAATTTCTGATATGGGCCAGATTAAATTCATAGGGTTCCCTGACATCCAGCAGCAAAGGTGATTTGGTTTCCAGCATCTCGGCTAGATCCCAGGGCATAATCTCATTGACCCTGTTATGTTCAGAATCAAGACAAGCCTGAACCAGGGCTTTGTATGTCATAGATGTCATTTGATGTCCTAAAAGAAAAACGGGCACCTGACAGGCACCCGTAGATAGTATTGATTTGAGACGGCTTTGATATAAATTTACTTCTTCTTGGCAGCCTTTTTCTTTACCGCTTTTTTCTTTACCGCTTTTTTCTTTACTGCTGTCTTCTTTACTGCCTTTTTCTTGGTAGCCTTCTTGGCCGCTTTCTTCTTTACTGCCTTTTTCTTAGTAGCCTTCTTGGCCGCTTTCTTCTTTACTGCCTTTTTCTTAGTAGCCTTCTTGGCAGCCTTTTTCTTTACTGCTTTCTTCTTTACTGCTTTTTTCTTAGTAGCCTTCTTTACTGCTTTCTTTTTAGTTGATTTACTCGCTGCTCTTTTCTTCGTTGTTTTCTTCTTACTTGCCTTTTTCTTCTTTGCTGCTGCCATCTCAACACTCCCATTTATTCAATATGAAAATAATGTAGGTAATACATAAAGGCAAATATGTTTATGGAGTACTGTTAAAAATACTTCATGCATATCAATTCTGCCATTCACCAATCAATACCAGCGATACTTATAACTGTACATCATACAGTCATATCAAATATAACGCTGTCATAATAAATGTCAAGACATAGAATTATAAAAGAGGAAGTTTTCAGTATGAAGTTTTGAGATTTAAGTAAATCATATTTACTTGATACTTTGAACGTGGAACCTGTGACTCTAATTTCAATACAGAGAACTAAAAGGTATATACCTTACGGTATCACCTTTCTTTAATTTCTGTTCAGGGTTTATCACCACCATGCCATCTGCCCAGGTAACTGAACTCAACACGCCTGATGAGCGACTCGGATATACATTTACAAACGCCTTCCCATCGTCATTAATTTCTATACGTGCTCTCATATACTCGGTTCGTTTATCTGGTCGTTGCCAGTCAAACCCTGCAGCAAGCGTATATTCAGCCGGTATAACATCAGACACCCCCATACTACGTAATAGAAAAGGTCTGATAAAGATACTGAAGGTAACAAACAGACTTACCGGGTTGCCCGGTACACCAATGACTGGAACACCACTTACATTACCATAAGCCAGTGGCTTACCGGGTCGCACTGCGATCTTCCACAGATCCAGCCTGCCCAATTCCTCGAGTGCTTTCTTTACATAATCTTCTTCGCCCACCGAGACTCCACCACTAGATAGAATAAGGTCTGCCTTGCTTGCAGCCGTACTAATGGCATCACAGGTAGCCTGATATTCATCGTTAACATTACCAAGATCAATCACCTCACAGCCAAGCTTCTCGAGCAGGCCTTTGAATAAGTAACGATTGGAGTTATATATCTTTCCCTCTGCGAGGGTTTGCCCGGGCATGGTAAGCTCGTCACCAGTAGTAAATATGGCAACTTTAATTCTACGCTTCACTGTCAGTTTAACTATACCGATTGATGCAGCAAGTCCGATATGTTGTGCCTGTAATCTTGTCCCGCTGTCTATGATCTGACTACCTTTGCGGATATCCTCACCTGCACGACGAATGTTACTGCCTTCATGCACAACAGCGTTAACATGAATCATCTCCCCTTCACGAGTGATCATCTCCTGCATAATGACAGTATCTGCTCCCACAGGTAGTGGTGCCCCGGTAAATATTCTTGCAGCCGTACCGGGCTCAAGTGGCTGTCCATTTGAACCGGCAGCAATGCGTTGGACAACAGGCAATCGGTCAAGTTTTTTAATATCATCATATCGCACCGCATAACCATCCATAGCACTATTATCCCAGGCAGGTACATTTATCGTCGATGCAACTGCTTTTGACAGCACCATGCCCAAGGCATCATCAAGCTTCACAGTATTTTCTTCAGTGATAGCTACAGCACTGTCGATTAGAAGTGTTAAGGCCTCATCCAGAGGTATAAGATTTGTGGAGGAGGTCGAACAACAGCTCATGATTTCACCTTGTTAAATGCTGAAATATATGTGGCAATAAATTGGGATACTAAAAATACCATTTTACTATTTTTACTATAGGCTACAGGCGATAAAGAGTTCCATGTATTAGTATTCTATTTACCTATGATCTATTAGGTGATACCCGAAACGTCCCATCCCTAATCACCTGTCATAGACATTAAACGAACGATCTTACCCGGGGTTGCTTATTAAATTCATGGCGTTCGTGTTTACAGGCAATTGTTTCGTTTAGATTCTTTGCAGATTATTATCACTAGTGCCTGCGCGCAATAGCTATAACGCAGCTCACAACGGCGAGTAAGCGAGAGTCGCAGGTACTCGATACTGCGACCGTCGCTATCTACACACTTTGTCATAGTCATAAACCGGTAGTTATAGGGGTTACGTATTACTTTTTACAGGTAACTGACAACCATATAAATTATTTTCTATGCGATTGTATATTCTGGGTACTTTAGAGATAAGACCATTCGATTTAACTATGCTCCGCATTTTTACCGTCTGTATATCATCTTTATCAATATTATTGCTGATAAAATGCAGTCGCTGCGGCCACAGCAACACCACTGTTGATATTATCCGTCATATTAGCGAGTACCGCGTCTAGAGCACCAAGGCAGAATAAAACATTCTTTTTGTTACAGGCAAAGCCCATCAGACCAATACGCCAGACCTTGCCCGCCAGGTCACCAAGTCCAGCTCCGATCTCAAGGTTGTAATCAGTGAGCAATTGCTTACGCACATCAGCATCAATGACACCTTCTGGTATAGTCACTGTGTTCAGCTGAGGTAGCCGGTCTCCTTCCGGCACAACAAAACTGAGGCCCATTGCCTCAATACCAGCGCGCAAGGCCTGATGATGGTAATAGTGACGCTTCCATGAATTTTCCAGCCCCTCCTCCTCAAGCATCACCAGAGACTCATGCAAACCATATAGAGCATTAATCGGTGCAGTGTGATGATATGCACGTGCACCTCCGCCACCACTACCCCAGTAGGCCATTACAAGATTCAGGTCAAGGAACCAGCTCTGCACTTTTGTTTTGCGACTACGTATTTTCTCCACGGCCTTTGTATTAAAACTGACCGGTGATAGTCCCGGTGTACAAGATAAACATTTCTGAGTGCCCGAGTAGATAGCATCTATTTCCCACTCATCGACCAGCAGGGGAACACCTGCCAGAGAGGTCACCGCATCGACGATGGTCAGGCAACCATATGCGTGCGCAATCTCGCATAGGACCTTTGCATCAGAGAGTGCACCTGTTGACGTTTCTGCATGTACGAACGCAACAATTTTTGCATCGCTATTTTCTTTTAAACTTGCTTCAAGTTTAGCTGGATCAATAGCTGTGCCCCAGCTATCCATAACCATAACAGCTGTACCACCACAACGTTCGACATTCTCTTTCATGCGACCGCCAAAAACACCATTCTGGCAAACAATAACTTTATCGCCTGGCTCAACGAGGTTTGCAAAACAGGTCTCCATGCCTGCAGAACCCGGTGCAGAAACAGGCATAGTCAGTTCATTTTCAGTACAAAATGCAGTGCGTAATTTACTCTTCATATCATCCATCATAGATACGAAGACTGGATCAAGATGGCCAATAGTTGGGCGTGAAAGTGCTTCAAGCACGCGAGGGCTAACGTCTGAGGGCCCAGGCCCCATGAGTGTACGAACTGGTGGATGAAAACTGTGCATTTTTTACTACTCCAAATTAATATATACCACAATAGTATCTCATCATTGATAAGCCAATACCCAGCACTAATAATGGTTTTTTTATCTATCTATACAGGGGTATGATGTATACATGACCATAAAATCGTTTATAGCACAACTAGCAAGCATCCTGCCGCCGGAACGCCTGCTTCTCAGCCAGGAAGAAATCACCCCTTATGAATGTGATGGCCTCAGTATTTTACGCGAACACCCTCTGGCAGTTGCTATCCCGGAAACAGAAGAGGAAATTCTCAAGTTAATTGAAGCCTGTCGCGAGCACTCAATAGCCGTTGTCACGCGTGGTGCTGGAACAGGATTGTCCGGTGGTGCTCGTCCTGTCGCAGGTGCCTTGCTTATGTCTATGATGCGTTTTAATCGTATTCTGGAAATTGATGAAGAAAACCTGACGGCCCTGGTCGAGCCAGGTGTACGCAATCTGGCCATCTCTGAAGCTGTATCTGAAAAAGGACTATATTATGCCCCCGATCCCTCTTCGCAGATTGCCTGTAGCATAGGCGGCAATGTGGCTGAAAACTCAGGCGGCGTGCATTGCCTGAAATATGGCCTGACAGTTCAAAATATCGTTGCAATGAAAATTATTACCATGGATGGTCAGATACTTTCCCTCGGTAATAACACGCTGGAACCTCCTGGCTATGACCTGATGGCAATCCTGACCGGCTCAGAAGGCATGCTGGCTATTATTACAGAGATACGAGTTCGACTTCGTGTCACCCCACCTGTTGCGCGCGTCATGCTGGCGGCTTTTGATGACATCGAACAGGCAGGTGACGCCGTCAGCGCAATTATCAACGCAGGCATTCTCCCGGCAGGCCTGGAGATGATGGACCATTATGCTATTAAAGCGGCCGAAGACTTTGCTCATGCCGGCTATCCCACTGATGCACAAGCCATTCTGTTATGTGAACTCGATGGACTGGATGTCGAAGTCAGCACCTGCATCGAAAAATTAAAACCGCTGCTATATGAACAGGGTGCAACCGATGTACGTACATCAAATGACGACCAGGAAAGGCAGCGTTTCTGGTCCGGTCGCAAAGCGGCTTTCCCGGCAGTGGGCCGTATTTCACCTGATTACTATGTTATGGACGGAACTATTCCACGCGCTGCTTTAGGTATAGTACTGAAGCAGATAGGAGAATGGTCAGAAGAATATGGTCTCGCAGTCGCCAACGTTTTCCATGCTGGTGATGGCAATCTTCATCCTCTAATACTCTACGATGCAAACATTAAAGGTGAACTGCAAAAGGCCGAAGAATTCGGCATGCGTATACTCAAATTGTGTATCGAGCATGGCGGCACGATCACCGGTGAACACGGTGTAGGTGTTGAAAAACTCGACGCTATGTGTGATCAGTTTAACAGCGATGAACTGGCATTATTTCACGCACTTAAAGAAGCCTTCGATCCACACTCCCTGCTGAACCCTGGTAAAGCTATTCCGAGCCTTCACCGTTGCGCTGAACTCGGTGCGATGCATGTTCATAATGGGCAACTGCCTTTTCCCGAGCTTGATCGATTTTAGACCCGGTATGCCGAAATTACAGATATGGATATATCTAAACAATTACAGAAGCAGCTTATCGATGCTACGCATCGGCGGCAGAAATTAAATATTATCGGTAATAATAGTAAAGCGTTTTATGGCTGTGCTAATAGTAATAGCAGTGAGGAAAATATAGCACCTCTTCATGTCACTGATCATAATGGCATCATCGACTATCAACCTGCTGAACTGACCATCACTGCCCGTACTGGAACACTGTTGAAAGACATTATCAGCCTGTTGGAAGAGCACCAACAGATGTTGCCATTCGAGCCACCAACTTTCAATGATAATGCAACCCTGGGAGGCTGCATCGCGACCGCGCTGGCTGGCCCGAGAAGGCCCTGGACGGGTCCTGTACGCGACTATGTTATAGGTGCTCACATATTGACTGGTGACGGCATGGACATACGACTGGGCAGCAAGGTGATGAAAAATGTCGCCGGGTATGATCTGTTCCGCCCGATGTCCGGTGCACTTGGTACACTTGGCCTGATACTCGATGTCACCGTGAAACTGTTACCTCGGCCAGAACACGAAGTCACTTTAGGCATGATGACAGATACTAAAAATATGCAGCATTTGCTGCACAAATGGAGCCGTCGCTCGATGCCATTATCTGCAGCAAGTTTTTTTCAGGGCCAGGCTTTCATTAGACTTTCAGGCGCTGTATCGTCGATAGAGGATGCGATGAATAAGCTACCTCCCGAAATGAAACAGACCGCGACTGACTACTGGCACAAACTCAATGAGCAACAGCTAAGTTTCTTTGATAGCAGCTCACCAATATACCGTCTGGTTGTCCCTGCCAGCGCACCCTATGATACGTTTACCGCTGAATGCCTGGTTGACTGGGGAGGGGCGTTGCGCTGGATAAAAACATCTTTACCTTTTAGTGAGGTACAAAACCATGCCGCTGGTCTTGGTGGAACAGCCTCGGTCTATCGCAACGGGAGGAAAAACGAGGACGTTTTCAGTCCCCTGCCTGATGGTTTGTTTGAATTGCACAAACGCATTAAAAAGGTGTTGGATCCTGCTGGCATTCTAAATCCTGGTAGACTCTACCGGAACCTCTGATGCAGACGATAGTTGCTGATAAATACAGGAATCTGCCTAATATAAACGATGCTGAAGAGATGCTGCATCGCTGTGTCCACTGTGGCTTCTGTAATGCCACCTGTCCGACTTTCCAACTACTTGGTGATGAGCTCGATGGGCCTCGTGGTCGTATTTACCTGATAAAAAAAATACTGGAAGGGTCAAACCCTACTCCATCAACACGCAAGCATCTTGATCGCTGCCTTACCTGCCAGTCCTGTGAAACCACCTGCCCTTCCGGGGTGCAATACAGTCGCCTACTTGAAATCGGCAGGCAAGTGCATAATAAAACACTGCAACGTCCACTTAAGGAGAAATGGATACGCATACTGCTGAGAAAAATCATAATTCGGCCACAGCTATTCAAATATTTATTACACATTGCACATACTTTCAGTTTTCTACTGCCTTCGTCGTTGAAGAACAAGATCCCACCGCTGGGGATTATGCCCACAGTAAGTTCAAATGCAGAGTTTTCAACAGCTGATGTAACTGGACAAACTAATAAAGAACGGACGCTCATCATGTTGCGAGGTTGCGCACAGAAAGTCTGCGCACCTGAAATTAACCAGTCAGCAACTGAACTTTTTATTCAGCTTGGCTTCAATGTTATTGAATCATCAGCTGATCGTTGCTGTGGTGCGCTATCACATCACAATGATGCAACTGAAGAGGCACGTGAACTGGCCAGAAGGAATATTGATGCCTGGTGGCCGCTGCTAGAGCACGGGGTAGAAGGCATCGTCATCACCGCCAGCGGTTGTGCAACCATGGTGAAAGATTATGGCCACCTGCTTGCAGATGATGCCGGCTATGTAGACAGGGCCTGTAAAATTGCAGATCTATGCCGTGATCCGGTTGAAATACTCGAACCATTCCATGGCCAACTCAGAAAAAGAACAGGCATGGCGGATAACATCTGTTTTCAGGCACCCTGCAGTCAACAACACGGCCTTGCTATCAGAGGACGAGTTGAACAGCTACTACGCTCCGCAGGTTATAAGTTGACACAACAAAATATCGCTCATCTCTGTTGCGGTTCTGCGGGTTCCTATTCAACACTGCAGCCGGAAATATCCGGTAAGTTAAAAAATAACAAGTTACAGGATCTTTGCAAAGCTGAACCCTCTTTAATTTCTACCGCTAACATAGGTTGTCTGTTGCATCTACAAAGCGGCACTGAAATACCAGTGAAACATTGGTTGCAGGTCATTGAAGTAAATGAACTTGTCACGTAGCAATACGGTAAGATGCTTCTATAATGTAACAAAGAAAAGATAAGACCTGGGACAAGGAATCAGTAATGCACGAATCAGCAAGCCAGCAAATTAACCGCGGCATAATAGCCCGTTATCCATTGATCTATATTCTTGGCTGGGAAGAAGAGCGTATAGAAAAAACACTGGCACAGGTCTCGAAGAAGCATTACTTCGATGATAGACCTGTTATCACCTGGACAGCTGGTAAAGGCTTCTTTAGTAACACTGGACAGATTGCTGATATCAATGATCCGGTTGAAGCCGTCGAATACATCAGTAAATCTGACAAGTCGTCCTTCTATCTACTGAAAGATCTGCCTGCTTTTCTACATGACAATTTGCTTCTGGAACGTGCACTGCGTGACCTCTATCAGAAAAATAAAAACAGGGACGTGTTTGTTTTCATTTCCTATCCTACATTGCAACTACCGGACTCACTAAAAAAAGAAACCTTGCTGGTTGAGTTTGTACAACCTACTGAAGAAGAGATCATTTCCTATCTAAAAGAAACCCTGGTGAAGTACAAACTGGCAGATAAAATCAGCGATGAATGGGTTAAACAAACAGCTAATGCCATGAAAGGGCTGGGTCTGGAAGAAATAGGCCACCTGCTACTGACTTTGTTAAGAGTTAAGAAACTTAAACCTGAAGAAGTCGTGCATGAGACACAGCGTGAGAAGGGACTAATTCTTAAGAAAGAAAGTTGCCTTCGTTTTATACCAGCCATTACCAGCCTCGACGATGTGGGAGGTCTCGATAACCTGAAGGACTGGGTTATTACGCGTAAAGAACTGTTCAGCCGCGAGGCTATTGCATCAGGAATCCAGCCACCGTCCGGCATCCTCTTTATGGGCGTGAGCGGCTGTGGCAAAAGCATGGCTTCAAAAGTTATTGCCAGCGCATGGAACATACCTTTAGTACGGCTTGATATGAACCTGGTTATGTCAGGCGTCTATGGAACACCCGAATTTGCCTTTGAGCAGGCCATCAGTCTGGCAGAAAAGATTGCACCCATTGTGCTCTGGATCGATGAAGTAGAAAACAGTTTCGGTTATGATGAAGGCTCCTCTGGCGGCAATATCAATATATTCTCCAGCTTCCTGACCTGGATGCAGGAAAAGTCGCATGATGTTTTTGTCGCTGCCACCGCCAACCGAATCAGAATGCTACCTGCAGAGATGCTGCGTAAAGGACGATTCGATCAGGTGTTTTTCCTCAATCTGCCGAATGGCAAAGAGCGCAAAGAAATCCTGGCGATTCACCTCATAGCCAATGGTGGTAATCCGGATGATTTTAAAATCGATATACTATCGTCTATAACTGACAAATGGAGTGGTGCGGAAATTGAATCCCTGATCAGTTCTGCACGCATTGAAGCCTACAGGGAAAAACGATCCTTCACTAACAAGGATGTTTTACACGTAGCTGGTCAAATGGTGCCCTTATCTAAAACTATGGAAGAGCAAATCAGGGAGCTCACCGGCTGGTCATATAATCGTGCGACACCGGCATCAAGGTCAGATAAAGCGCCCCTTCAGATGCCAGTAGAAGAAGACCCGAACGTTATGAAATATTGAAAACAATGTTTTACGTGTTATGTGTTACGTAAACCGTAATACGTAATACTATATGCATTTGTATCGCTGCGAGGCGCCGCTCCTACAATATTAAATCTCTACAACCACCTTCGCACCACCCATTTCGGACCGGGCAATCGTTAACTGCCCTCCATAAGCCTCAACGATTTCCCCAACTACAGCAAGGCCGATGCCATGTCCGGGAGTCTGTGTATCACCTCTTGCACCACGTTGCAACAGCAGCTCTGCCTGTTCCTCAGCAATGCCTGGCCCATCATCTTCGATGATAAAACGATGTCTGTCACGCGCACCTGCATCGGATCTAATCCGTGCAATATTTATCGACACTTTTGACTCACACCACTTACTGGCATTGTCGAGAAGATTACCAACAACCTCCATTAGATCACCTTCCTCACCCATAAATATTGCCCCTGCATCGACATCCACAGCGTATGTAATATTTTTATCGCGATAGACCTTACGCAGGGATTCCAGCAAACGGTTTACTACCGGAAGAATAGCAACCCCTTCAGTCAGGCTAACCCTGCCTGCTGCTGCAGCCTTTTGCAGTTGATACTCGACGATGCTGTCCATTCGTCCGACTTCATTTTCTATCATCTGACGGCTTTTATCTGCAGTTTTTTCAGATTCCGCGATGCCACGTAATACGGCAAGTGGTGTCTTCATACTATGGGCGAGATCAGACAGTGAGTTTCTGTAACGCTGTAAGTGTCGGCGTTCATTGGCCAACAGAAGATTAAGGCTAGCCGCAAGTCCCTTCAGTTCCCTCGGGACGTCCTCTGTCAGTTGCTGGCGGTCACCTTTTTCCACCTCATGAACTTCTTCCTCAATCCTTCGCAACGGGCTCAGGCTCCAGCGCAGTACGAGTACCTGCACGACCAATAATAGCAGAGTCGCTGCCACTAACCAGACAATGAGCGTCTTGCGAAACTGAATCACCTGACTATCATAGGTCTGTGGGCTTTCCAGTACTCTGAAACTATATCGATGCTCTCTTTCATTTTGATCCACCCATGCAATGCCATAACTGTAACTAAACCAGGCCGTACCATCACCGGCCTGTAGACGTTGAAATCGAGATTCATCAACCTCAAGTACATGCTGAGGGGGCAGATCCAGGCCAATGCCTGATGGAGACTTCCAGATGATAGACTCACTCGCATCAACAATCTGCCCCACCAGTCCTGACTGAGGACGTGAGAAGCGAGGTTCAGCGAGGTCAGAAGTCATTGCCAGCTGTCCCTGTGGAGTGAGCTCAGCAGCACCAAGCAGGCTATACAGTTGACCCTCCAGCCGGCCCTGCTGAGCGGATTCAGCGCTGTTCTGGAATGCCTGATCCAGTGCCAGGCCTGTAAGGCCTAAAAAGACTGTTAGAATGGTCGATGCCGTCAGTAGCAGACGTCTTTGTAATGAGAGTTTCCTCACGTATCGCTGCACAGTGTAAAACGGTAGCCCCTTCCACGTAATGTCTCGACAGGATTGTATCGATTCTCCGGATCCAGTTTCTTGCGAAGTCTTCCAATAAAAACTTCTATAACATTGCTGTCCAGATCAAAATCCTGATCATAGATATGTTCAGTCAATACGCGCTTGGATACCACTTCGCCAGCATGTAACATCAAATATTCTATTACCTTGTATTCATAGGCTGTCAGCTCCAGTTCTTTACCGTCCACTGTTACCATCTGCCTGCTAGTATTCAGAGTGACCGGCCCACAGCTTATTTCATTTCCTCCAGTACCGACAGAACGTCGAATCAAGGCCTGTAATCTCGCCTGCAATTCCTCGATGTGGAAAGGCTTGGCAAGATAGTCGTCGCCACCTGCTTCGAGGCCCTCCACTTTTTCCTGCCAGCGTGAGCGAGCAGTAAGAATCAGTATCGGCAACAGGGATCCCTGTGAACGTAGTCGCTTGATGAGTTCTATGCCTGATATTTTTGGCAGGCCCAGGTCAATGACGGCAGCATCGAAAGGATGTTCTGATGCCAGGTACAGGCCCTCTTCACCATCACTGGCCGCATCCACGGCATAGCCATGCTGTTGCAATCTAATGACCAGTTGCTCGCGCAGTTTCTTTTCATCTTCTATGACGAGAATACGCATATGCTATTTCTATTTTACTGGTGACCCGTCAGGAAGAACCTGGATGACCCTGACCCGACCTTTTTTCTTGACCTTGAATCGGTAGATCTTGCCTTGCTTTCCCTGACGGATTTCTGCAGACAAAATCTGTGCACCACTCTGCTTGTGAATTCTGGATGCCATTTCATCAAGTGTGTAATGCTGTCGTTCATCCGCAGCGACATGCTGAAATGAAATCAGCATCAGGATAAAACAAAAATTTCTCAGCAGTCGCATTATTACTCCACTTCATCTACCAGCTATCGTCATTCCGCTATTGAATCGAGTCCGGCATTCTCCGAAATAAAAGCAGGCTAATTTTATTTAGTTTTCACCTGCTACCATACTAACCCTGACCTGCATTTTTCTGCCCGGGTCGGTATCGGTCCGAGTGTGATAAATATCTCCATTATAACGGTATTTTACCCGCTAACCGTCAATCCATTCTTCATCATACAGCTGTTACTCGTTTCAGAGCAGTCAGCCTTTGCTGATGAAAAATCAATATAGTAAAGATAATTGATAGTATTTTAATGCTGTGCATTTTATTACCATTCCCATTTTATTATTTATCGGAACAGGCTTTCCTGTCATGGAGATAGAATACGTTTTGCTGAATGAATGTAAGCTGAATAGAAAAGTTTTAAGTTTTAAGTTTTAAGTTTTAAGTTTTAAGAAAACATTGTCATTTCGGTGTAGGCCGAAATCCAGTATTTAATTTCATCGAACTATTTCCTGTTACTGAACACTGTAAACCGAAAACTTATTTTTGATCTTTTTCTTCCGGCGGAAAATCGACTTCGTTCGCAACAGCTTCTGCCTCGTTTACCCAACCGCCTCCCAAAGCCTTGTACATCGCAACGAATGACGCGTATACGAGCCCCTGCGTCTGGGTATAGCTCAACTCGGAGTCAAACAGCCGGCGCTGCGAATCCAGCACCTCGATATAACTGACCTGTCCTTCGTCGTAATTGAGCTGGGCAAGACGGGCGTACTCCTTCAGGGCATCGACCTGGCGGCCCTGTGCCGCCAGTTCCTCGCGGTATTTACGGGTGGATATCAGTGCATCATCAACCTCGCGAAATGCCGTTTGCACAGACAACAGGTAACTCTGCAGGAGTTGTCGCTGTACGGCTTCAGATGCCCGCAGCTGGCCACTCAGGCGCCCGCCGGTGAATATGGGTCCGAGAATATCGCCACCGATGCCCCACAGGTTGGCCGTATCGTCGAACAGTTCGGACAGTCCTGTACTGGCATAGCCGAACAGGCCGGTCAGTGATATGGATGGAAAATACTCTGCCTTGGCCACCCCAATCTGCGCGTTGGCGGAGATAAGGTCCTGCTCTGCCCGACGAATGTCCGGGCGGCGCTCCAGCAGTTCAGATGGCAGGCCTGCCGGGATATCGGGCAAGGTCAGCAGGTCGATGGACGGGCTGCGTTTTATTGATCCGGGGTTTCTGCCGAGGAGGACAGACAGCGCGTTTTCCCGCAGCGCTATCTGGCGCTCGATGGCAGGTATACGCACTGCCGCCAGCTCGTATTCGGAGCGTATCTGCGATACCTCCAGTTCGGAAACCACGCCACCCTTGAACTTGAGTTCAAACAGATCCAGCGAATCCTTGCGTGCCTTGATGGTTTGCCGCGCAACCTCGAGCTGTTCATCCAGGCTGAGCAGATCAAGATAACCGGCAGCTAGCGTCGTCACCAGGGTGAGAATCACTGTACGGCGCGCTTCTTCCTGTGCCAGCAGGTTGGCCCTAGCCGCTTCCGTGGAGCGGCGGATTTTGCCCCAGAAATCGAGTTCCCAGCCGACATTGATGGAGGCATTATAAATTTCGTTGGTGCGGGAGATTCCCGCCGGCACTCCGCCAATGGTATCCAGCGAAGACTTGTTGCGGTTGGCATCCCCGCCATAGCCGAACTGCGGGAACAATCCTGACCTGGCAATATCGACACGGGCTGCGAACTCTTCCACGCGCGCGGCCGCAATTCTAACGTCGCGGTTATTGCGAAGTGCTTCCTCAACCAGGCCATATAACAGCGGATCGTTAAAGCTGTCCCACCAGGCTGAGTTGGCGACATCAGATGCCTGCCCGTAATTGAACCGATATTCGGCCGGTACATCGACTTCCGGCTTCTCGTAATCCGGACCGACCATGCAGCCGGACAACGAAAGAAATGCGAGACTAAAGATAAAGGACGAAAGACGAAAGAGACCACGGTATGAAGCACGAGTATCATTTGTCCGACTAGTAAGTTTTAATCTTTGGTCTTTCATCTTTAGTCTTTCATCTCGATTTCCGGCCTTCCACCCGAAAATTTTTCCTTGCCTGTAATAATCAGGTAATAGAACATTGGAACAAAAAACAGTGCCAGTGATGTCGCACCGATCATGCCGCCGATGATACCGGTGCCGATGGAGTGACGCGCGGCCGCGCCGGCACCCGAGGCCAGCACCAGCGGCATCGAGCCGAGAATAAATGACAGCGAGGTCATCAGGATCGGGCGCAGGCGCAGGCGTGCTGCCTCTACCGCGGCATCAAATGCCGATAGCCCTTCCTTGTACTTCAACTCGGCAAACTCGACGATCAGGATGGCGTTTTTCGCCGACAGGCCGATCAGGGTCACCAGCCCGATCTGGAAATAGACATCGTTCTCCATGCCACGCAGATACACGGCCACCAGTGCGCCGAAGATGCCGAACGGCACCGCGGTGATCACCGCAATCGGCAATGACCATTGCTCATACTGGGCGGACAGGATCAGGAACACCATGATTAGCGCAAACACGAAGATGATGGCCGATGAACCACTGGATTTCTTCTCCTCGAAGGCCTGGCCCGACCAGGCATAGGTAAAGCCGTCCGGCAGCACCTCTCCGGAAATTTCTTCCATGGTGCTGATGGATTGCCCGGAGCTGAATCCGGCATCGGCATCCCCGGTAACCTTCGCGGCCATGAAGCCGTTGAAGCGCGGCAGCAGGTCCGGGCCGGTGACGTACTTACTATCTACTACAGCACTCAATGGCGCCATTTCTCCGCTGCGTGATCGAACGTATATGTTCTTGATGTCGTCAGGTGTTTCGCGGTATTCCGGCTGCGCCTGCAGGATCACCTGCCATACCCGGCCGTACTTGTTGTACTGGCTGACGAACAACGAACCGAACAGGGTCTGCAGTGAGGCATAGACATCAGGTACCGAGATACCGAGTGTTTCCGCCTTCGAACGATCAACCTCTGCACGCAACTGTCGTGATGCAGCATTCAGGGTCGTATTCAGGCGTGTGACTTCAGGACGTTCATTGGCCCTGGCGATAACTTCCTGCGTGACTTCTGACAATCGTGCCGCGCCGCCCTGGCCACGATTCTGTATCCAGAATTCGAATCCACCCTGGGTGCCGAGTCCCGGTATCGATGGCGGGTTAATCGGGAAAGCAACACCTTCTTTCAGTGCCTGTAATTTCGGAGTGACATACGCAAACAGGTCCCTCAGCGATCGCGGATCACGTTCCCCGAAATCCTTGAGGGCAATAAACACGGTGCCGCTGTTGGTCTTGAACTGGCTGTCCAGCAGGCTGTAACCGGCCAGCGCGGAATAGTCTTCGACCGCCGGGTGCTCGGCAAAGATCTCGGCAACTTCCTGGGTCAGTTGCTGGCTGCGATCCAGGCTCGCCCCGTCAGGCAGGATCACCGCTGCGAACAAATAGCCCTGGTCTTCGGCTGGTACGAAACTGCCCGGGATGATTTTGAACAGGTAGACGACACCGAGCAGCATCACACCCAGCACCACCATCGCCAGCATGACACGTCGCAAGGTGGCGGTGACGCCCCCGGCATAACGCCCGGTCACACCTTCAAGCCAGTTGTTGAACCATTTGAAGAAGCCCCCGGTATCGCCCTTCGTCGGCTTGATCAGTATCGCGGACAGCGCCGGGGTCAGGGTCAGTGCGACGAAGCTGGAAATCGCCACCGAGATGGCAATCGTTATCGCGAACTGTTTGTACAGCACACCGGTGGTGCCTTCCAGAAAGGCCACCGGCACGAATACCGCGATCAGTACCAGGGTGGTAGCAATCACCGGACCGGTCACCTCTTCCATGGCCCGGAAGGTCGCCTCTTTCGGCGACATGCCGAACTCCTCGATATTGCGCTCGACATTTTCCACCACCACGATCGCGTCATCACAGACAATACCAATTGCCAGCACCAGGCCAAACAGGGTCAACAGGTTGATGGAGAAGCCCATTGCCGCCATGCCGATGAAGGTACCGATAACCGAAACGAAGATGGCAATCGTAGGAATCAGTGTAGTGTTGATTTTCTGCAGGAACAAATAGGTCACCAGCACCACCAGGATGATGGCGATGATCAGGGTCTCGATTACCTCGTCGATCGAGGCCTGGATCACCTTGGTCGTATCGAAGGAGACCTTGTAGTCAATGCCCTCGGGGAAGGTCTTCTTCAGCTCTTCCATGGTCTTCTGCACGTTGGCCGCGACTTCGATCGCGTTCGAGCCCGGCTGCTGGTAGACCGCAACGAATGTCGAAGGGCTGCCGTTGAGGGTCGAGCGCAGCATGTAACTCTTCTGTCCTTCCTCGGCCCAGCCGACGTCCTTGAAACGGACAATCGCTGTACCCTTCGGGTCGGC
>JARFQE010000024.1 GCA_029287915.1 Arenicellales bacterium
GGGCGCCTTCATTGCCGGCGTGTCTTTTTCGACCTTGCCTGTTGCGCTGGTGATTGCGGAAGAGCTGAAACCACTCAGGGATTTTTTCCTGATTCTGTTCTTCTTTTCGATCGGCGCGCAGTTCGACTTGCTTGTGATGAGGGATGTTATTCTTCCGGGAATTGTTATTGCATTGATCATAGTCCTGGCCAAGCCGCTTATTTTTCGATGGGGTTTTAATCTTGGCGGCGAGAAGGACTACGTGTCGAAAGAACTGGGTATTCGACTGGGGCAGGCCAGCGAGTTTTCACTGCTGGTGGCATACACTGCACTGGTATCTGGCCTGATCGATCTAAGATCCTCTTATCTTATTCAGACCGTTGTCATTCTAACGTTTGTGATGTCGACTTACTGGGTGATTAATAAATACCCCACACCGATTTCCAGTGAAGCAAGCCGGCGGCGTGATTGATGCTGTTATGAGGCGTTATCTTCAGTCGTTGCCTTTTCTGCAACTGTACTCGCGGCTTTTTTGTTGGCAATATAGTCTTCGATGTCCTGTTGAGTAATGATGCCCACATCGCCTGCCACTACATTTCCTTCAGGATCAATTATATATGTCGTTGGCAGTGCTGGAACCTTGCCTAATGGTGTCACTCGAACAGGCTCTGTGTTAAGCACGGTGTAAGGAATGGATTTGTCACTAACAAATTCTTTCAGCTGCTTTTGTGCTATTGACTCAAAACTGATACCGACGACTACAATATCATTGTCTTTGTTGTTTTCATGCAAACTGATTAATTCCGGCATTTCCTTCATGCAGGTAGAACACCATGTGGCCCAGTAGTTAACGACCAGCCACTTACCTTTATACTGATCCAGGGATTGCATCTGGCCATTCACGTCTGGCAGTTCATAATCAACGGCCCTGGCCTGTAACCCCCAGATTTGCATGACGAAACCCAGCAGTGAAACGAAACTATACAGCGCTATATTTTTTTTAATCATTTTTAATTCCAGTCGATTTTCATATCTAAAAGCACTTGTATTTACTCTGTATATGACAGGTTGATATTCAGGCAAGAATAAATAGAGCTGCTGTTAGATTCTCTCTGGTTATCCATCCATGTTGCCCCGTCCTGGGTGATAACCAGAGAGAAAACTCTACACATCTTCAGTGCGCTTATGGCAGCATGCTGTACCAGATTTGAACACCTTCATCCAGCTCGATAGCTGATGTATCCAGCGCATGCTGTACGATATATTGAAGATCATTGATAATGTAGCCAGGCACTTCACCCAGGGCCGCCTTTTCTGCATCGCTCATGTCCGAGAACATGGCGCCGAACATGAAGAAGGGGTCCAGGTAGCTGATGACCAGTGACTCGGTTGAACCATCTTCATCAAGGTCTACCCGCTGAACTGAGATTTCACAGGGTAAAGCCGTTGCATGGTGCATGCCGGTACCCATAGCCATCTTGGCGTAAGTTGGGGAGCAGGCTTCGATCACCCAGTTCTTTTCCGGGGTGCCTGGCAGGCCCAGTGGTAAGTGACGAGCAGAACGCCATTTGGAACCAGGGCTCAGAATACCTTCAATATCCCATGGATGCGTACCTGCACCATCTTCACCGTGAATACTCATGGCCTCAATAATTGCCTGGGCAACAGCTGATGTTTGGCCTGCTTCAAATGCTGTTCCATCAGACTTGGTGTATGCAACATGCTTGTAAGGTGAAGTATTTGGCGATGCAGCGACAACTTCAAAGATGTCTTCTACAGTTTTGTATTTGGGGCCCATCGCCTTGTCTTTGGTATTGTATTTGATTTCTGCCGCATCAAGTGCTCTGTATACAATGGTCTTGATTTCATTTTTAACGGCTACCGGTAGAGCGGTAATGGCTGCAGCAAAATCCGGGTCCGTCTGCATATCAGCGCTGACCAGCACATCGGTAAAAAAGATGCTGAAAATTGCATTCGGATCCAGCATGTCGATGTATATGTGATTATCATCATTCCAGGTGGAAATTTCACATGGTAATGCGGGAGCATGGCTATAGCCATTAACGACTTTTTTATCGGTACCTTTGATACTCGTTACACCCAGTGCCTGCTTGGCATAATAGGCATTACAAAGGTCCATCACGTTAACCTTTTTTATACCCAGGTCCGGATTTTCAGGGTCGATAAGCTCGGGTGAAGGGATTCTCAGAATAGCTTCTTCAATGGTGGTGCCGCCTTCCATGCCGCCTACAATCCAGTCTGCAGGAAAAGGTTCATCATCGCCTACAGGAACAGTATCATTTACAGTAGCAACATAGCTTGCAATAGCCGTAGCAATTTCCTGTGTTTTCAAGTAGGTTGCTTCACGATTGATATTACCGCGTGCATCCTTCACCACCTGAATTTTCGCGATTTGGGCAAATGGCGTCATGATGTTGCCACTGTCTCTTATACACATCTCCGAGCCCACGAGACTTAATA
>JARFQE010000037.1 GCA_029287915.1 Arenicellales bacterium
TGGGGTGAACGATGGGGCTCGAACCCACGACCACCGGAATCACAATCCGGGGCTCTACCAACTGAGCTACGCTCACCATAAACTTTTCAGGTACCAAAAAATGGTGCGCCCGAGAGGACTCGAACCTCTAACCTACGGCTTAGCTTACCACTACAGTTTTCACTGCTTGAAACTAATTCAGACTGTCATCTGAAAACTGTTCCAATTTGTGGTCTGGACTATATCTTCACCATCTCAGGTGGGACACGTATAGTCTCTACGGATCCCGGCGTTTCCTTTCCCTGATCTACCAGCGCCAGGCACTCATTCAATCAGGTATGGCCAAACAGCCACCGGTTTCCTCGGTATTGCCGGCGTTTACAAAACGCTACGGTTTCACCGATACAGTGTCCTCCACTTCGCCCGTTCTGTTTCCGGACGAAGGCTCCTACACAACTATCCTGACTCAAGAGCCGGGCGTCAGCTGAAGGCCGTTGCTCTATCCGGTTGAGCTACGGGCGCCATGAAGGCAAAATTATAAGGCCAAGCGGGTTTTTAGTCACCTGAAAACCTGCCTGTCCCGATAAAACTGGTCGGGGTAGAGAGATTCGAACTCCCGACATCCTGCTCCCAAAGCAGGCGCGCTACCAGACTGCGCTATACCCCGTCGCTGTCCTGTCGGCTAGCCAGCAGGACGGACGCGAGACTATACTTTTTGTGTTGCCTCAGGTCAATGCGAAAAATGACCAAAAACGCACTTGAAATTACTCTCGCTGACGTCATATATCAGCTTATTTAGCTAATTTGATGCAACTAGAGGAAAAATACATGGCCAAGACGAAAGCCAAGCCGGAAACCCATAGTTTTCAGACCGAGGTGCAACAGCTTCTGCACCTGATGATTCATTCACTGTATTCGCACAAAGAAATCTTTCTGCGCGAGCTGATTGCCAACTCCTCAGATGCCTGTGACAAGCTTCGTTTTGCGACAGTACAGGACGCTTCTCTAATGGAAGACGGTGAAGAACTCGGGATTACCATAGATATCGATAAAGACGCGCGTACGCTGTCGATTACCGATAACGGCATCGGCATGAGCTATGATGAAGTGATCCAGAACCTGGGCACTATTGCCAGTTCCGGTACGAAGAAATTTGTAGAATCACTGAGTGGTGATGAGGCAAAAGATGCCAGCATGATTGGTCAATTCGGTGTCGGCTTCTACTCTGTTTTCATGGTGGCAGACAAGGTAACTGTAGAATCACGCCGTGCCGGTGAACCTGCAGATGCAGCCATCCGATGGACCTCAAACGGAGAGGGCGAATACGAACTTGAATCTATTACCCGCGAGCAGCGCGGCACCAGCATCACTCTGCATTTGCGTAAAGATGAAGACGAGTTCGTCGAAAATTATCGCCTCCGCAGCATAATCGAGAAATATTCCGATCACATTACGCTGCCCATCCGTATGAAAATGGATGAGGAAAAGGATGAACTGGAACAGGTCAACCGGGGTGCGGCACTTTGGGCTCGTGGTAAAAGCGACATCTCTGAGGAAGAATATAATAACTTCTACACGACGATTTCCTATGACCCGGCCCCACCGATGTCGATTCTGCATAACCAGGTTGAGGGAAAACTGGAATACACTTCACTGTTGTATATCCCGTCAAAAGCCCCATACGACATCTGGGACCGTGAACATCGTAAAGGCCTGAAACTATATGTGCGTCGCATCTTTATTATGGACGACGCAGAACACCTGATGCCGCCTTACCTGCGATTTGTCAAGGGCCTGGTCGATTCAGCAGATCTGCCGCTTAATGTATCGCGTGAATTCCTGCAGAAAAACAAAGCAATCGACACCATTCGTGCTTCACTGGTCAAGAAGGTTCTGGCATCTCTGAAGAAAACAGCCGACAAGGAGCCAGAAAAATACGCCGACTTCTGGAAGGAATTCGGTAAAGTCATCAAGGAAGGTGTTGTTGATGACCATGAAAATAAGGAGAAAGTTGCAGAGCTGCTGCGTTTTGCCAGCACACATAACGATGATGACAGTCAGAATGTGTCACTGGATGACTACATCTCGCGCATGAAGGATGGCCAGAAAGATATTTTCTATGTCACCGCGGATACCTGGAAAGCGGCAGCAACCTCACCGCACCTGGAAATTTTCCGCAAGAAAGATATCGAAGTGCTGTTGCTAAGCGACCCGATAGATGAATGGGTAGTCAATCACCTGATTGACTACAAGGAAAAATCCCTGAAGTCCGTGGCCAAAGGCGGGCTTGAACTGGATGAAAGCGATAACAAGGAAGCAAAAAAGGAGAAAAAGAAAACTGAGAAGAAACTCAAAAGCCTAACTGATGGTATCGCTGAAGCCCTCGGTGACCGCGTCAAGGAAGTCAGGATCAGTACTCGTCTGACAAACTCTCCTTCCTGTCTGGTGGCCGATGAAAACGACATTGGTGCGAACATGGAACGCCTGATGAAAAGCATGGGACAGGATATTCCTGGCACCGCCCCGATAATGGAGATCAATCCTGAGCATGACTTGATCAGCTACATGGACGAGCACAAGGACGAACTGGAAGACTGGTCACAGATTCTTTATGACCAGGCCCTGCTTAGTGAAGGCGGCAAACTGGAGGCACCGGCAGATTATGTGCGCCGAATCAACAAGCTGCTGACCAGCAAACTGGCGAGTTAAAACCCAGAGGAAAGGATAAAGGGGAAAGGTAAAAGAATATTCGATTTTATTCAGCACCTTTCCTCTTTCCTCTTTTTACATTCCTCTGCGACCCCGCACCTGTTATAAAAGTACAATAAACAAAGGATCACGAGGAATATCGAATGCTGAAACAGTTTGTCTTACCCCTGTTCATCTGTTTAGTAGCTGCCAGCCAGGCTGCCATTGCCAAACCTGATAACCTCGCCGACGAACAAATTCTCCGTCGCGGTAATGGTTCGGAGGTTCAGACTCTCGACCCGCACAAAGCAGAAGGTGTACCGGCATCAAACATTCTGCGCGATCTCTATGAAGGACTTACGATTGAAGCACCTGATGGAAAAGTGATTCCGGGCGCAGCTGAATCCTGGGAAATCAGTGATGATGGCAAGGTCTATATTTTCCATATCCGCAAAAATGCAAAATGGTCGAATGGCGATCCGGTTACCGCAGCTGATTTCGTCTACGGCCTGCGACGCTCAGTAGACCCGGCAACCGGCTCACAATATTCACAGATACTGGCACCCATACTCAATGCAGAAGACATCATTACAGGCAATAAACCTATAGAAGATTTGGGAGTAGAAGCTATAGATGACAGGACTCTTAAGATCACGCTTAAAGCCTCCACACCATACCTGCTCGGGCTGCTAAACCACTCAACCACCTACCCTGTCCATAAAGACAGCGTGGATGCACATGGCGACCAGTTTTCACGCCCCGGTAAATTGATCAGCAACGGCGCTTATGTCCTGAAAGAATGGAAGGTACAGTCACAGGTCACTGTCGAACGCAATCCCATGTACTGGGACAATGACAACACTATCATCGAAAAAGTCATCTACCTGCCTATCGAAGAGGCCTCTGCTGAACTTAAACGTTATCGTGCAGGTGAGCTTGATATCAGCGGTGGCATACCTGCTAACCAGTACGACTGGATCATGAAAAATCTGCCTGGGGAACTTCATGTAGCGCCAACTCTGGGTACTTACTATTACGGATTTAACCTGACCAGGCCACCATTCAAGGATAATCTTAAGCTGCGTCAGGCACTGTCAATGGCCGTTGACCGTAACATCCTGACTGATAAGATCACCAAAGCCGGTGAAATTCCTGCCTATGGCTGGGTGCCGCCGGGCGTCAACAACTACAACAGCCAACAACTCGACTATGCGAACATGCCAAAGGCCGAACGCCTAAAAAAAGCACAGCAGCTATACCAGGAAGCAGGCTACAGTAAAGGCAACCCGCTAACACTGGAAATCCGTTATAACACCAGCGAAAACCACAAAAAAATAGCCATTGCGATTTCTGCCATGTGGAAAATGAACCTCGGCATCAGAACCAGGCTGATCAATGAAGAGTGGAAAGTCTTCCTTGAAAACCGTAAGCAGAAGAAACTGACAGAAGCCTTCCGCGGTGGCTGGATAGGCGATTATAACGACGCCTTCACCTTTGCTGAGCTTATGCAGAGCTCACACGGCATCAATGACTCAGGCTACGATAACCCTGAATATGACAAGCTGCTGGAACAGGCAGCAAATGAAGGTGATCTTGATAAACGCAGGGATATTATGGAAGCTGCAGAGCGCATGCTGCTTCAGGATCATGCCATTATGCCGCTCTATTTTTATGTTACCAAGCACCTGATCAAGCCGTATGTGAAAGGATACACACCTAATATTCTTGACCATACCTATAGTAAGAATCTGTGGATTACTAAGCATTAGGTTTAGTTGTTGTTGTGCTAGCGCACTGCCATGCTTTTCGCCCTTTATGGGCGAGTGGCTTTTGTTTACTTGTTTAAAGAAAAGTCACCAAAAGAAATGATCCCCCGACATGCTCGCCCTGCGGGTGCCCTGCGATGCTAGAATGAACCGGCGAGATGTGAAACTCGCTGCGCTCAGATAATCACATCCCGAAATCCCCGGCTCATCCTGTGCTTCTCGGCGAGCCTGAATAGGAAATTTAAGGTCAAGAGCAAAGACTAAAGACTAGAGAATAATCCTTGTTCGTCATTCCGGCATGTCTTTAGCCGGAATCCATTCTTTTAAAGACTCTGGATACCGGCCTTCGCCGGTATGACGATTGTGTAGTCGGGATGCTTGTACTTTTGTCACAGGTGCTACCTGGTATGTTTTGACTTAGATTTTGATCTTGCAACCCCTTTTGTGTTGTCGAGCACTGGAAGCCTAGAGCGGAAGTGCGCGAGGACTGTCTGAGCGATAGCGAGTTCCGCAGCGCCCGCTGTAAGCTGAAGCGCACAGAGCAGAAGGCCAACACGGCAGGGTGGCCTTTCTTTTGGACCCCTTTCTTTGGCCACGCACAGAAAAGAGTCTCATTCTACATAGCGAAAAAAAAGGTCCAGGCTCATTGCAGTTTATAAAAAGCCAGTCGCCCATCATAACGGGGGAAACCTCCCAGACACTCCCCCGCTACTGTCGTCTGCGCTACCAGTGTGGACGGGGTGATCGTATGGCCAGGGTTCTCGAGAGCGTGCCCACCTTCGACCAGTGGCGGGCACT
>JARFQE010000096.1 GCA_029287915.1 Arenicellales bacterium
GGTAACTGGCTCTGTCCAGTACGCTGGTCAGCTTCTTTACGCTGTCAACAGCGACATCATAGACAACTTTCTGTGGTTTGTACTCGGTATCAATAACTCTTGCACTACCCCATGGCTTATCGTCCGCGCTCAGATTACCGGCAAACATTGCAGGAATTAGGAACAGCCAGGCTAATTGTTTCATTATCTTCATCCTTTGCTTGATTTCAGCTTTGTATGATAGCTATTGTTGGTTTAAGTTCATTTACACACATAAGTATTTACACACAGTAGCTGTTTATGAATACCACTGCAGTGAGCTGGCAGATGACTGATTTTTCAGCAGCCGCCTGGCGTTTACTATCAATTTCATAAAACCCGGTAGTAGTTGAACAGCTGGTATAGCATAAACGCAGAAACGGAAAATCAAATATAAGGCGATTGTTTCTAATGGCCAGTTTGACAGTATTTTCTTAAGTGATTATATTGCCAAATATTACACAAAAATTATGGTTATTTTCTCGTCAATAAAACGCGATCTTAGTGCTCTAAGACAGTTGAAGTCAGCTGCCCATTGTCTTTGATACTGGTAAGATCTTAACGGGGTTTTTATCTTGCGCTGCTGCTGGTAAAAATAAAACTTACAATATACAGCATTAAGCTGATTATAAATAAATTCCGCATGATCTACAGTTAACTAATACCGTGCTAAAAATACCTGCTAAGCATCATGTTTCTGCTCTGTTCTGGCTGGCAATTTCAACCATTTCGTCCGCTGTCCATGCTGGTGATGAAGCTGATTCTTCCGTGTCCTACAAGCGTCTCGATACAATACTCGACGATAAGCTTGAAGATTATAAACACCAGTACCCCGAGATAAACTTCCTGCTGTTACGAGGCGGTGATCAGACTGTCGAAGACATGGTGACACTGGGCAGAGTACTGGGCAAAAAACCAGTAAACATGGACTATGAACATCCTGCAGAATTACGTAAAGACCTTATCAATGTCAGTGTTAACCGTATCTTGTTTATGCTGCAATCACAGATGCCATCATCTTCGCTGTTCAAGACGAATAAGAAGCTGTCCGGGCAGCAGTATGTTTGTGTGCTGGCAATCAGTCCCGTTCAAATTGCTGGAAATTCTATTCAGGCCACCCGTCACCTGCTGGACCAGCCGTTGGAATTTGTCCGTAATATCCCAAAACGCTTACTTCTGTCACCGGAAGATTACCTGGCGT
Organism: Arenicellales bacterium; assembly: GCA_029287915.1. GTDB lineage: Bacteria > Pseudomonadota > Gammaproteobacteria > BMS3Bbin11 > BMS3Bbin11 > BMS3Bbin11. The sequence continues at coordinate 1,220 of JARFQE010000096.1, forward strand.
TTGTTATCGATCACGAGATTTACCATTGCCTGCAATCAATGTATAGCGGTCCGCAACCGATGTCACATAAAAAATTATGGGGAGAATATTTCCAGTTTCTCAATGAGCAGGCAGCGGATTTCTATGCCCTTGGCATGCATATCAGGAAAAGCAGGAGAGTGACGACGTTTTGCAGAAATATCCAGCGCATACGTTGTGTATCGCTGGCCAGTGCCGATGCCAATCATTTCACCAGCAAGGGGATTCAGCAGCTGTTGAAGATACCCGCCAGAGAATTTATAAATGCTGATACCAGTGCGGTGTTCGCAAAAGCGAGACATTTCAGGGAGCATGAAGTTATTGACTATAATACCTATATTCAGTATGTCTCTTCTGCGATAGAAGCGATGAAAGTGCTGGGGCTTAGTTCACTGATTACAGAAGAGCTGCAGATTAGCCAAGTTGAGATTTCTCCAGACCCCTCCCAGGTCGATGAGCTGGTGTCACATACCCGGCAATGCCTTGCCGAGTTGGCTGGGAAAAAGCTTGATTAGTCACAGCGTGACAGGGTCTTGCTATTGTCATTAAATGAAGCCATTCTATATGCTGGTAGATAATAAATACCTCAGCCAATTATCAATCGTCATGGGCAAAGGCTTTACTAATTCAATACCGGTTTAATAAGGCAGACAGATGAAAAAAATAATACCCGTTGTTATGTTTGCGCTTTTCAGTCAGGGCTGTGGGAATAAAATTGCCGAGCAGGTAGAGGATGTAAAATGGCAAGACAACCATAGCAAGATTGGAAACGTCCGGGCTTATACACAGTTTAGTGCTGGGGAAGTCCGCTCTTGCACAAGTAAGAGTGGCAAATGGGAAACCATTGCCCACTACAAAATTGATCAAAACACCTTAACCCTGCAAGCGGACAATGAACAGGAGAAGGAAAAATCATTTGTTATTAGTTTCAAAGGGCATGGGAATGATAGGAAGCTGATCCTTCGCATCGGTGACAATGAACTGGAATTTCCTGTTGCACGCAGCGCGGAATGTCCGCTGTAAGTTTGTTAAAAATAAAGACCATCACTTCGTGCTAATCGCTGCGGGTTTGCTCAGGCCGGCACAGTCGATAATCAACTAGCCCCCCCCCGGCACTTTCCTCATGCGGCAGCCTTTAAGTAGAATGCCTTTATGCAGAGCAAGCACAAGCCAGAATTGATTACCGCCAGCGACTGGCTACAGCGACTGGTCAATGTCGAAGCCGGTGAAGTGCGGGCTCTGTTCTGGGCATTCTCATATTTTTTTGCCTTACTTTGCAGTTACTACATTTTGCGTCCACTGCGTGATGAGATGGGTATTGCCGGCGGTGTTGAGAATTTGCAATGGCTGTTTACCGGGACCTTTATTGCGATGTTGGCTATGGTGCCGTTGTTCGGCTGGATAACATCCCGTTACCCGCATACTGCATTTCTACCGCTGGTGTATGTTTTTTTTATCGTTAACCTGCTGCTGTTTTATATTCTTTTCAACACGGAATTCGCCATCGCCTGGATCGCGCGTGCTTTTTTTATCTGGGTCAGTGTATTCAACCTTTTTGTCGTCTCGGTGTTCTGGAGCTTCATGTCTGACACCTTTAGCAACCGTCAGGCACGTCGTCTGTTCGGTTTTATTGCTGCCGGTGGCACCGCGGGTGCACTGGTGGGCCCAATGTTGACCACCTTGCTGGTCAAACCGCTGGGGACCGAAAACCTGCTGCTTTTCTCGTCCGCACTGCTGGGATGGGCGTTGCTATGTATTCACCGCCTGACGAAATGGCGGGCAACTCAGGATAGTTCTACCACATTGGCTTCAGCGTTACCGGCAGCACCGCTGGGTGGTAGTGTGCTGGCGGGCATCCGGCTTGTGCTGCAATCGCCTTATCTACTGGGTATTGCGTTGCTGATGCTGTTATTTACCACGCTGGCGACATTTCTCTATTTTCAGCAGGCGCAAATCATACGGGATGCTTTTGCTGAATCGACTCAACGTACAGCAATATTTGCCGCCATTGACCTGAGCGTCAATACACTCACAGTAGTTATACAGCTGTTGCTCACGGGCAGGCTGGTTCGCTGGCTGGGCCTGTCATGGACCCTGGCCCTGGTGCCGCTGTTGCTGGGGTTCGGCTTTGTGGCATTGGCACTTTCTCCGGTACTGGCAGTGCTGGTAGTAGTTCAGGTTGTACGCCGAGCTGGCAACTACGCTATTATGAGGCCATCGCGGGAAATGCTGTATGTCATACTTGAACGCGAGGAAAAGTACAAAGCCAAGAATTTTATCGACACCGCTGTGTATCGTGGCGGTGACGCCGTCAGCGCCTGGATCTATACAGGTTTGCGGGGTCTCGGTCTTGGGTTGTCAGGAATTGCCTGGATTGCTGTACTGCTGTCAGCGTTGTGGGCTTTATTGGCTTATCGACTGGGACGGGAACAGGACCGTCTGGCACAGGCAAGGTCTCAGTCAGCAGAGAACAATGACTCAGGGAGCTAAAGTAATATGAGTAATGACAACAACGGCAGCTTAAGTCGTCGCGGCTTCATACAGTTACTGGGTATGCTAGGTGTATCAGCAGGCGGATTACCGCTTACAGCCGCGGCTTCCACAGCGATGCTGAAGAAAGCAATTCCGTCAAGCGGGCAGCAGATCCCGGTCATTGGCATGGGATCATCGAGGACATTTGATACCGGCAGCGATACCGAGTCGTATGCAAGACTGACTGAAGTGCTGCAGGCATTTTTTGATCAGGGAGGGACTGTAATAGATACCTCGCCAATGTATGGCCGATCGGAACAGGTTCTCGGCGACCTTCTAGTTACTGTTCGCAACAGGGAATCATTATTCATGGCGACCAAGGTATGGACCGAAGGCAGAGACGATGGCATCGCACAGATGAAGGAATCGATGCGCCTGTTACGGGTGCCGGTGATAGACCTGATGCAGATACATAACCTGCTCGACTGGAGGGTTCACATGGAGACACTGATGGAGTGGAAGAAAAAGGGGCTGATTCGTTATATAGGCATCACCACCCATCGCGGTTTTGATCATGATCAACTGGCTTATGTAATGGAGAATCACCCCATTGATTTTGTCCAGCTCAGTTACAGCATTGCTAACCGGAAGGCGGAGCAGCGTATTCTGCCACTCGCCAGCGAGCGGGGCATTGCCACCATGATCAATCGACCGTTCATGCGCGGTAGTCTGTTCCAGCACGTCAAAGGTCAGTCACTGCCAGCATGGGCAAAGGAGTTCGATTGCCACAGCTGGGCACAGTTCTTTCTCAAATTCGTGGTTTCACACCCGGCCGTTACCTGTAGCATCCCGGCTACTTCGAAAGTTCATCATATGGTAGACAATATGACTGCTGGCTATGGCAGGATGCCAGACGAGCGCGAACGTAAACGTATGTTTGAGTATTACACCTCGATATAGCACAGTGGTAACAGCTAGAAGCAGTATATGGTAAAAGTATTTCAGCTGTTGCGATCAACAGACACTTTGGAGAGTCAATAGAGCGATGGAATTCTATGCCTTTGCAAGAATCGAGATGTCGCCGATAGCGATCCAGCGTGATGTTCATATCAGCAACCTGACGGAGCTCTGCCGCTCGATCGAAAAGGTGCTGTCGCAGCAGGGTGAGCGTGGTGAAATTTATTGTGTCTGGGGTGAGTTCAAGGTACATCGAGAGTTGATACGCCAGGGTGTTCGCTTTACCCTTCCGGGTTGTCCAAATGCACTACAGTGGACGATCACGACAGCCGTCGATAAACCCGGTGTGGTATGCGTGCACTGCACCATCGAGCAACCCAGTCATGATTCTGATTTCATTGAATCTCTGCAGCAATTCGTCGATGACTGGAAGCAGGGACTGGAATCTGGCAAGGCAGGCAGGCGTAAGGGCTCTGCACGTCGCGCCGCCGACTGCATGCCAATCTATGGCTGACAACCGTGGGTAAATAATGTGAAACAGATCCTGCAGCTAGAAACCTATCAACGGGAAGTGCTGGTCGATATTACTGACCAGGTAAAACGAGTAGTGGCAGACAGTGGCATAGACGATGGCCTGGTTTCTATCTATGCTCAGGGCGCAACCGCTGCCATCATGATCCAGGAAAACTGGGATGACTCGGTGCAGACTGATGTAGTCAACCTGCTGCGAAAAATGATCCCGCGGGGTGTCTGGCTACACGATGCGCAGGACGGCAACGGTGATGCGCATCTCAAATCAGGTCTCGTCGGGCCTTCGGAAACAATCCCTTTGATCGACAGCAGGCTGGGACTTTCGACCTGGCAGAATATTTTTTTCTGTGAATTTGACGGACCAAGGAACGACAGGCAGGTAGTGGTGACTATCCTGCTGGATAGTGACACCTGAAACAATACTGTTTCATACCTCTGCGTTCAATCTGTCCGCCGGGTCTGTTTTGATCACAACCATGAAGGGCATAAACGATTTGAACCCTTTTGAGAAACCTGTTGTAGTTGATATTTTTATTTGCATCAGGTGGTGCGGTTTGGCTTATGGATATTGTGTTTGACACAAAGCTAAATAAGTCAGAGGCTGGTTAAGGCATTTGTGTTTTGATGTAGGTGACTGCTACTGGCAATATTCCGAAAAAAATAACTGCAATGGCAATAGAATCCAGTAATTCCGTAGTCATTCCCTGACAACACCAGTCAAATACCCGGCTATACAGGTAATGCAGTTTCAGCATCAGAGCCGGTGATATCATGGAACCCATCTGCACCCATGTTCCATTATCCGGTCTGATATGATTTACTTATATTAATATCGTCTGATTACAACGGAGTGTGAGAAGTGAATGTTTCTGATGGTGTCGAGCACCTTAACAAATTGCTGCCATTGAAGGCGCGTCAGGATGCACTGGATTCTGTGTTACGGAATCTTCACCAAGAGGTTTTGCAAAGTTTCACCACCACCGGGCGACCGCTGTCACGAGCACAGATTGCTGCACGGCCAGGTGCCGTAAATGTCGATGATATGCTGTCGCAGCTTGCAGCTGATGATCTCGTCGTATTATCTGCCGACAGACAGGATATCACCGGGGCTTATCCGTTTACGATTGAAGAACGGGTGCATAAGGTACATGTTAATGGTCAGGATGTGTATGCCATGTGCGCACTCGATGCTCTGTCCATCGCACCTATGTTTGATGCCTCTACACGTATTCTGTCACGTTGCCATGTTACCAATACACCCGTCGACATCAAGATGAATGCAGAAAGGATACTATCGGCAATACCTGACGACGTGCATGTCGGAATTCGCTGGCAGGCGACTTCGGGATGCGCTGCAAAAAGCCTGTGCATGGAAATGGTCTACCTCAAGGACGCGGACACGGCCCGGCAATGGCAGCAGCAGGATTCAGATAACATTAGCATTTATAGTCTTGATCAGGCAGTAGAATTTGGTGCAGCATTTTTCAGGCCACTGCTAAATACATAGTTATAATTGGCGCATACAGCAATCCCGTTTAAATATTTAAATATTGCATGAACGATTGACAACAACATAAACAAGGAGAAAGCACGATGATTAATAAAATGGTTTCGGTACTAATGCTGCTGTGTTTATCATTACCGGCACTGGCAGAAGTGCAGGGCAAGGCTGTAGAGTACAAGTCTGGGGATACAGTCCTCAAAGGTTATCTAGCGTGGGATGATACCAATATGCAGCCACATCCCGGTGTCCTTGTTGTGCATGAATGGTGGGGGCATAACGACTATTCGCGAAAACGGGCCGAGATGCTGGCAGGCTTAGGTTACACTGCTCTGGCACTTGATATGTATGGCGATGGCAAGCAGGCCAGCCATCCCGATGATGCGGGCAAATTCGCCGGAGCAGTACGTAGCAACATGGAGGTAGCTGAGGCTCGCTTCAACGCAGCACTGGAACTACTGAAGCAACAACCCAATGTTGATGGCACAGATATTGCGGCAATCGGATACTGCTTTGGTGGAGGGCTGTTGCTGGAGCTGGCCCGCCGCGGCCTGGATATCGATGCCATCGCCAGTTTTCATGGTAGCCTGGGAACCCAGTCGCCCGCACAGCCAGGCGCAGTTAAGACAAGAATTGCAGTATTTAATGGTGCTGATGATCCGATGTCGAAACCTGAACAGGTGGCTGCTTTCAAAGAGGAGATGGATAAGGCTGGAGCCGACTACTTATTGATCGATTACCCTAGTGCCATGCATGCCTTTACCAATCCCGATGCTGATGAACTTGCTGCAAAATTTGGTTTGCCATTGAAATACGATGCCAATGCAGATAATGATTCCTGGGCCAGGATGACGGTATTTCTAAAGGAAGCGTTTGCACCGAAATAATCACTTCACTTGTCCAGCTTCTGTGGGATAGGTTCTGTTTCGAGCAGCAGTCGCACTGCATTGGTAAAAACTGCGCTGTGGCAGTTTCACGGTGCAGTGTGACAAGATAGTTGTGGTTTGATTGTCATGCTTAATGCAATAAGTACGACACAAACAGTACGATGCAGAAAAGCATTGTCATCATGCAAAGTCAACTTATCAGTGTATCGCACTGAACAATGCCAAAATAGTGCATAAAGTCTTTGTCTGCACCAAAAAAGTTCCGATTCTGCGTGTTAAAAAGAAGCAGAACCATATATAAGCCAAAGTTCCCCTGGCATGCTTTCTGCATGACTAGTACATAAAGAAATTTCTTGATCCGACCGCTATGCAACTGTTGTTGAATGTCTCGGTTGTCGGTATTGCAAAGGAAGCAGTGACCATGGGCTGGCTGGAAAGCACGATAAGAAAGCAGCGCAATAATATAGAGGCCATTCTGATTGAGCCATTAAGCCAGGTTGCAGGGGTTTGCGCAGAACATTGGGATAATCGTCATAAGCTCGATATTGAGCTGAAGAAATACCTTGAGTGTAATAAAGAACACCGTTGCAGATTACTATACGCTATTGATAAACAGGGTCTACAGCACAGTAGCAATGTTTCTGACGTTGATTCAGATGAAACTAGAATCGGTCAGGATCTTTCAAATCGACCATACCTGCATTTTAAATACGACAGTGATCAAAAAGATTTTGTATTGAGTGATGTTTATGTTGATAAACAAAAAAGAAAACCCTGTATCACAGCATTACATAGAATAACGCTAAATGATGAAGTATTAGGCTATATTGCAGCGGATTTTAATCTCAATGATTTACCATTAAAGAATGTGGATGAGCCCCAGATTCAGGAATGGCGCCAGATTAAGGGCGACCCATCAATTCGTGGCACCCTGTTTCAACAACTGCGAACGAGAAGCGCGATGGATGAACATCTCGATGAAGTTCTGGATGTAGTTGAATCTCTGATCACTGAGCAGGGTATTTTTCACGCCAAATTACACTTTTCAAGTTCACGCGCGACACTTTGGCCCTACAATGATCCGTATCGTTATCATTTGCATGTTCTGGATGAAATCATTAATCCAAAAGTATGCCTGGTATATGCCAAAATGGCATACCCCGGCGATGCTTCCATATCCGCCAATATTGTGCCAAAGATATTGAAAGTGTTTAAATCACTGCGTGAAGCAGATGAAACCATTTATCTACGGGCAGCTTCATTAAATATAATGAATGGGCTGGTTGGCCTTAATTTTTCCTGTGATGGTTCGCATTATATGTCGGCCGACGAGTTCATGAACAAGGATCTCAATTTCTGGTTCGGTTAATATAAATTCATGGCCAGTGATAGAGCGATAGTACCTCCGGGTCGCAGATGCCTGACTATGTTTACTCCCTCTTTACTCATTTCGGTTGCAGTCTTTTTGGATGATACTATTTTTAGTCACATCTTTTGAACAGGGCTTGAGTAAAATATTTCCAGTCCAGTAACAGGCAGTTTTTTGCCTGTACAAATGCTAAAAAAAGAATCTGAAGAAATAGACCACATAACAACAGCTATCTGTTATTCATGGACCTGGCGAGTTTTGTGAACATTATTGAAATACTCCTGATACCCTGATATTTATTTTTACGAGACAGCAGACGGTCTGAACTTTTAGTTTTTTAGAATAATCAAAGAGAGCCTGGCATCATTAACTACGAAAGAATACGATAATCGAAGGAATTTTAGGATCCAGGTAAATTAATGACATGAAAAAAACCATCAAACTTTCATATTTTTCTGATGTGCTTTGTTTCTGGGCCTATGCTGCACAAATAAGCCTGGATGAATTAAAGATGAAATTTGGTGAGGAAATAAAAATTGATTACCACTTTATATCTGTATTTGGAAATACGGAGCACAGAATCGGAAAGGGCTGGCAAGATCGAGGTGGATATAAAGGGTTTTCTAAACATATTATTAAAGCAGCCAGAACGTTTCCTCATGTTTATGTGAACCCTGATATATGGAAACTGAGTTTGCCGAAGACTTCTGCATCCAGTCATTGCTTTCTAAAGGCAATACAATTGCTGGAACAGAATGATCTGATCTCTTCTAGTATCGGCACTGTCGATGGAAAATCAATTTTTGAGGAGTCTCTGTGGCGGGTTCGTTGTGCGTTCTTTGAAGAAGCTCTGGATATAAGTGAATTATCAGTGCTAAAAAATATCGTTGAAGATCTCCAGTTACCGATGGCTGATATAGAAAAATTATTAAATAATGGTTCAGCGCTCGCTGCATTAATGAGTGATATGGAAAAGAAAGAATCATTAAAACTTGAAGGCAGCCCATCATATGTTCTAAATGATGGAAGACAAAAATTGTATGGCAATGTCGGTTACCGGGTGATCGAGGCTAATGTGATTGAGTTGCTGGAAAATGACGAAAACCGGTCGAGCTGGTGTTAACTGCAGTTTGACGACGGGCATTTTTATTTGAATTTCCTTAAATGATAGCGGCGAAACACGATTCAGCTCCTGTTTACAGTGACAGGGATAAGCGAACGATTGGCAAATACCTGGAAAGATACTCCGAGCCAGAATCAAGGTGGCAGGCATCACAATTTGAAAAACTACCTGCCGATGGTTGGGATTATGTCGTGACGATTCCTGCCTGTGGTGAGGATGAATATCTGCCAGGGGCATTAGACTCAATCAATAAATGCCAGGCAGCTCGAAACAATGACAAAGTGTTATGTATCGTCATGCTGAATGGCAATCAGGCAAGAGAGGAAGAATTTAAGTCATCCAATCAAAGGATGCGGAACTGGTTCAACGACAACTGTATGCCTGTAACCGGTTCTCTTAACCCTGATGACGTGTGTCCACAATCACTTGTTAGGTGGCGAAACATTGATATTCTTATTATCGATAGATCACAACAGCCATGGTTGATACCTTATGACCAGGGAGTCGGACTAGTTCGAAAAATTGCAGCAGACCTGGCCTTGTTTCTTATCTCAGTCGGGTGGGTTAAGAGCCCATGGATACATGCCACTGATGCCGATGCCAGAGTACCTGATGACTATTTTCTCAGAACCAATCAGCAATCAGGTAATTCAACTGAATTATCATCAAAAGCCTGCTTTATCTATCCTTATCAGCACATCCCTGATCCCGATATGGAACAACATGAGCATGATCGCTACTGGCCTGCGGTCAGGGATTATGAACTTTGGCTTCGTTACTATGTGGCCGGTCTTCAATGGGCGGGGTCAAGCTATGCGTATCCTTCTATCGGTAGTCTACTGGCCTGTGACGCGCTGGCCTATGCAAAGACCCGTGGTTTTCCAAAGCGCATGGCTGGTGAAGATTTTTATTTCCAGAACAAGCTGGCCAAGGTTGGCGAGATCATCATGCTGGAAGGGTTGCCTGTAAAGTTGCTTACCCGGGCATCGACCAGAGTTCCGTTTGGCACAGGTCAGGGCACAATCACGATAGTAAAGCTTAATAGCAACGATCAGGTATATACCGTCTATCACCCGATGGTCTTTGTTTTTCTAAAGAATTTTTTCTATGCAGTGAACAACTGGATCAATGATACAGAGAAGAATGATATTGACAGGGAAGCAGCATTTATTGAAACGCTCGAGGGATCCCTTCCCCTGCAAAACGAGGCTAGTGACAACTATAGCGCCTGGTTGCACGATTTGATTGACGAACTTGATGTGTTTAAAAACCTGCGCGCTGCTGAACAGCGATCGGTTTCTTTACCAGGCGCTAGCAGACAATTCGATGACTGGTTTGATGGTTTTAGAACCCTGAAGCTTATTCATCGATTAAGGGACGAGCTCTATGGAAGCATTCCTCTTATTGACGCGTTGCAACTCGCAGAATTCATGCCAGGCCCGCAGCAGAAACCCGCGAAATCAGATAAAAGATAGACTTTTCAGTTATCTCAGTCTGCAAGTCATTCATGAGAAAGCAGTTGTCCAGTACACTGAAATGGCGCACCTGCACAATGTATATCTTACTTAAATGACTTATTATCTGGGCTGTTTGGCTGGCAGCGTTACAGGTCTGGCAGGGGTAACATTTCCGCGCGGACGATTACGGTACACAGGGTACCCTGTGGGCGGATTTATTATCGTTGTTCTACCTGCCGGAGGAGGAGCGGGTGAAGGTTTGCTCTGTTCAATTTCGCGTTGTTTTTGTTCTTCTTGTACACGTTCTTTTTCAAGATCATCAGCAATCTCTTCTGTCTCTTGGTGACGTTGTATCCCTTCTTCATATGATTGTTGATTAAAGGTATCTTCTATAGTCAGAGTTGTTGCCCCCTTGACGTCCTTCGCGGCCTTTTTGTCACCGTAATGGACCTTGCCGTTTTCATCAGTCCATTTTTTTATCACATCGCCAGTTGCTGCTGATGATACAGACAGAATTAGCAAAAAAAGTATGATCTTCATGACAGTTCTCCATTTTTCAGGAAATACTATAAATAAATCTGAGATATAAGAGAATAATTTTAAGATTACAGATTTGCAAGGTATACAATGACGACGGTTTCCCCGAATGAATGAGTATTTTTTCTATGTTTATCGATGGAGACTGCTGACCAGTTCAGCATAGCCAGTCTGATCAGGATCCAGCAGGCCATGGCGGATCAGGAAGTCAATGATGACCAGGTTGCAGTTAGGCTTGAAATCTTCTGATTCACGTATGATTTCCATCACCACCCTGACCGGCATCAACTCAAATGATTCGACTTCCCCATCTGTGCAGACAGGGTAGAAATCGTCGGGCAGTTCAATGTCATAACAGTACAGTGTATCAGGCTTGATGCCTTTTTCTGATTCAGCAAGATAGCTGACTGTGCCGGTCGGGAGCGCCTGTCGTGTCAGGTATTCATCCATACCCGCTTCTTCAGCGCACTCCTTTATCAGATTCTGCTGTAGACTAATATGCCAGGGAAGACCACCGGCGACCATGTTATCCAGCTTGCCCGGCGCGATATACCTGTCTCTCGCACGACGTGCTATCCATAAGTAAATGCCATCACTTTTTCGAACAAAACCGTTCAGGTGCTGACCAAAGCTACGCAGGCCAAAATGGGGCACAGCGGATCTATCCAGCGTCATGACAGCGTGACTTCTGTCACCGGCTGTAACAGGATAGGGTTCATGGAGATAGCTTCTGATGACATTTTTTTCTATCAGGTCATGGAGGATCTTATCCACGGTTTTGCTGCGTGTTTTGAAGTCCTGAATTTTGTCAGTAAGTCGTATTGAAACCTGGTCCAGAATAAAGACCTCAGGCCAGGCGGAAAGATGTTCAGCAAAATCGGGTTTCAGCCAGCCGGTCTGCCTGTCATCAATGATAAAAGGGATGTAGTTATCTGTATTCGCTACGTTGCAGCTGTTTACTCTATCAAGGTAAGCGCGGTAATCTCTACTAGAACTTTTCATTATGCAATCATATTTATGGCATTATTTTTCTTCTAATTTTCGGGAAGTTATTTTAGTCGCTTAGATGCTATTATTACACGCATTTATATACCCAGTGAATGACGCAGGATAAATATGATTATAGGAACCCCCCTTTCAGCCGGCGCAATAAGGGTAATGCTGCTGGGTAGTGGAGAATTAGGCAAGGAAGTAATTATTGCTCTACAGAGGCTGGGTGTGGAAGTGGTCGCAGTAGATCGCTATGCCAATGCACCGGGTCATCAGGTAGCGCATCGTGCCCATGTTATCGACATGGCCGATGCCAGTTCATTACGAGCACTGGTAGAAGAGGAAAAACCTCATTACATTATCCCGGAAATAGAGGCTATCGCCACTGATGAACTGGCTGCCATTGAAGCAGCAGGTCTTTGTACGGTGATTCCAACAGCGCGGGCAACACAGCTGACAATGAACCGTGAAGGAATACGCCGGCTGGCAGCAGAAGAACTTGGCCTTGCAACATCGAAATATGCTTTCGCTGAATCCAAACAGGAACTTACCGAAGCAATTGAAAAGTTCATCGGTTTTCCATGTATTGTTAAACCGGTAATGTCGTCTTCCGGCAAAGGGCAGTCACTGATCAATGGTCCACAGGATATTCAACAGGCCTGGAATTACGCCATCTCCGGTGGACGGGTTGATACCAGCCGGATAATAGTCGAAGAAAAAATTGAATTCGATTTCGAAATTACCTTACTGACAGTACGCGCTCTGAATCCCGCAGGTGAAACAGAAACAGTCTTCTGTGAACCTGTCGGACATATCCAGCGTCGTGGGGATTATGTAGAAAGCTGGCAGCCCCAGGCAATGAGTGAGGATGCACTTGCACGCGCTCAGGAGATGGCGCGGGCCGTTACTGATAACCTAGGCGGACGAGGTCTTTTTGGTGTTGAATTGTTTATTCGTGGTGATGAAGTATTTTTCAGCGAAGTCAGTCCGCGTCCTCACGATACTGGCATGGTGACCATGGCAAGCCAGATACAGAATGAATTTGAACTGCATGCTCGAGCAGTACTCGGACTGCCAGTTTCGACAGTGTTGCGGACGGCCGCAGCCAGCGCTGTGATCTATGGCGAGATGGAACAGCAGGGGATAGCCTTCGATGGTATCGAACGTGCCCTTGCGGTGCCGCAATCTGATCTTCGGATGTTCGGTAAACCGGAAGCGTTTAAACGTCGGCGTATGGGAGTGGCCTTAGCCTATGCAGAGAATGTGGAGACAGCACGTGAAAATGCAAAGAAAGCGGCTGCCCTTGTCAGGCCGCTTAAGGTTTGAGGTTTGTCTTCATGATTTTGTATGCTGTAGTCATTTCGGCTTATAGTGAAGTCGTTAAAATAGGCAAGGTGGCAGAACGTGCACTATAACAATTCAATCAGGCAGGACACTTCGTCGCCTCTTGACTCTGACGTCAGGTATACAGGAAAAGGTCAACATGGCACAGCAATACCCTGAAATATCAGAAAAGTTGCAGCAGTTTATTAAAAATCAAAAGATCTTCTTTGTAGGTACTGCAGCTGTCGATGGGCGAGTAAATATCTCACCAAAAGGGATGGACTCCCTGCGAGTTTTGGATGGGAATCGCTTAGCCTGGCTAAACGTAACCGGAAGTGGAAATGAAACATCAGCGCATGTTCAGGAAAATCCTCGAATGACCTTGATGTTTTTGGCATTTGAGGGGAACCCTATGATTTTGCGTGTATACGGTAAAGCAAAGGTTATTCATAAAAATGACTGTCAATGGGAAGATCTGTATGCACTGTTCAGCCCAAATCCAGGTTCAAGACAGATATATGATCTGGCTGTTGACCTCGTTCAAACCTCGTGCGGAATGTCAGTGCCTTTTTTTGATTATGTTGGTGATCGTGAACAACTTAACGATTGGGCAGCAAAAAAGGGAGATTCAGGCATTCGGGATTACTGGAATGAAAAGAACCAGATAAGTATAGATGGAAAGCCAACTAACATTATGGAAAAAAATACCTGACTAATCGTTCAGGCTACAACTTAAACTAAATGTTATGTTTACTAAACAAAATTGATGCCTTAGAAATCGGCGGTCAGAAGTCCGCGATCTGACCGGGTTTTCATTTTATGGACTGTGCATGTGTTGTGCAGGAGGTAAACATGAGTAACAAAGTAACACGCTATCGGGAAAAGCGTTTATCGGCTTGGTTGAAATCAATGCTGATTATTCCATATTTAATATTTTTCGTTTCTGACTGCGCCATTGCTCAGGCAGATAGTGAAACTCAGGGCGATAGATTTGAATTCGCGCTGATTGGCGACATGCCGTATGACGGAAAACAGAGAAAAGAATTTGGCCGGGTAATGAAGGAGATAAACCTTGCTGATCTGGCCTTTGTTGTTCATGACGGCGATTTCTGGTATGACGGAATAGCCTGGAAGGATTCTATCGAAGGTTTTCCACCATGCAGCGACGAGGCCTTTCAGGACCGTTTCAATCTGGCCGAGGATTCTAGCCACCCTTTTGTTCTGGTGCCTGGTGATAACGACTGGACTGATTGTCACCGCGCAAAACCGCATGCCTTTGAGCCGCTTGAAAGGCTGGACAAACTCCGCAAGATTTTCTTCCAGGGTAATAGGAGTCTTGGTAAGCGAACCATGCGCCTGGTTCGGCAAAGTAAAGATGTTCGTTATGCCAAGTTTCGCGAGAACGTTCGCTGGACCTATGGTGATGTTCTATTTGTTACGCTACACATGGTAGGTAGCAACAATAATTTAGGACGTACTGCAGAAATGGATGCGGAATACACTGAGCGGAACGCCGCCAACCTCGTATGGATGCAAGAAGCCTTTGCACAGGCCAATGATAACGGCAATAAAGCCATCGTCATCATTGCCCATGCAAACCCGCAGTTTGAAAATACCTGGCCTGCTAAACTGCAGAAGAGATACATGCTACAGGGTGTGGGATTTACACCACCCGAAACGAGAAGAGAAACTGGCTTTGATGATTTTCTTGCGGCACTCGAGGAAGAGACGCTGACATTTGGCAAGCCCGTGGTGTATGTGCATGGCGACACCCACACATTTCGCGTAGACAAGCCTCTCGTTGGATCTTTCAGTCAACGGATGATTGAGAATTTTACCCGCGTAGAAACTATTGGTTACAAAGATACGCATTGGATTCGAGCAATCGTCGATGCCGAAGATCCAAATGTATTCAGCTTCAGACTGGAAATCGTAAAGGAAAATCGAGCCGAGCACTGAGTAAAAAGGATGAGAGTCATTACAGAGTATTAAAACCGGGGTCACAAAAGGGTCTATATCAGCCATGGGACCAGCAAACACAAAAAGGAGATTAACCGCGATCCTGGCGGCAGATGTTGTCGGTTATAGCCGCCTCATGAGCGAGCATGAGGAACGTACGCTACGTGTCCTAAATCAGTGTCTGCTCATTTTTAGAAAGCTCATCCCTCAACATCATGGTCGTATCTTTGGCGGGGCAGGTGACAGCATTATTGCGGAGTTCCCTAGCTCGGTGGAAGCCGTACGCTGTGCAGTAGAGATCCAGAAGGCTTTGGCTGTTCGCAATACCGAGGCACGCAATGATGAATGTATGAAATTCCGTATAGGCATCAGCATCGGCGATGTCATTGTCGAGGGCGATAATCTCATGGGTGAAAGCGTAAATATTGCCTCGCGCCTTGAAGGAATCGCGGAACCGGGTTGTATTGTCATTTCCGCTGATGTCTACAATCAAATACGCAACAAAGTGCAGGCTGAATTTCAGGATCTAGGCCTACAGGTGCTGAAGAATATTCCAGAGCCCATCGGTACCTATCAGTTGTTTACAGAACGGTCTTCAGGTGCCGTCGCCAAACGGACAAGGCAGATATCAGTTGCCACTCGGTCCCGTCGCCGATTCACAGTTTCGGCCACTATTGCGGCTTTGGCTTTCATCCTGGTAGTCTGGTTCGCCTCCCAGCATTATTTACCGGCGCCAGACACCGAAAATCCATCTATCGCAGTACTGCCGTTCACCAACATGAGTGGGGACCCTGAACAGGAGTACTTTGTTGATGGGATTACCGAAGACATCATCACTGATTTTTCTCGCCTGTCGAATCTGACCGTCATCGCATGGAACACATCAGCTAGTTTCAAGGGAGATGCTGTCCAGCCACAGCAAGTCGGCAAAGAACTAGGGGTGGCATATGTGCTGGATGGAAGTGTACGTAAGTCCGGTAACCGCCTCCGCATCACTGCCCAACTTCTTGACGCTGAAAACGGTAATCATATCTGGGCGGAACGTTACGACCGTAAGCTCACTGAAGTTTTTGAACTTCAGGATGAAGTTACCAAGAAGATAGTGAACGCATTGGCCATCAGGCTAACGGCAGCTGAAAAAGAAAAACTGGGTCAAACGAGCACAAACAATATCGCGGCCTATGATGCCTTTCTACGCGGACAGCAATATTCGTTGCAACGTACTAAAGAAGGTAACGAGTCGGCGCGCGATGCCTATCGACATGCCATCGAGTTAGATCCTACTTACGCACGTGCCTATGGCGCACTTGCAGTGTCACTAACAAGAGGCTTTCGCAACGCCTGGATCGATCTGACCCTGGAAGAAGCTCGGGCCCGAGCACTGGAACTGGTACAAAAGGCAGTTGCGCTTGATCGATCATCACCACAAGTCTACTGGGCTTTGGGCTATGTGTACCTTAACAGCGAACAGTATGATGATGCCTCTAGTGCTGCAAAGCAGGCCGTCGAGCTGGCGCCAAACTATGCTGATGGTTTTGGTTTGCTTGCATTCGTCAACTATGTTCAGGGCAACATGGAGGAAGCTATTCGTTACACCCAGAAAGCAATGGCCCTGAATCCTTATTACACTTACGAATATCCTTTGAATCTAGGCCGGTCTTACTACACGCTGGGCCGCTATGCTGAGGCTATTGAGGCTCTGCAAGAAGCGCTCGAACACAACCAGAACGCCCAGGCTCCACGTCTATTTCTCGCCGCAAGTTATGTCAGGCTCGGAAGGCAGGATGATGCGGAGTGGGAAATTGAACAAATTGAGATACTCAATCCCGGCACAACACTCAAACACCTTGCCAGTGCGTATCCTATTAAAGACCGACAGCAGATGAATGCTTTTCTTGAGGACCTGCGCAAAGCCGGACTACCGGAATGACCAACATTGGTCCAACAGAGACTATTTTCTTCGATTTGAAAATGTCGACCATTGAGAATTCTGAGCTATCTAACGATTTTTATTGGGTGTCAACTAACTCAGTACAGCAGGCAATCAAGTATCGCAAATAGGCTGGTTCACCAAATAACTATATGATTGCAAACTTGCCTTCAATTCTTGCAGCAGTTCATCGCGTTCAGCTTCTGGCAGTTCGCATGCCAGTGCTTTATCAATAATACGTTGCCGAATCAGTTCAGGGTCGTACTCAACCCTGGACAGCAACTGGCTAACATTTTCACCGCAAAAGATGTTCTCAAGCTCTATCCTTCCTTCCGGGTCATGGACAATATTGACGGTTGCCGTATCACCAAACAGGTTATGAATATCACCCAGCGTTTCCTGGTACGCACCGACCAGAAAGAATCCGAGCAAGTATTTTTCACCATTGGAGATGTCATGCAGTGGCAGGGTATTCGTAATACTATCCCGCTCAACATAGAGATCAATTCTGCCATCGGAGTCACAGGTCAGGTCATGCAGTATCGCTCGTTGTTGCGGTTCTTCATCGAGGCGCTGTAAAGGCACTATAGGAAATACCTGATCGATTGCCCAGACATCAGGTATGGACTGGAAAATAGAGAAATTACAGAATACTTTGTCAGCAATTATTTCATTGAGTTCATGCAGGATAGGCTGTAGTGAATGGTTTGCCGGGTCAATGGTGGCATGGAGACGATGGCATATCGCATAATACAGCCGTTCAGCTTTTGCCCGTTCATCAAGCGCTATTAATCCCTGGTTAAAGCGTAGCTGGATTTCCTGCATGTTATAGATGGCATCATGGAAAACTTCACGTAGTGCGCCACCCTGATCCATTATTTTTAGCTGATTTCGCAGGTCAAGCAGAAAATCGGACTCGTTGGCATCAGCTGGGGGAACGCCAAATTCGTGTTTTTCAACTTCTGTCACATCGGTGATCAGTACCGCATGATGGGCGGCGAGTGCTCGGCCGGACTCACTGAAGATATCAGGCATCTGAAGATTGTTCTGCTGACATACGCTGGCAAAGGCCTGAACAACCTTATTGGCATACTCCTCGGGCCTGTAATTAACCGAACAGTTGCTGCGCGTCCGTGTCCCTTCATAATCTATACCCAGTCCTCCTCCAACATCAACGACTTTTATACGGGCGCCCATCTTGTTGAGCTGCAGCAGAAATTGTGCAGCTTCCCCCAGTCCGTTTTGAATATCACGTATATTAGATATCTGCGAGCCCAGATGTACGTGTAGAAGCTCCAGGCAGTCGAGCATACCGGTCTCTCGTAATTGCTTGATTGCAGTAATGACCTGTGATGATGTCAGTCCAAATTTAGATCGTTCGCCACCTGAGTTTTGCCAGTTGCCACTCGCTATTGATGCTAGCTTGAGACGAATACCGATCAGTGGTTTTATGCTGCTGTGCTGAGACTCTCTGAGTATCAGCTGTAGTTCAGATAGTTTCTCAATGACAAGGTAAACCTGCATTCCCATGCGCCGACCAGCCAGGGCAAGTCGAATATACTCCCTGTCTTTGTAACCGTTGCAGACAATGGTGCCATTAGTGGCTGACAGGGCAAGTACTGTCAGTAGCTCCGGCTTGCTGCCCGCTTCAAGTCCAAGTCGACTTCCTTCTGTCTTCAGCATTTCTTCAACCACGTTTCGGTTCTGATTGACCTTGATCGGATAGATCGGGCTGTAGCGAGCAGAAAGCGCTGACTTTTCCAGCGCTTTGTCGAAAGCCTTGCAAAGATCGCTAATGCGTTTATGCAGGATGTAAGGAATGCGTACCAGCAACGGTAGTGACAGACCGTTTCGCTGTGCGATTTGGGCCACATCATAAAGATCAATCAGTGGAATACCATCACTACTGTCAACGATAAGATGACCACTGGCGGAGATATCAAAGTAGCCTTCTCCCCAGCCAGCTATGTTATAGGTTTGCAGTGATTTTTCTGTGCTCCAGTCTGACATACATTTACCACTCAGAGACATTCGAGGTATGCTTAATAAGGATTCGGTAATATTATCACGGAATAACAGCTATAATTGGCGTAAGTTTTTTGATGTTGAACAGTGATCGAAACAGGATGAAGTTGAATAGCGATAAATGGTTTAGCGAAGTCTACCCCGACGATGGCTGCGCCCTGTCACTTGAGTTGTCTGAGAAGCTGTATGAAGAGCAGACACCTTGGCAGAAACTGGAGGTCTACCAAACGACAAAGTTCGGTAATCTCATGTTACTGGATGGCTGTGTAATGTTAACAGGAAGGGACAATTTCATTTATCATGAAATGATGACCCACCCGGCACTCTGTATGCATTCGGCGCCAAAGAAAGTTCTTATCATCGGCGGTGGTGATTGTGGGTGTTTGCGTGAAGTCCTCAAGCATCCGATAGTCAAAAATGTGCATCAGGTCGACCTTGATGAGCGAGTAACATGGGCATCAGAAAAATATTTCCCGGAGTTGTGTGAGTCGAATAATGATCCACGTGCTATTTTAAGTTTCACTGATGGAGTTGTCTTTATTGAGCAGGCGGCAGGTAATAGCTACGATGTAATCATAGTGGACTCGGTTGATCCGGTCGGTCAGGCCGCTCGGCTTTACAGCGAGGAATTCTATCGAGCCTGTTATTCCAGCCTGTCAGAGAATGGTATTCTGGTAGCGCAAAGTGAGTCGCCATTATTTCATCGGGATCTGATCAAGAGTATGCAGACCAGAATGGCCGATGCTGGGTTTAATGATGTAACGACGCTGTTCTTTCCTCAATGTACCTATCCATCAGGCTGGTGGAGTGCAAGCATGGCTTTCAAGGGCAGCAAGCCGTTGAATTACAGGACGGTCGACTTTAACACCGAATATTATAATAATGATATTCACCTGGCGGCCCAGGCTGTACCACAATTTTTGCGGTAAGCATTAGTAAAATAGTATGAAAAGAACCTCTGTTGCACTGATTCTGATATTTTGCCTGTCGGGAACACCCGTGCCTGCAAAGGCGAATAACGGAATGACTGATATGATGAGAATCATGATGGATATGTTCCTGTGGATGATGGGCGGTGGTTCTGGTGGCCTGAACTCATATCGTAATCCATATAACCTGGGAGGCATAGGTAACCCATTGCTGACAGGTACCATGCTGGGAAATCCACTTTTGGGTAGCGCGTCAGGATGGGGTGCTGGCTTGCCTTATAACTCTCTGGGCATGTACTCATCACCCGCTTATTCAGGTTTTTCACCCTATGGCGGTTCTTATGCAAATCCTTACACTAACCTCTATGGTATTCCATACAGTTCGCCGTACAGCTCGGGCTTCTACGGCAATCAACCTTACAGCAGTCAGGGTTACTACAACCCATACTACCCAAATTATTACAATACGAGGCCACCTTATGGGAGCCCATATCGGACTGGCCCGTACTGGCGGCCCGGCGAATACAGCAGGTATGGAACTCGTGCCCCGTCATCCGGGAATAAAGCGCCTGTTGTTATTCAACCAATTATAGTCAGTCCGGAACAGCAGCAGGCTACAGATCAGCAACAACAGGGTGAATCTAAACCGAAAATATCAGTAGAAGTTTTACCACCAGTAACTTCACCGATGGCAGTGGAACCTGTCGCTCCAGATTATTCTTATAATGGCCGGGTCTGGGATTATGACAACCCACTTTATGGGCATTGGCAAGGCATTAATGGAGAATATCTGGAATTTGGAAACGACAGGTTCCGTCTGCGTTCAATTGATGATGAACTGCAAGGAACTTACGAGGTAAAAAATAGCATTATCAAGGCAGTCATTGCAGACAGGGCAGAGCCGGTCTACATGCAGTATCGTCTGGCCGATGGATATTTGATGTTCCGCTCTGAAGATGGACAGGCAATGTTGTTCCGCCGCCTGCCTTAGTATCAATCGGAAGCCTGGTGATTGCTGAGGTCGACCTCAAACATTTCTCTGTTGTACCCATGAATCGAGTCATGTGCACGGATTGTAACAGCGCTGACATCCTGAGGAATACGGACGCCTGATAGGCTGCGGGTGAAGGGCTGTTCATTGACATGTGGATGTGCCAGGACCCGTTTGCCAAGCACGTCACCAGCAGGTGTCAGCACTTCCCAGCCATCGGCATAGTGGTCCCAGCCTGTGTCATCATGTTCGATCGTTACATCGAATCGATAACTGCCCTGGTTATTTGTTACTTTGACGTCAATAATATTAGCCTGACCGGCGAAGGCAGGGCTGCATAGCAAAAGTATAAGAGGAATATAAAAGATGGCTTTTGGTGTTTTCATATTAAGAGACCTTTAAAGACCGTATCAGTTTCAGGTTGCGGGTTGCAAATTTCAGGTCTTAGCAGCGCGGATTATGGGGTCACTTCCATTTCTATTGTTCCAGAGACAATTACATTGAGAGTGGTATACCCAGATTCAAATGAAGGCGCAGCAATTTCTGCAGACATCGCTTTTGGACTCGCCATGGCATTGGCATAGACCGGGCGTGGTGTGTTGCCAGAGGTGTTGATGTTGATATTCACCAGCCGATATTTTTTAAAGCCCATGCTTTTGCTAACCTGTTTTGCTCGAGCATTGAATTTTTTCAGAGCCGAATCAATCATTTCTGTCTGAATTTTTTCCCTACGATCTGCCGATACACTAAACCCTGTCGTTTTTATAAGCATCGTTTCCTGTAATTTTTGCACCACTGCAGCCATGTCCTTGCTGTTCTGACTTTTTAGTACAATAGATGATGCACCGCGCCAGTGATCGAGGTGTCTATCACGCGAATAGATCGGTCGAATTGAATAGTCGCTAGTACTGCTTTTGATACTGGGAAATTTTTTAATTGTGGTGATGGCTGATGCTATAAGCTGATTCATTTCATCAGCCAGGCTGGTCGCATCCCGGCTATCATGCTCGATTCCCATCGTCACTGTAATTTCGTTGTTGTTCACTTCCCGTTGTTCAGTGACCTGGAATGAAACCCTGTTGTAAGTGTTTTTCTCATTGGCGTATCCCGGTAGTGCTAAAAGAGACATCAGAACGATGGCAATTAGTTGCCTACTGTAATGCAATTTCTTCTCCCCAGAGGTAATTGTATTGCTGCATAATTTTGCTGACATGCTCAGGAAAATCGACTCTCTTCTTCTGCTTCATTGCCTGGCTGAAAAATTGACGTGCATCAAGTGGGATATTTTCAACCAGCTCGGCAGCAGAATTGATGCTGTCAGTAATATCGGACATCAGTGTAATGTTCGAGGGCTGGAAAGGATAAACTCCGGAATCTCTGCATCGAAATTACTACCACTATCAGTCACCATCTGATAACTGCCGCTCATGGTCCCTATCGGTGTCTTCAAGACAGCGCCGCTTGTATACTGGAAACCTTCACCCGGTTTCAGATGCGGTTGTTCACCTACAACACCATCACCACGGACTTCCTCAACATGACCATTGGCATCAGTTATCACCCAGTGTCGCGTCATCAGCTTCGCTGCCTCAGTGCCTGTATTAGTGATTGTAATGGTATAGGCAAAAACGTATTGTGAATCTACCGGCGAGGATTCTGATTCGATATATAAGGTATCAACATCAACATTTATACTTTGGGACATTGGCACACCTGTATGCTAATTTCACTATAGCTTAATAATAACAGATAAGAGAAAGGTTAATACCTTTTCTCTCAATGATACGCAGGGTAATCAGGTGATTTTTTGCGGCATGATATCAGCAAAACGGTCAATATGAATAAAATTATCATTCGGCTCTGGTTCGAGTTTTGAATTGGGCTGCAGTATTGCGCGCAGGTGTTTGATGCCGTATTGCTCAGCAGATTGAAGAACCTTGATGCTATCGTCGATAAGCAAGGTATGATCTGGTGAAAATGGATGTATTCGCTGCAGTTTCTGCCAAAATTCAGTATTTTCCTTTGGCAAGCCTAAATCATGGGCAGTAATGATTTCATCAAGGTGTTCACCGATTGGCGTTTTGCGCATCTTTAGCGACAGGCTTTTACCATGTGCATTGGTGACCAGCGTGCGGCGCTTGCCACAATCGGCGAGTGCCTGCAAAAAGTCTATGACATCAGGGCGAACACTAATCAGGTGATCGACTTCTTGTTTCAAAACTTCGATATTAAGATTGAGTTGTTCAGACCAGTAATCGACACAATACCATTCCAGCTTTCCTTCTGCCCGGCGATAGCGTTTCAACAATTGCTCCCGCGCCTGCACTAATGGCAGGTCGTTGGTTTCAGCATACCGCCTGGGCACATGCTCGAGCCAGAAGTGGGTGTCAAAATGCAGGTCTAACAGGGTGCCATCCATATCCAGTAAAACAGTATCGATTTCTGTCCATGACGGGATAATGGTATTCATGAGAGAAAATTCCCCTGTGCTATTTTCCAGTTGTTCGGTATCATGTTGGTCGTTAATGATCATGTGATGCTGCTTCGTCTCTAATACCATATCCTTTTACATTGAAATGGATTCTACGTCACTATAGCACCGCCCAATTGTGCTGTATCTTACCATGTCAAAAAAGCCCAAAATCCTCTCTGTTACCAGTGTTGCTCGAAGCCGACTGTTTCATATTGAACAGGTGAACCTGCGTTTTAATAATGGCAGGGAAGTGCAGTTTGAGCGGCTGCAAAGCAATGCAGCCGGTTCTGTGCTAATCATTCCTGTTGATGGAGAAGAGCTGGTTTTGATCCGTGAGTACGCGGTGGGTACAGAGCGATATGAGCTGGGTTTTCCTAAAGGAGCCATTGACCCCGGCGAGCAGGCGTTAGTTGCAGCTAAACGTGAACTGCGGGAAGAGATTGGCATGGCAAGTGCGGATATCAGGCTGCTTCGCCGTATTATCGTTTCTCCTGCATACTTTAATCGACCGACATCAATAATGCTGGCAACGGATTTGTCGATTGACCCCTTGCCAGGTGATGAACCTGAGGCCATTCAACAAATACGCTGGCCGCTGGATCGAATGTGGGATCTGCCAGACCACAAAGATTTTGTCGATGGCTCTAATCAGCTGGCGCTGTATTTACTGGCCCATGAGCTGAAGCTTTTCCCTCATTGAGCTAATGGCAAAAAGTTGATTTTGGCGAACCACATGCCGCTGACATCAACTCCCGGGCCCATGTAGTGATGATCAAATTTTCTCGCAGCAGCCGGACAATCTAGATAATGAAGATTGTGTTAATAGTAACGGGGAATACGGTGATTATCTTTACGACGAGACAGTTAAACCCTTTCACCACACCTGGTCTATACACCAGAGTATGAGATACTCTATACTGATACCAATAACAGGCAAGCACGCCCCTAAGCAGGCTTACAGGATCAGAAAAATTGTTTCAGGGTGCGATTTCACCGGCCGGGCCGGTCAAACCGACGGGTGATTATAATTAGTACAATAATAAGTCTTGTTTAGCTCCAGGTTTTTTTAGTAACAATGAATATAACTGGTTACCTCCCATTAATGAGAATGCTTCATACAAAAAAATCGCCTGTTTTAGTTAGCGGTCTGTTAGGGATACTGGTTTGCTTTGCTGTTTTTGCTGATGAGACTGTAGAGTTAGATAAGGAATTCAATAAGGGATTCAATACGGAATTCGATAAGGAATTCGATAAGGAATTCGAGCTACTGTCCGATGATCGACCAGTGCCTAATCAGGTTGTACATCCATCCTGGTTCAAGGCCAGCTTCCTGGACCTTGGTGATGATCTGAAAGAAGCAAAAGAGGCGAACAAGACTGGTATTGCCGTTTATTTCGGCCAGAAAGACTGCGCCTACTGCAGAACACTGATGGAAGTTAACCTGAGAACTCCAGATATCGCGCGCTATATGCGAAAAAATTTTGATGTTATTCCTCTCGACATCTGGAATAGTGCTGAAGTTACCGATTTGCAGGGAAACGTGCTGACTGAGCGTCAGCTTGCCATCCGCGAAAAAACTAATTTCACCCCCTCATTTATTTTTTATGATCTTGATGGAAACATCGCTCTACGTCTTCGTGGCTACTACCCCCCCTATGCATTTCGTGCCGCACTAAAATATGTCGTTGAGGGTTTTTACAAAGAAGAATCTCTACAGGCATATATGGACAGGGCAGATCCACCTGGCAAATTTGAACTCGAGGAGATGAATGGACAGCCTTTCTTTGAGCGATCTCCATATGTACTGGATCGAAGTCATTTCAGGGCTGAGAGGCCGTTAGTGGTGTTCTTTGAGCGCAAGAGCTGCCATGCTTGCGATATCCTGCATACCGAGCCTCTCGCAAAGAGGAGTGTACTAGAATTAATTGAGCAGTTTGAAGTGGTACAGCTTGATGTAGACAGCGATGTACCTGTGCTGACCCCCAATGGAGAGCACCTGACGGCACGCCTGTGGGCAAAAAAACTGGGAATTTTTTACACCCCTGCCCTGGTTTTCTTTGACCAGTCTGGCAAGGAAATTATTCGACTCGATTCTGTTGCTGGCCAGCATCGTCTGCAAGGCGTAATGCGCTATGTATTGACAGGCGCCTATAAGAAATACCCAACCTATCTGGAGTACAGGTTTGGTCGTATGGACACTTATTGATCCCAGTATTTAGCTCACAATCAAGTGTAAACGGTTGTTAAACTCCAGATAACCTTGATTCCCCAGGCATTATTATATCTCGTCAAGAAATTCATTAAGCTCTATGGTTTCAGCCGGATTATCAGGGTCAGCCTTATCATCGGCCTCAAGATCATCAAAAGGTCCTGACCAGTCCTCGGGCGGAGCGGCTGAAGTCAGTTCCATTTCATTCCATAAATCGATCTCAAGTTCCTCGACCGAACCATCAAAAAACTGAATTTCAATCGTTCCGTCCTCTTCGTCTATTGCGACAATCTCGAATAGTTGACCATCGACGTTATCAAGATACCATTTGCCGATTGCTGGTGCCGGATGATTTTTCATATAACCCCCCTTAAACAAAATAGCATTAAATAAGTTGGCGTTTATACCTGTTAGATTGTATTTTTACTCTTCTATATCAGCAGATTCAACAACTATCTTAGTAAGCAAATTATGTGCCGACACCACTAAATCACGCGTATAGCTATACAGGGCATACACAGGGCAGAATTATACAATTTGTTATCAAAGGCTTCGTCTGCCCTTTCCCGCGCGCTTCGGTCAGGGTACAGTTATCCTATGAGTATTGCTTTCACAAAAATGCATGGCCTGGGCAATGATTTTATTGTCATTGAAGCATTGAAGAAAAAATTTCACGGGTCACCTGAGCAGATCAGGCGACTGGCTGACCGACATTTTGGTATCGGTTTTGATCAGCTGTTGCTGGTTGAACCACCAGTGTCTGAAGATATGGATTTCAGTTACCGAATTTTCAATGCCGATGGTGACGAGGTCGAGCAATGCGGCAATGGAGCGCGCTGTTTTGCCCGCTTTGTATATGACCGTGGCCTGACTGAGAAAACAGAAATCCGGGTTGGCACCCTGTCCGGTATTATCATTCCTCGCATACTTGATGATGGTCGAGTTTGCGTTGATATGGGCGTGCCTGATTTTGAACCCGAAAGAATTCCATTCATTACCGATCAGCGTCAGCATAGCTATAGTCTTGCGCTGGAGAATGGTGTAGTAGAAATAGCGGCCGTATCGATGGGCAATCCTCATGCAGTACAGATTGTCGAGGATGTCGACAGCGCACCGGTGACACAAACCGGACCAGAGATTGAACATCACCCCCTTTTCCCTCAGCGTGTAAATGCAGGCTATATGGAAGTGATTGACCGTCAGGCCATTCGTCTTCGGGTATGGGAACGTGGCTCAGGTGAAACCATGGCCTGTGGGACAGGGGCATGTGCTGCTGTTGTCACCGGTATCGACCAGGGTTTACTCGATAGTCCAGTGGAAGTAAGTTTGCCAGGTGGTAAACTGGACATAGAATGGTCAGGGCAGGACACTTCTGTGTTCATGACAGGACCGGCAGAGTATGTATATGAAGGAGAGTTCGAGATGGAGAAACTATGAGTAAACGACCAGGCAGCAATACAAGCAAGAATGACAACGCAGTATTATCCGAACCGGAAGTTGTCAGCTATCTGCAGCAGCATCCTGACTTGCTGCTGAAGCATCACGCATTGCTTGAGACCATGCAGGTTCCTCATAATGCAGGTTCTGGCATGGTTTCCCTTATTGAAAGGCAGGTAGATATATTGCGCGAAAAGAACAGGCAACTGGAAGAAAGGCTGCTTGTGCTGATAAATAATGCGCGCGTTAATGAAGAACTAACAGAAAAGCTACATCGTTATAGCCTGCACCTGTTCAGCAGCAAAGGCATTGAGGAGCTAATACAGGTGGCGGCAGCAAACCTGCAGCAATTATTTGATATCGACGAGGTAAGTATCCATATCAAACCCGAATATCAGAGTGAGAATCTACAAACATCCAGTCTAAGCGACAAGATGTATGCAGCAATACTCGACACCCTCGGAAGTGATTCATGCAGCTGCCACAACGAGCTGGATGATGAGCTGGTCGTTTCATTGTTTGGTGATAAATCATCCACTATAAAGTCCTGTGCCTTGCTGGCGCTGGATACACCACATCGAACAGGGTTTATAGCATTGGGATCTTCCGACCAGAATCGTTTTTCTCCTCAGATGGGGACGCTGATATTGTCACGCCTGGGAGAACATCTTTCTATCGCACTGGTTCGTCATCATGATTTTTAGAACCCTGATGGGCTGAAATGTTAGCCGCTGCTCAAAATCAGCTAGATGACTTTTTCGATTACCTGCGCTACGAGCGAAGAAATTCCCCACGCACAATATCCGCCTATCAGCAGGACCTGAAGCGACTATCCAGCTATTGTAACAGGCAGGATATTGAAAACTGGTCCGATGTAAATAATTTACTTGGCAGGAAATGGCTGGCTAGCCTGCATCAACATGGACTGTCTGGCAGCAGCATACAACGTATATTGTCGGGTTGCCGGAGTTTTTACCGCTGGTTGATTCGAGAGCAACATGTGTCAGCCAATCCCTTTGACCTCCTCAAAGCCCCTCGCCATCCACGAAAACTACCGGATACCATGGACATCGATGCGGTACAGCAACTCGTCTCATTGACGGGTGATGACCATCTGACTGTGCGTGACAGAGCAATCCTTGAGCTGTTCTATTCATCCGGTCTGCGCCTGTCAGAACTTGTTTCACTGGATGTCGGAGATATTGATTTTTCTGCAGGTGAAGCAAGAGTCACAGGCAAGGGAAATAAAACAAGAATTGTCCCGGTTGGGCGTTACGCGCAAATGGCAATCAAGCAATGGTTATCTGTTCGACCACAGATCGCAAATGAAACCGAACAGGCTATATTTGTCAGCAGGCGTGGCGGGCGGCTGGCAACGAGAAGTGTCGAAAAGCGCCTGAAGGACTGGGCAATTAGGCAAGGGATCAGCAGAAATGTGCATCCGCACATGCTTAGGCATTCATTTGCCAGCCATATGCTTGAGTCAAGCGGAGACCTGCGTGCCGTACAGGAGCTGCTTGGTCACCAGAACATCTCCACCACACAGATATATACCCACCTCGATTTCCAGCACCTCGCGAAGGTTTTTGATAAGGCCCACCCGAGGGCAAAGCGAAAAAAAACCTAAACAGATGTGTTATGTATCAGGCTTTACATAACACCTGAACCGTCAATCGCAATACATTATTTTTTCTTTTTCTCCCACTTGTCCCATTTTTTATATCTCTTTCTGCAGTACTTGCGTAAAGCATCGTAATCTTTGAAATACAGTTCAAAATCATCTTCACCGGCGAGACCTTCTTTCTCACAATTATCGCTGCTATGGTCACGGCATATTTTAGGGCGAACATCGTAGATACCGCAGTCACCATTTGGCAGCAGATGGGTACAGGGGTTGGTTATTAGAAGAAACCAGCCATCCTCGTCCTTGTAAATTTCTGTGTGTTTATGTGATATCTGCCATAATAGAACATCGAAGTCCTCGCGCGAACGAGGTGTATCGATTTGCTGGGTAAAATAGGTGCAGCACCATGACCTGGTGCACTGACTACAGGGATTGCTGTCTGCAATGGGAATTTTTTTCGACATGCCGCGCAATCTATATGAAATGAGGTCTATTCACAATCTACAATTTACCGCGGATGAACCTATGAGCAGTTTTACCGACAATATATTCAAACACCTGTTAACTAACCAGCTGCATCTGATTTTCTGCAGGAAAAACAGAATATCGGTAATATCAGAATCCTATTTCTCGAAAAATATAGTCCACTCCTTATCTGAGATAATCCGTGGTGTGCATCATTAATGGGGGGACAGGTTGTATAGGACTGAGCATTTACTATGTAAAGTCCAGCATACCCACCGGCTGTCATATTTCTGCAATATTTTGATGATATAATTATTAATATAACATGGCTCTGTTAGAGTCTGAACAGCGCCTGTTAAGCCACCTGCAGGTGATCATATTATCTGAGAAATATCTGAGAGTTTCGTCTGTAGAACGATTTCTAGCCTGACGTACTCCTTCTACTATATCGCACTGATGTGCGCGGCCTGGCCCTCCGTGACAGGGGCTCATCTCCTATTGCCTGTTCTATACAAGTTAACGAAAACCTTGGGTATATTCGATACACCTGTTATCTATGGAAGGTATCTATGACGACTGCAGCGCCATAAGGTAGTCGATGTCTGCATGATATAATCGCAGTGCAATATCCGTCTAACGCATTGAGCGCAAATGTTTGTGCCGTCCATAATCTGTTTGTCAGAATAGTGTCATGTCAAACTTATCCATAGTAATCGCACCTGTTAATAAATTGCTTCTGTTCGTTGCACTTTTTCTTGTCTCACAGATGTGGACGAGTACAGCTCTTGCCGATGCAATATCCAAACAGCCAAAAATTGGCCTGGCGCTGAGTGGCGGTGGTGCACGTGGCGCCGCACATATTGGCGTCATCAGGGAACTGGAAAGGCAAAATATCCGCATCGACTATATTGCCGGTACCAGCATGGGCGCTATTATTGCCGGTCTCTACGCCTCTGGTATGAGTGTTGACCAGATTGACCAGGCCTATCGCAGCATAGACTGGAAACATGTCCTCAATGATTCACCACCGCGTCAGGATCTATCGATGCGGCGCAAGTTTGATCAGTCTGTTTTCCAGCTGGATAAAAAAATTGGCATCAAGAATGGTAAAGTCGATGTTCCAGCAGGCGTGATCCGGGGTCAGAAACTGGAGCTGGAACTGCAGAAGCTCTTGATGCACGTCGCAGAAATTGATGATTTCGATAAGCTCGTCATCCCATTCCGTGCGATTGCCTCGGATATTGCCAGCAATCAGGTTGTCGTTCTCGGCTCCGGCAGCCTGTCCCAGGCTTTACGTGCAAGCATGGCAGTGCCAGGTGTGTTTACACCGGTGAAGGTTGATGACAGATTGCTGGTCGATGGAGGCATTACCAATAACCTCCCTGTGGATGTCGTCAGAAAAATGGGAGCTGACATTGTTATCGCGGTGGATATTGGCAGCCCGTTTTTGAAGATGGACGAAACAGTTAACATCTTTACTGTTGCCGAGCAATTGACCAATATCCTTGTCCGGCGCACTACCGACCAGCAAATAAATACACTGGCTAATGATGATGTTCTCATTGTACCGGAACTTGGAACTTTCTCAGCGGGTAACTTTACCGGCTCCGCTTCACTGATTCAGAAAGGTGAGGCAGCGGCACAGGAAAAAATTTCCAGCTTGGCTCAGCTGGTAAGTCCAAATCCTGTGCCATCGGCAAAACCAGAAGCATGCCCGTCATGTCAACTGGCATTACCGGTAATCAGTTATGTCAGGGTCAACAATGATTCCCAGGTCGATGATGAATATCTACGACAAATGCTGCAGCAGCAGACCGGTCAGCCACTTGATGTGCCCACACTGGAGCAGGATATAGGTCGTATCTATGGTCTCGGGATATTTGACAGTGTTCAGTACGACCTGGAGAAAACAGGGAGTGAAACGGGACTAGTGCTGAAGGTTCGGGAACAGCCCTGGGGCCCGAACTATCTGCAGTTTGGTCTTACCCTGTCGAGTGATTTTGCTAATTCAAATCGGTTCTCGGTCCGTTTTGGTTATACCAAAATGCCCATCAACAGGCTCAATGGTGAATGGCGTACGATATTTTCACTGGGCGAAGAACCGGGCATAGAAACCGATCTATACCAACCGCTGGCAATTGGCTCTCCCTGGTTCATCGAGCCATCTGCCTTCGCGATAAACAATAAATACAACGTATTAGAAAATGAGAATATCATTGCTGAAACAAGTGTTACTCGTGTGGGTGCGGCGATTGCACTGGGTCGTGAGTTCAACAGTCTGGGTAATATGCGGTTGGGGCTGAGGCGATATGCCGGTCGAACTGAGATCACTGTTGGTGATCCTGATCTGCCAGAACAGGATATCGATGCAGGGGAAATTTATCTCGATGCGCGGTATGACTCGCTGGATGACCTCTTTTTTCCGCGTCGGGGCTGGAAAGGCGATTTCGGCTGGCTTGGTTCGAGGACGCAGCTTGGTGCCGATAGTGACTACGATCAGGCCACGGTCAGGGTTCTTACTGCAAAAACATGGGGCAGGCATACTCTGCAGTTGGGTGGAAGAATCATGACCACCTATAACGGTGAAGCACCAATACAGAGTTACTTCCGCCTGGGCGGTTTGTTCACACTGCCAGGCTACAGCGAGAATGAGCTGGCTGGCCAGGATGCTGTGTTGTTTAAGGCTGGCTATCTCCGCGCGACTAAGCCGCTACTTTCCATGCCAACGTACCTGGGTGCAACACTACAATACGGTGACGTCTTTCAGGACAATGATGATATTCAGATTTCAGACATGAAAGTGGCTGCCGCCGTGTATCTAGGACTACAAAGTGTCATTGGTCCGCTTTACATCGGTTACGGGCTGGCTGATAGTGGGGAAAACCGTGTGTATTTGACTATCGGGGGCTTGCAGTGACTATGTCTGTAAAGCTCCTGCTATCTGCAGCTGACCTGACCAGTATTTCCGGTGACTGTTGGTTCGAAAGTTTATTAAAGCCTGTTAAAACCTTCCTTATCATTAAGCACACCAGGCACGAAAACGACCAGAATATTATTCTTTGCTGTTGATGTTTGCCACAGCAGACCTATCGGGCCGATGGTCAGCTGTTGACTGCATGCAACAAGTAGATGAAGCATGCTGAAAAGAAATACTGATTTATAACTGAGCTAAGATTGTCAGCTCGATTTGATCGCCTGAATGAGATTTTTATTGTGCTGCAGCAACGTCTTCATTTACTGGTTTTTCTAGTGTTTCTTTGCTGCTATGGGTCTCTAGCTCGTTAGTCACTAACTGCTTTGGGGGTTCCGCCTGGTTCAGTTCAAATCCCCAGAAATCACTCAGTAAATAACCATAACTCTTATATTCATCCTTGTTGGTAGTAATCATTTCCTTGCCGCCAGCAAAGCGTTTTCGCAGTTTTTCTGTTGCAGCAACGCCCTCCGGGCTGAGTAAGGCCGCCTGCATTTCCTGCTGCGCGTCGGTAGGGATCCTGGTTGCAGCACTGATTGCCTGATGAGGCAGGCCAGTACTTTGAAACAATACTCGGGTTTGCTTCTGCTCATCACTTTTGTTCAATTTCTTATATACCTTGGCAGGGATGACAGCGGCATCGCATTTGCGCGCTACCATTGCTTTATAAACATTCTTAAAGCCACGTACAACCTCAACCCTTGGTTGTCTTGCAGGATTTTTAAACTGTTCCTGCATAGTCAAGGTGGCTAGATTAGGGGGTGCATGGCCACAGATTGACTTGCCGGACAGATCATTTAGTTTGCTGACCTTTGCATTATCTTTTCTTGAAATTATAACGAATTCCAGTTTGCCAGGTAAGCGGACCAGTGGAGTATGCTCGAGAGCTGCAACGCGCCAACTGACAAAGTGCGGTCCATCAAAAACCAGATCGAACTTGTCCATACGCATATCTTTCATATAGGAAAGCCAGTTATCAGGGTGCTTATAGGTAAATGTATGTCCTGTCTTCGCTGTAAGAAATTCAGCAATGGGGCCATATAGCTCCTTTCCCTGTACGGGTTTTTCACGAGGTGGAGCAGTAAAGACGTATTCGTCGGCCTGGGCTGCTGCCAGCATTGAACAGACAAGTACAAGACTTGCCATTAAACCTTTAACAAAATTCATAGTGCCTTCCCGAGATTATTTGAACAATTTGAAATGCACTTTTTTAGATTTATTGTGTACTGTGCATTTTCTCAATTTTATAACTATATGCCGCTGACGAGTCAGGGTTATCATTAGCATGGTTCAGTAATTATCTGCGGTCAAGGTAGCGTGGGCACTTTTTTATGATCCAGAAAAAAGGCCTGCAGTGTACAAATGCTGCAGGCATGGGTGTTTAATTCAAACGCTATAGAACTATCTGCGCTTAATTTGCATAATCCTTGATGGCCTTGAAATCAATGCTATTGAAGTATTCCTTGAGCGTTTCTGACGACACCTTCTTATCACCATCAATTTTCACCATCACCTTGTTGGCAACCATTGATGTAAGAGAATTATCACGCTCGTTGGCAATGGCTTTTTCACCACTTATTACTATTAATTTGTTGTCCTGACCCATAAACATTGGGTTGGAAAACATCATACCCATAGACTGCATCAGTGGTGAATCAGTTGTGATTGAGATGGTAACGTTTTCTATGTTCCCTTCAGCTTTTCTTGTATATCGTCTTTCTGCACTAATTCCACCCCCAAACATACCCGCTGCAGCAGCACTGCTCTTGCCATCATCTGCTTCCCAACCTTCAAGTGGCTCAGGCAGCAGCTTGCTGACCAGCTCACCTTTCTTTTGTCTAATCAGAGTTGAGGCTGAATCAAGAGCCGTGATAGCCGTATTATAGTCCTCTTTCCCATAGGCCTTTACTGCTTCATCAATCTGATCCGTGACGTCATCTGCCAACAGGTCTGTTGAACAGGAAAGAAACAGGGCAAGTGAGGCTGAAACAATAAGCGGTTTTTTGATATTAAATTTCCAGGGCTGGGTTTTGGGCATGAGTGGCTCCATATTGAATGTAGTTGTTAATTATTTAAGTGTGAACTCGGGAACTGTTGATAAGTGTAATGTCATTCACCATAAAGATGAATACAAGTTAATATATTATTGATAATATCAATCGCGAGTAAAAGACCTATTTATATTTGATATGACAATTACAGAACTCCGCTATATCGTTGCAGTTGCCCGTGAAAGACATTTTGGACGCGCCGCCAGTGCCTGTTTTGTCAGTCAGTCAACATTGAGTATCGGGGTGCGTAAGCTCGAAGATGAACTGGGGGTACCCCTGTTTGAGCGTGCACGGAAGGAAGTGACTTTGACTGCTAAAGGAGAACAAATTGTTGAGCAGGCCCAGCGGGTGCTTGAAGAAATTGACATCATCAAACAAATGGCTGAATCAGAAAAGGGTCCATTAGTCGGGGCATTGCGCATTGGTGCTATTCATACCATTGGTCCCTACCTTTTCCCAGGCCTGATACCCATGCTGCATGAGCAGGCACCGGAAATGCCCCTTATTGTGCAGGAGAATTTTACAGCAAACCTGACAACGCTGCTTAAACAGGGGCAGCTCGATGTGATTATCATTTCCTATCCATATGATGAGCCAGGTATAGTAACTATGCCTTTATACGATGAACCTTTTGTTATTGTAGTACCATCGGCACATCCGTGGGCAGAAAAAAAAACAATCTCACGAGACATGTTACCTGAGGAAAACATCATGCTGCTGGGCGCCGGTAACTGCTTCCGTGACCAGGTTCTCGAATTCTGTCCTGACTGTCTGCAGGCCTCTCAAAAAGATATTGGCTTGCAGCAGACCCTGGAAGGTAGTTCGCTTGAGACTATACGCCACATGGTAATGAGTGGTATCGGAATTTCTGTTTTTCCTGCAACAGCTGCCGGCGCTCATGGGTATACGCATCGTCTGCTTGCTGTTAAGCGGTTATCGGGTAAACAACCCGTTCGGCGGGTGGCACTGGCCTGGAGAAAAAGCTTTCCCCGGCTGCAGGCCATTGTGACTATAACGCAGGCGATTCAACAGCTTGACCTTTCTAGCGTTAGTATGCTGCCGCCTGGTCCAGAACAGGTATCCTTTATTGATAAAATCAATTAATATGTTTGTTACATTCAATTGGAACAAAATATCAGGTTTTTTTATCATTCACTCAGCGGATAAAACCGTTGGATTAATCCACAGCATTATTTTAAAAAGGAGTTAAAAATGTCGTTGAAAGATAGCAAAACAGAACAGAACCTGAAAGATGCCTTTGCCGGTGAATCACAGGCTAACCGTCGTTACCTTTACTTCGCTGCAAAAGCAGACGTCGAAGGATATAACGATGTAGCGGCAGTTTTCCGTTCAACCGCTGAAGGTGAAACAGGCCACGCGCATGGTCACCTGGAATACCTGGAAGAAACTGGTGATCCTGCAACTGGTCTGCCAATCGGTGGTACGGCAGATAATCTGAAAGCATCCATTGCCGGTGAGACCCATGAATATACAGATATGTACCCCGGTATGGCGAAAGATGCACGTGATGAAGGTTTTGACGAAATCGCGGACTGGATGGAAACCCTGGCGAAGGCCGAGCGTTCCCATGCAAACCGTTTCCAGAAAGCCCTCGACTCACTCGATAGCTAATCTGCAATAGACGGGGAGGGCATATCGCCCTCCCTTTTACTTTTTCACAACAGGGCTTTTGAATATGGCAACAACACAACGTGAAGGAAATCTAGAGGCTCCTACCAGACATAACATAAACTGGAAGGACCCCGACTTCTTTAATGAAGATTCGCTGTATAAGGAGCTTGAACGTGTTTATGACCATTGCCACGGATGTCGTCGTTGCGTCAGCCTGTGTCAGTCATTTCCCGTGTTGTTTGATCTCGTCGACGAATCACCAACCATGGAAGTAGATGGTGTCGACAAGAAAGATTATATGAAGGTCGTTGATCAGTGCTATCTGTGCGATCTCTGCTATATGACCAAATGCCCATATACACCACCGCATGAATGGAATATCGATTTTCCTCACCTGATGCTGCGAGCCAAAGCAGTGAAATTCAGGAAGGGTGAAGTACGCACACGTGATAAAATACTTACTTCAACGGATGCTGTCGGGAAACTGGCCGGTATTCCTGTTGTGGTTAACTTTGTTAATGCATCAAATCGTAATCAGACAATGCGTAAGGCACTGGAAAAGACCCTTGGCGTCAGTGCTCGAGCACATGTGCCGGAATATCACTCCAGCACCTTCCGTAAGCAACAGAAATCACGTGATGGTTTGACTGCCAGCCAGGTGACAGCGGGCACTAAAACACATGGCAAGGTCGCGCTGTTTGCAACCTGCTATGCCAACTATAATGAACCTGCCGCCGCTAGAGATATAGTCTCTGTACTGGAACATAATGGAATCCCCGTGACGCTGGCAGAAAAAGAAACATGCTGCGGCATGCCAAAACTTGAACTGGGTGACCTGCATGCTGTAGAAGAAGCAAAAAACTTGAATATACCGGCACTGGCAGCCATGGTTGATGCTGGTTGGGATCTTGTTTCTCCAGTGCCTTCGTGCACACTGATGTTCAAGCAGGAGCTGCCATTGCTGTTTCCGGAAGATGCCGATGTGAAAAAAGTTGCAGATGCCTTCTACGATCCGTTTGAATATCTTGCACAGCGGCACAAAGAGGGATTACTGAATACTGATTTTAAATCTGGTGTTGGCAAGGTTTCCTATCATGTTGCCTGTCATCAGCGCGTACAGAATATCGGGCCTAAAACACGTGATGTACTGAGCCTGATCCCAGATATTGAAATTGAAACCATTGAACGTTGTTCCGGCCATGATGGCACTTATGGCGTTAAGGCAGAAACATTCGATTTTGCTGTCAAGATCGGCCGCCCGGTGGCGAATCGAATCAAGAAAAATGAGCCCGATCATTTCACCTCTGACTGCCCCATTGCAGGGCACCATCTGGCAAATATACTCGGAAATGACAACGAACCAACACATCCAATGAGCCTGCTGAGGATGGCTTATGGGCTGGGAGAATAGCAATGGATAAACTGCAAAGATCTGATCTCTATTCACTCGAAAACTACGCTGCCATACGCAATGAGTTTCGGTCAAAAGTGATGCAACACAAGAAGCACAGGAGCATTCAACTTGGTGAAAACCTGCGCCTGTTGTTTGAAGACAGACTGACGATTCAGTATCAGATCCAGGAAATGCTACGGATAGAAAAGATTTTTGAAGCAGATGGCATAGAAGAAGAGCTGCAAGCCTATAATCCGTTAATCCCAGATGGTCAGAACCTGAAGGCGGTAATGATGATCGAGTTCAGTGACGTGAACGAGCGCAAAGGGGCACTGGAAAAGCTGATCGGAATTGATCGTAACGTCTGGTTGAAAGTTGATGGCTTTGAGAAGGTTTCTCCGATAAGTAATGAAGACCTGGATCGTGAAACAGAAGAAAAAACCTCGTCGGTTCATTTTATGCGTTTTGAATTTACACCTGAGATGATAACGGCTATGAAAAATGGTGCATCAGTGAGCGCCGGTGTTGAGCATCCAGAATATCAGCATGAGCTTATCATCGATGAAAGTATACGGCAGAGTCTAGTTGAAGATTTTGACTAAATCGTAGTTGTTCTCATTCATTGCAGTTTTTTCCCCATGACCTATAATCAAGCAGAATGCTGGGTCAAGCGACCTTTTTGCTATAAATGAAATAAAAACCATTTACCATACGGCGAGAATGAAAGGGGAAGCAATACTAACAAAGATACCTGTGATTTTTCACAGGTCAAATGATTAGTATAGACAGATATATGAAGCCTGATCTACCTGATCTAACAGTACACTCCTACAACGAAAAAGATGCAGGCAGTCCAGCTTCAATCTCAGAACTCACCAGCTGGTTGACAGCCACTGCGACACTGCAAGTCCCAGAGCTTGAAGAAAAAGTAAAGCAATTTCACTACGTTGAGTGCAGTGATCACCAGCGACTGGGCCTTCTGGACTGGATACGCCCATTACTAAACAATACAGCCTACGCGGTACGCGCTGCCTTTGCGGACGGCAAACTGCCGCTGCCAGTGCATGTAATAAATCATATTGACGGCCTGGGTCGAATAAATGCCATTATGGCAGACCTGTACAAAAATACCATTATAAGCCTTGCAGCCAGGGTGCTGCAGAACCCGGAAATGTCGCATAAGGATCGAAAATCTCTACACGAAGATTTGATTCTGGCCTGTTATGGGGCGATCAATTTTCTTTCAGAGCAATTACGTACCTGCTACGAAAGTTATCGCCCTGTCCCTGAAGGTGTCTGGCACGAAATTCATCAAGTCTATAATTACTCACACTACATCATTGATTTGAGTGGCAATAGCCCGATTGATGAAGAGAAAATCAGAGATGAATTCTTTCTTATTGAACATATATATAAACGTAGTCTATTGCTGGGGCTATGTAATCCGTTCGATTTTCAAGTCGATGCATTTGGTGAACTAAACAGGATGCTGAACAAATGGGCGCATCTGAGCAAGCTAGAACACAATGTTGATGCACCTGAACAAACGTGCATGTTCAGCATTGACGAAAACAGTGATTACCCGGCAGCACCTATCCTTTCTCATAACGGTGATCTGGTGACCGCTGGAGATCTATCAGTGCTAAGCACCAAAGAGCTGGTGGCCGCATTGAATGAAGAAATAAATATAGTGGCAAAGAAGGCCTTTGAAGATTCCCAGAAAAATGCGCCAGGTAAATTGCTGCTGAGAATAGAGATGTTACGGCGACTGGTCATAAACTGGGGGAAACACCCGATTCGACAGGATGTCCGTCATGAAAAAGATGGCAAATGTGAGTCTGTAGCTGGTTACAACGAGATCATGAAAAATATGAGTAGTATGCTAACCGCGGCTATAAAAAAATCGCCACTGAATGATAAAAATTGTTGCATGATTACAGATGTTAGTGAAATGGGCTATCAGCTGGAAATGGGGTCTGATTGCGCCACTCGTTTCAGAATTGGCGATATGATAGCTGTCCGTGATCAGAGTAACCTCGATAAATGGTCACTTGCGGTTGTGCGCTGGGCCAGGTATAGCGCCAGTAAAACCATCAAGCTTGGAATGTTTGTCATGGGCTGGCAGGTGGAGAGACGCAGGCTTAAAGTAGCACCATCTTCTGATGTGACTATAGTTGTGATGTCAATTCTTGGAGAGTCTAATTTCCAGAGTAAAAAGAAGATATTGCTGGTTCCGGCGAGTATATATCGTCCAGGGAAAGTGATGGAATTGATCGGTGAGGAAAATCAGCGCATCAAGGCAAAAAACCTTATCATGTCAGGTGCGGATTTTGATGTTATTGATTACAAGCTGTTAAGTTAGGTTGTCTTTTTCTTTTTGCCTGAACTTTATAGGAAATTAATTAATAAGATAAGACAACCGACATACACCCATGAAAGACCAAACCTTCAGCATAAATCCAGCTAACGATTCCTCCGCACACGCAAAGCAGCACCTTTTACTTTACTGGTAAGAAGATAGATATAAGCAGGTACTACAGTTTCTGCTTCAGGAACACTGCCAGGATCCTCACCAGGGAAAATTCGTGCGCGCAATAATGATCTTACCGGCCCTGTGTCGAGGGTATTGATGCGAATCGATGTGTTGGTTTCAAGTTCATCAGACCATATCTGCGCAAGGCCCTCCAGCGCGAAGCCGGAAATACTATAAGCTCCCCAGTAGGCCTTGCCCTGTCGCGCCACGTCTGTACTGCTGAAGACAACACAGGCATCTTCAGCTTCACGTAGCAAGCTAAGACAACAGCGTGTCAGCATATACGGCGCACTGAAATTCACCAGCAGGGCCTTGTTCAACATATCCATTGGGTATTGTGCCAGTGGGGTCAGCGTTCCAGGCTCTACAGCACAGTGAATAATACCATCAAGGCGGCCGAATTCATCTTTTACCAGCTCTGCCATTTCTTCGTACTGCGGCATACCGGCTGAGGCCAGATCCAGTTCAAGTTTGATGGGCTCAGCACCACCATTTTCGGTAATCCTGTCGTAGGTGGCATCCAGTCCGTGGCTATTCCTATCAACAAGAATAACAGTGGCTCCACTTATCCCCAGCGCAACAGCTACAGCACTGCCAATAGCTCCTGCAGCACCTGTAATCAGATAAACATGTTCTTTTAGAACATCAGATGTCGATGGGAAATCTGTGACATTAATATTGGTGATATTCATTGGCTTTAGTTTCAAGGTTCAGGTTCAAAATCTATTTACCCCGAAGGGCCTTCGGGTCATAGCATGTCAACTGCTGTCTTTCGATATCGTTTGCTCAAGCTGTCGCGTACTTTTCTCTGTTTGTTCCGGAGTTTCTATCTTTTTGCTCGGCTTAATTCCCATCTCGCAAAATTTGCTGGCGCCCGGGATTAGTTTGCTCTGAAATGAACCAACAGCTTTGTTGTAGTGGGTGACGCTATTATCCAGGCTACGACCGACCTTTGCCAGGTGCTCGCTGAAGATCGCCAGTCGGTGATACATTTGTTCACCCAGGGTACGAATTATCTCGGCATTTTCAGTCAATGATTCCTGTCGCCAGCCATAGGCAATGGCACGCAATAACGCCATCAGGCTAGTTGGTGTGGAAAGAATTACTTTCTTGCTCATGGCCGATTCAAGTAGCCCAGGGTCCTGATCCAGCGCAGCCGCCAGAAATTGGTCGCCCGGGATGAACAGGATGACAAAATCAGGTGCATTTTTGAACTGCCCCCAGTAGGCCTTGGTGGAGAGTTCCCTGACCCGATCACGCACATTCATCATGTGGCGACCAAGAAATTCAGCACGTTGTTTTTCATCCGTAGTTTCTACCGCACTGAGATAGGCATCAAGCGGTGTTTTGACATCGACGACCACCTCACGATTGCCAGGCATGCGTACTAGCAAGTCGGGTCGAATAGCGGCTTCGCCAATTTTTGTATGCTCCTGTTGGTAGAAATCACAGTGTTCAACCATGCCGGCCAGTTCGACCAGTCTTTTCAGGGTTATTTCACCCCATTGTCCACGCACCTCTGGTCGACGCAGTGCCTGTACTAAATTACGTGTTTCACCCTGTAGGTGTCGCTGGCTTTCGGCCAGTGATTTAATTTGCTGAGACAGCGCACCATAGGCCTGATGTCGGGCTTTTTCCATCAACTGTACCTGACGTTCGGTCTTGTCCAGTGCCTCCCGAATCGGTTTAACCATATTTTGCATAGATTGTTCGCGCTGCTGCAGACTGGCTTCGGCACCACGCTGAAATTTACCGAGGTTTTCCATCGCCAGGTTGATGAATGCCTGGTGGTTCTTTTGCAGTGCGTCAGTGGAAAGATTGGCAAAACGCTGTTCCATGTCTTCAAGCGCACGCTCGGTGGCGGAGTGTTCCATGCGCAGGCGGGTCTGCATGCGGATCATGCGTTTATCATGGTATAGATAAGTAATGAGCCAGCTAAGCAGGGCGGCTATAAGTGCAGAAATAGCGGCAAGTATCAGAGCTTCTTCACTAAAACTGACAATCTGACCGGAGATGCCGATACTAACAACCGGATCAGACACGCTGTTCTATCCACTCTATCAGCCCAGCAGGGTGGTCAATGCTGCCATCAGCCTGCCAAAGATTCGGATCATCATTTTCTTCTATGTAACCGTATCGGGCGATCAGGGTCTGCATTCCCGCGCCTTTACCTGCCTTGATATCGCGTTCGGCATCACCCACGTAGACACATTCAGCGGCTTTACTGCCGGCAAGTTCTGCGGCATAAAACATTGGTGCAGGATCAGGTTTACTTGTCGGCAGAGTGTCTCCACTAACGATACATGCACATCGATGCTCAAGGGAAAGTTCCTGCATTAACGGTTTTGTCAGAAAATCCGGTTTATTGGTCACTACCCCCCATGTCAGCTTCCTTTTTTCAATGAAATCCAGCACTTCATCCATACCCTCAAACAACTTCGATTGATAGCACAGATGATTTCTGTAGATTTGTAGAAATTCCTGTCGTAATCCAGCAAATTCGGGGTCTGATTTTGTCAGTCCAAAAGCAAACCCGAGCATACCAATAGTGCCATGAGAAACGTAGGGACGAATGCTCTCCAGACTTATTATTGGCAGCTGGTGATTTATCAGTAATCTATTCAGTGTCTCTGACAAATCAGGTGCGGTATCCACCAGTGTCCCATCGAGGTCGAACAGCACTGTTTTTATTGGGACAGGGTGACTCATGCTAGATACGTTTGTTCCAAATCAGGCAGCTTGACCAGCCTGGCGCTTATTCATGCAAGACAGCTCAGCAGGTAATTTACATCGACTCCAGGGCCCAGAGTATATCGACGGGTGAAAGGATTGTAATGCATGCCTGTCATAGCTCCAGTCTCGAGGCCTGCTGCACGGCACCAGCTCGCCAGTTCAGAAGGACGAATGAATTTGGCAAATTCATGGGTTCCTTTGGGCAGTAGGTTGAGAATATATTCCGCACCGACGATTGCCATAGCAAATGATTTTGGATTTCGGTTAATGGTTGAAAAAAAGGTCATGCCGCCTGGTTTAACCAGTTTTGCACAGGCCTGGATTACGGAAGCTGGGTCAGGAACATGTTCCAGCATTTCCATGCAGGTGACGATATCGTACTCCCCGGCATGTTTGTCAGCCATGTCTTCAGGGGTAATTTGTTGATAGTCGACCTGCTGGCCAGTTTCTTTCAGATGTAATTTGGCCACCTGCAATGGGGTGGGCGCCATATCTATGCCTGTTACATTGGCACCCATTGCCGCCATGCTTTCTGAAAGGATGCCAC
This sequence comes from Arenicellales bacterium, assembly GCA_029287915.1. Classification (GTDB taxonomy): domain Bacteria; phylum Pseudomonadota; class Gammaproteobacteria; order BMS3Bbin11; family BMS3Bbin11; genus BMS3Bbin11. The sequence goes on from JARFQE010000096.1 coordinate 44,287, forward strand.
CACCACAGCCGATATCGATGACATTTTTTCCAGCCAGTGGTGCCTGATTATTGATCCACTCCAGGCGTAGCGGATTGATCTCATGCAATGGCCTGAATTCACTCTCCGGATCCCACCAGCGACTGGCCAGCTGATCGAATTTTCCAATTTCAGCATGGTCGATATTAAATGTGTCTGTGGTCATAGTCCTGCCTGTTTGAAACAGCTGTACTCAATAGACAGTATATTAACAGGAAAGTGGCCGCTCAACTAACAGCAGTACTCCTGCAGGACTATAAAACGCTGAAGTCACGCAAAGCCGCAAAGCTCATAAAAGACAATTCGTTTCTGTGTCTTTTCGAAAGGTATATTGATTTTACTTCTTCAGGTGTTGTGGTCAGGAACTGAGTTTTTGTTGCCAGCCTCTGGCACGCTGTAGACAGTTTCCAATATCAAGTTGGGTTAACTGATGTTTTTCTACCAGCTGATTGCCGGCTACCCATACATCAGATACCTGCTGACGACTGGCAGCATAGATGACCTGTGAAATCGGATCATAGACTGGCTGACAGGCTGGATGGGAGAGGTCAATTGCTGTCATATCGGCCCATTTGCCTACCTCCAGCGAGCCAGTAACCTCAGCCAGACCCAGTGCTTTTGCACCGTTCAGAGTAGCCATTTCCAGTGCCTGGTATGCAGGCAGAGATTGTGGGTCGTGTGACACAGCTTTTGCCAGCAGAGCCGTGCTGCGCATTTCTTCCATCATGTCCAGATCATTGTTGCTGGCAGCGCCGTCTGTGCCGATGCCAACATTGATGCCTTTGTCCAACAGTCTGGGGAGCGGGCAAAAGCCATTGGCCAGTTTCATGTTCGATTGTGGGCAATGCACTGCATTGATGCCATGTTCGGCAAGTAAATCAATTTCATCATCAAGCATGTGAACAAGGTGAACGGCAAGCAGGTTGGGGCCAAGAAGATTGATATCTTGAAGGCGTGCAATCGGGCGTTTGCCGAACTTCTCGATGGAATGCCTGATCTCATTGTCTGTTTCATGTAGATGGATATGTACGGGCAGGTCCAGCTCATCTGACAGCATACGGACTTTTTCCAGTGCCTGGCGGGAAACAGTATATGGGGAGTGAGGTGCCAGCGCAGCTGTAACCAGTTCGACATGGCGCAGGTCGTCAAACAAAGCCAGACCCTTATCAAGATATTCATCAGCATTTGCTGCCCAGGGTGTGGGAAAGTCAAGCACAATAAGGCCCGTTACCGCTCGCATGCCGAGGCGATCAGCAGTACGGGCCATCACATCGGGAAAGAAATACATATCATTGAAACAGGTCGTGCCGCCTAGCAGCATCTCGGCGATAGCCAGTTCAACACCATCCTCAATAAATTGCTGATTAACCCATTTCTGTTCAGCTGGCCAGATATAATTATTCAGCCAGTCCATCAGTGGCTTGTCGTCCGCCAGACCACGCATCAGGCTCATCGCCGCATGGGTATGAGTATTGATCAAGCCCGGGATCAGGACATGGTTTTCCAGCGGCATGTGCTTTGTAGCGATATATCGATTACTGATTGCAGCCGTTGGCAGGATATCGATGATCATACCCTGGTTAACAACCAGGCTGTGATCCTGTAGACAGGTTTCTTTTGGTACGACAGGCACCAGCCATTTTGGCGTAAGGATGAGATCTATTGTATCCATTTAAAAGAGAATAGTTTATCGTGGTTAGATGAGAGTACCTTTGATGAGTCAATCAGGCAAGGCATAGAGTTTAAGTGCCGGGCTCCAGGTTCAAGGCCATGTGTTGAAGAACGCGGGTCGGTAGCAAACACTTTGCGATTCGGATTGTTTCGTTTTAGTCGGTAGATTTAAGCTTGATGATCTTTCTGTTTTTATCCATCTCGAACAGGTAATCTACCTTGCCAGGCAGCGTATCGAGCAGGTGTTCAGTGATGCGCTGGTAGTGTTGTATAAAGCGCTCAACCCCACTTTCATCCATGACCTGGTTATCGCCTGTACCTGAAGTTGAGTCTGACAATGAATTTCTGAGCTTGTTCTCCTGTTCCAGACGCCATTGATAGACACAGTCGAAGGAGGGGGCTTTCAGCATGATCCATATATCAATCATGTTGAATAAATCCTGATAAAGTCCCCCAAGCTGCCGGTTGACATAATTTCTCCAGATGGCATCAGGATCTTCTTCTTTTTCCAGCTTATTGATGGGTTCCAGTAGATCTTCTTCTGGCTGTTGTTCAGCACCGAGACACCAGCCTTCCAGAATAATTATATCGGCACTCGTAGATATCTGATCCCAGTTTTGTTCTGCAACACGGTCATCAGTTGCCTTATCAAAGCGCGGAATGAATGTAGTGCCGGCAACATCACAGAGACTATGTATGATATTCATTGCCAGGCCAACATCATGAGTACCGGGTACGCCTCGCGTTGCTAGCAACGGATGTACGCTTTTTGATAGCACCTCTCGTTGCTGACGGGTAAGATAAAAATCATCAATCGAAAGCACAACGACATTCAGCTGATATTTTTTACTGAATAAATATGCAAGCAAATCGGCCAGCGTACTTTTACCTGATCCCTGCGCTCCATTGATCCCTAAAATTGTCGTTTTGCTGGATTTCTTTTGTTTTTCTCCAATAGCCTTTGCCAGCGGAAAAAACCAGCGCTTTGCTTCATCGACATAGAGCTGCGGGAGTTGGTGCTGGCTTATGAAATCATGCAGTTCTGTTGTTTGTATTATTTGTTCTTTATCCAACTTGAGGTTTCCATTGATGACGGCCATCATAGCCTTTAAATGACTTGTTAATACTTTACATCTTTTCTTGAAATTGATTAACCGGGTAAACCAAATATGCGCGTTCATATTCTTCAACATGTAGCCTTCGAAGGGCCTGCAGCAATAGAAAAATGGCTCATAGACAGGAACTATACATTTACAATCACGAAGTTTTTCCAGCGTGACTCGCTACCAGCACAAGATGATTTTGATGTACTTATCGTAATGGGTGGTCCGATGGGGGTGGAAGATTGCCAGCAATATCCATGGCTGGTTGAAGAAAGACAGTTCATTCAGGAATCGATCAAAAGGGACAAATATATCCTGGGTATCTGTCTCGGTGCACAATTGATTGCTCGTGCCTGCGGTGCAAGGGTAACTAAAAACAAATACAGGGAGATAGGCTGGTTTGATATCTCAATAATAGAGGAGAACCTGCCAGAAATACTAAAGGGTGTTTTTCCGGAAAACACGGAAGTTTTCCACTGGCATGGTGATATCTTTGAAATACCACAGGGAGCGATACATTTTGCTGCAAGCGAAGCCTGTGCTTATCAGGGTTTCGTACTTAATGGCAGGGTGATAGCTTTGCAGTTTCATATAGAAACTACAAAGGATTCTGCTGCTTTGCTCGTGCAAAATTGTAGACATGAGCTCGATAGCTCAAGCTATGTGCAATCAGAAGAACAAATCCTTGCTGATTCAACAAGCTTTAACAGGATAAACCAGATGTCGTCCAGATTGATGGAGAATATTGCAGAAACTTATACTTCTCCCACTTCAGGAAATAAAATCGATTGATGCCTGGTTGACCACCGCTAAGCATTCCATAGCAGAGAAATCAATGCATGATGAAATTGTTTAATTTTATAACGACGGGCCAGTCTACCGTGAAGAATAGAAGGAGATATCAATCCCCCGAGAAACGAATCACTGTACTATTACCTGCTTCTCGGGAAATCGTTAAACACCTGAATTTAATGTGAAAGATTCAATAAAGATTCAATATAGTGTCGGCAGTCAGCTAGTGAACATGTCCATGAGATACTTCTTCCTCTGTGGCTTCCCTGACACTGACTATTTCTACATCAAAATTCAGCGTGACACCGGCTAATGGGTGATTGGCATCAATGGTGACTTCTTCACCTTCGACGCTCTGCACGACTATGTGCTGTACGGTGCCGTCCGCTGCCTGTGCCTGAAATGACATCCCGGGCTCCACAGATTCTATTCCCTGAAAGGCGGCCTTTTCGACAACCTGTATCAGCTCTGACATGACTTCTCCATAAGCCTCGGCAGGTTCAACCTTCACCTGTTCAGTATCACCAGCTACTTTTCCTACCAACGCCTTCTCCAGGCCGGGAATAATATTTCCCGCACCGTGCAAATAAGTCAATGGCTCAGCACCTTCTGAGCTATCGAGTACATTTCCTTCGTCATCAGTTAGTGTGTAATGCATGCTTACAACTAAATTATCACCTATCAATAAAGACATAGAATCTCCTGGTTCTGTTATGTCATTCAATCTAAATTTATCGGAGTTACAGGGTTACAACATACATTTTCTTGCACCTAAATGCCAATATTTTCTCTAAATTGAATTCCCATTAGCCCCTTTTTAACTTTTAACACCGCTTTTGTGTCACTGATGTCTGCAAAATTTATTAGGTGCCTGTCAATTTCCGCGAATAAATTATTGCACTCCATATCTTGTGGAACATATCTTGTGGAAGATGAACAGAATCCAGATTTATAAAAAACGTAATCTAAATATTGGATGGGATGGTCAGATGATAGAAATTTTTAGAGAACCTTATTTACCCTGATAAATGGTTTGCCTTTTACATCTTGCGCCGGCTGATGACTACTGAACCCGTTTAAAGTTGGTTGATATGCCATTTTCAAAAAATTCTTTTTATTGAATTAATACCTCGAGGTATTACGGGTTATTGGTTTTATTTGAGTCTCAGATGCTAGAATTCAATGCAGTTTAAATCATCTAACCCTCAGTTAAAGAAGGAAATATCAGGGTGGAGAAGAAAATAAACAAGCTGTTCAGATTGCGACTGCGATCAAACTGCAAAAAAAATTCTGCTGTCTGCAAGTAAGTGATCCAAATAATGATAGTTATAAGCTGCCTTGAGAAAATCTTCCGGTGTTTTCGCCGGCAGCGGAACAAAAGGAATGATTCTAGATGGAAAACGGAGCAAAGATAGGCATCATCAGCGGTAGTCATCGCATAAATTCACAGAGTGAAAAGGTATCACGATTTATAGAGACGAGCCTGAAAGGCAAAGATCAATGCAAAAACACCTGGTTATTCAAGCTTGCCGACAACCCATTGCCACTCTGGGATGAAGGCATCTGGGATAAGGAGCAGGTGTGGGAAGATCGTCTCAACCCCATTCGCGAAGAGCTTCGGTCCTGCGATGGACTGGTGGTTGTTTCTCCAGAATGGCATGGCCAGGTACCAGCAGGATTAAAGAACTTTTTCCTCATGATCAACCGCTTCGATGTTGGTCACAAGCCTGCAATGATAGTCACCGTCTCCTCTGCTGATGGCGGTGCCTATCCGGTTGCCGAGTTACGCATGAGCAGCTACAAGAACAATCGTATCTGTTATATCCCTGAACATGTCATTGTGCGTAATGTAGAGAGTGTATTGAATGAAAATCCAGCAGATAATAATGAAGGCGCTGATAGTTATTTTCGTGAACGAATAAACTGGACGCTGGATGTTCTACTGGCTTATGCCGAGGCATTGAAACCGCTAAGAGAGGCGGGGATTACTCTACATGATAAGTTTGGTAATGGTATGTAGGTGGCACGTTCGACCATTATTGACGGCTAAACAAGCGAACTAGTATTCAACAGCATAAGGAAGCCTGAATCTCTTGACATCAAATGATTCCGTATCGGCCATAAAATGGCAAAACGATCACCTGTTGCTGCTGGACCAGCGACGGCTGCCGCATGAAGTCGTCTGGCTGCCTATCAACAATGCTACAGAAACGGCGGATGCTATTCGTGATATGGTCGTACGCGGCGCACCTGCAATCGGTATTACTGCTGCCTATGGTATCGTCATGGCAGCTAGAGAGCATTTTTTTCGATCACCTGAGGACTGGCTGTCAACGATCCAGTCAGATCTGGAGCTATTGCGCAAGGCAAGGCCGACCGCCGTCAATCTCGCCTGGGCCATTGACAGGATGAGTGGTTTATTCAATCGCATTGATGGTGACCCTGTAGCAATTTTGTTTGCTGAAGCCAAAGCCATCCATGAAGAAGACATTGCCGCCAATCGTCGCATGGGCGAACTGGGTGCTGAATTAATTACATCAGGCAATGGGGTACTGACACATTGTAATGCTGGTAGCCTTGCAACCGGTGGTTATGGCACGGCGCTTGGTGTCATTCGTAGTGCCTGGCAGCAAAAGCGTATCAATGCTGTCTATGCCGATGAAACGCGTCCCTGGTTGCAGGGCGCCAGGTTGACCGCCTGGGAGCTGATGGAAGACGGAATACCGGCAAAGCTTGTGGTTGAAGGAGCGGCCTCCGCCCTGATGGCGAGCGACAGGATAGGCTGGGTCATAGTCGGCTCAGATCGTATCGCAGCCAATGGTGATGTTTGTAACAAGATAGGGACCTGCAATCTTGCCATAATCGCACGGCACTATGGTGTTAAATTCATGGTTGTGGCACCGGTTTCAAGCTGTGATCCAAAAATGCCTTCGGGTCAGGATATCCCGATAGAGAGCCGTGATTCGAATGAAATACTTTCATTGGGAGAGCAGCGGATTGCGGCGGCAAGCGCCACAGCCTGGAATCCGGTTTTCGATATCACCCCGGCCGCTCTTGTTGATGCACTAGTGACCGAGAAAGGAGTAATAAGGCAGCCAGATGCTGACAAGATGAGGGCGTTATGGAATTGAGGCCGTGATGTGCGTCGATGGCTGCACAAGTTTATATTTATTTATAATAAGACAGGATGACTAATTATTGCGAGTTTCCTGTGTAAACTTCTTTGTTTTATTTTCTTTCAGGCAGCTGTACCCGTAATTTGAATACCTTGCCAACGGGGAGACCCAGCACAACAGGAAACCACTATTACGAGTTGAGTTCTGGCACCTGGTTAATTCTGGGCCACACCGTCTGACGGACAGTTTTCATTGACCTCGATCATCCAGCGAACCACAGCCATTCGCGTCACCACACCGAGATATTCGCCTTCATTGGCGACAAACAGATAGCTGCAATTGTTCTTCTCCATAATAGCAATTGCCCTGAGTAGGGTTGAATCTGGTTTAATCGAATAGAATTTTGGAATTACATATGGGTCTACCACCTGACACAATACTTCCCTGGCCTTGGCTTCAGCATCCTCAATACAGGTCAGCTTGTCACTGAGCACATAGGCGAGTTCAACCATGTACTCAGGAAGGCATGAACGTTTCAGCGTATCTCTGATACTGATCCGGCCTTCGAGTTCACCATTCCTGTCCCGATACGGAATTGCGGGCACCTGGGCGTGAACACATTCCCTGAAGACATCTTTCACCAGCATCCCTTCTGTGGCGATAGTCGTTGGTATAGTAATATCTTCCACTTTCATCTCGACTGCCTTTTAAATTGGGTTCTCATTTCAACAAACGGCTTGCAGTTCATTTTGATACTCCCTACAGGTAGCGTAAATAAACATAGACTGAAGCGATGGCGACAGTCACCAGCATCATAGGGAACGCTACCAGCATGAAGTGCAGGAAATTGATTCTGTGCCCCGCTCTTTCGGCGAAACCGGCGACAATCAAATTGGCACTGGCGCCGACCAGGGAACCATTGCCACCAAGACAGGCCCCCATTGCCAGTGACCACCATAAAGGTAACAGCTGTTCTGAGCCGCCAAAGGCTGGTGCCATGCTCTTGATCAATGGAATCATAGTCGCAACAAAGGGTATGTTGTCAACAATTGCTGAGAATATGGCCGAGCTCCAGATGATTGTCATGGACGTCACCGCCATCTCTCCGCCAGTAAACTCGATCATATGCTCTGCCAGCACCTCTAATACCCCTGCACGCTCTATGCCGTGCACGAGAACAAACAGGCCAACGAAAAAGAAAATCGTAATCCACTCCACCTCACCAAAAATATGATGAACACGCTCTGACTGTTTATCCGCCCTGGAACGGATGTTCACCAACAGCAACAGGATAGCCGCACCAAAAAGGGCAATAGTGGCCGGTTCCAGCCCCAGTGGATGCGCCAGCACGAAACTCAGGATCACCAGCGCGAGGACAGACATCGATTTCTTGAGCAAGGGGATATCAGTAATTGCCTCACGCTCACGGAATGACAATATACGTTCCCTGTCTTCGTCCGTTGCTGTCAGCCCACGTCCCCAGATGACATAGATAATGATTAGTGTAACGGCAAGAATCAGCGGCATTACAGGTGCCATATTGAGTAGAAAATCGTTGAAGCTCAGCCCTGCGGCTGAGCCGATCATGATATTTGGCGGGTCGCCGATCAGGGTTGCAGCACCGCCAATATTCGAGGATATGATTTCCGCAAACAGATAGGGATAGGGTGAAACTTTTAATTCCCCGGTTATCAGCAGGGTAACCGGTACGATCAACAGCACAGTAGTGACGTTATCCAGCAACGCAGAAAATACAGCAGTGACCACCGACAGCATCAGCAGAATCGGCCATGGGCGTGCCGCTACCTTTTTGGCTGTCCAGATTGCAACAAACTGGAATACACCACAACGTCGTGTTATAGCGACAATGACCATCATACCTGTTAACAGGCCAAGGGTATTGAAATCAATACCACTGATTGCAGCTTCCTGATTCAGTACACCGAGCACAACCATAAGGGCGGCTCCCAGACCTGCAACGATGGCACGGTTAACCTTATCGCTGATAATGACAAGATAAGTTGATACGAACAGAACGATGGAAACCCAGAACGGGTCTAAACCGAAAACTACGTTTGATACTGCATGACTGTTCTCTATCACGTATTCATTACCTGAACCTGATGATGTAACGGTAGTCTCAAGAGGATGACCTGTTATTCGAAGGGGAAACTTTCATGCATAGTACTTATCGAACTGCAAAGCTTCAACAAAAAGAATTACGATTATATGGCTGAATATAAGTCAACAGGCATTTTTAACATTTCGTGCATGAAGATGCAGATGTCAACAATTGCATATTGATGTAGATTATTGAACCACTAAATACATCGAATTACTCATCAACCTGCTCCTGACTTAAGGGCAGGTGGTACAACAAAGGATCGGCAATGGCTGAGGCAAATACTGAAAAAATTAATCTCGAGGCAGTGAAAGAGTATCTATTATCGTTGCAGGATAGCATCTGCGATGCTATCGCTGAGGCAGATGGACGGGTTGTATTTGCCGAAGATAAATGGGCTCGCGAGGCAGGGGGTGGTGGTCGAACGCGTGTACTGAATAATGGCGCGGTATTTGAACAGGCCGGTATCAATTTCTCTCATGTCTATGGCGATAATTTACCGCCTTCTGCGACGGCCAGCCGACCACAACTGGCAGGACGCAGTTTTCAGGCAGTTGGCGTGTCACTGGTTATTCATCCAAACAATCCTTATGTGCCGACTTCACATGCCAATGTCCGTTTCTTTATCGCTGAGAAAGAAGGTGAAGAGCCTATCTGGTGGTTTGGCGGTGGTTTCGACCTGACCCCCTACTATGGCTTTGAAGAGGATTGTATTCACTGGCATGAGCAATCGAAAGCAGCATGCGAGATATTAGGCGCTGATACTTACCCACGTTACAAGCACTGGTGTGATGATTATTTTTATCTCAAACATCGGGATGAACCGCGTGGTATCGGTGGCCTGTTCTTTGACGATCTGTGTGAACCGGGCTTTGATCAGTCATTCGCCTTTATGCGCAGCGTCGGTGATCATTACCTGAAGGCCTATCTACCGCTTGTTGAGCGACGCAAGGACACTCCTTATGCAGAGCGTCAGCGGGATTTTCAGCTATACAGGCGAGGGCGTTATGTCGAGTTCAACCTGGTATATGATCGCGGCACACTGTTTGGGCTGCAGTCGGGCGGGCGCACCGAGTCCATCCTCATGTCACTGCCGCCGCTGGTGAAATGGCGATATAACTGGCAACCTGAGCCGGGAAGTGAAGAGGCGGAATTGTACGAGGTTTATCTGAAACCACGGGACTGGTTGGAATGAAAAAGTTTCAACTTACAGATTGGATGGTTTTGGGGTTTCCAAAAACTCTGTGTTCTCTGTCAGCTCTGTGTTAAATATAAGACGTTTAATGAACAGCAGTAATTGAAGGAGTTTGTACAATGAAATGGCGAGGTGGACGACGCAGCACAAATGTAGAAGACCGTCGCGGCCAGCAACCACGTGGCAGAGGTCTCAAGCTTGGCGGTGGGGCAACTATTGCAGTAATTGTAATAGGTCTTCTGCTGGGTGCTGACCCGATGCAGATGCTGAATATGCTTGGTAACACTGACTCTGCCAGCACTGGCAGCCAGAGCAGCCAGCCGGTTCCAAAGAATGATGAGCAGGCACAGTTTGTTTCAGTTGTACTGGCTGATACCGAGGATGTCTGGAATAAATTATTTACCAATAGTGGAGAACGCTATCGTGAACCGGGGCTGGTGCTGTTTACCGGCTACGTGCGTTCTGCCTGTGGCATGCAGTCTTCAGCAACCGGCCCGTTCTACTGCCCGGGTGACAGCAAGGTTTATATCGATCTTGGCTTCTATCGTCAGCTAGCACAAATGGGTGGTGCCGGCGATTTTGCCCGCGCCTATGTCATCGGTCATGAGGTAGGGCATCATGTACAGAATCTACTGGGTACTTCCGCTGAGGTTCAGAAAAAAAGTCGTTCATCAAGTAAGGCTGTCGCCAATGCCCTGTCTGTGCTGCAGGAGTTACAGGCAGACTGCTATGCCGGGGTATGGGCTCATCATGCTGAACAGGATCGAAATCTTCTGGAAGAGGGGGATGTCGAAGAAGGTCTTGCTGCTGCCGCCGCCATTGGCGATGATGCCCTGCAGAAAGGCGCAGGACGGCCTGTAAGACCTGATGCATTTACCCATGGTTCATCAGAGCAGCGTGTTAAATGGTTGAAGCGTGGACTGCGTAGTGGGCGCGCTGACCTGTGTAATACTTTTGCAGAGGCTTCTCTTTAAAATCCTTACAAACTCGATTGAAGATTTGACTGGATTTCATTAACCGCACTACGAGGTGTTTTTTTTTGCACCATTACAGTAGCTAAACGTTGCGATGCTGAATTCGTTTAATTATTAGGAATAAAGCTTGATTTTGAGAATTTTAAGCGACTCAGGCTTTATCCGTTGGCACTGCATTTCAGATATTACGCCAGCGCATAGATGCTGATGTTTTGTCCAGTAGCAGTGAACAATATAGCGCTAGGGGTAATCAGTCATTGCAATCAGTCCTTTTGGTCTCTGCACTAATAGATTGGCCACAGCTGTCTGCATTGGTGAGCAGAGTCTTCAGTTCCTGCAGCAGTAGCTGCTGCTTGATGCGGCGTTCAATCCGCAGCAGGATGAGATAGTTGTGGACTATGTGCAAGCCTGGCCTTCAAAAATGTAGAGAACTGAGGGACAATGCAATAATTGCTTCTTTTTGCGGCTTTTCGACTACTGGATGAAAAATTATGAGAACATTGCTCAAATACACAGGCTATTTGTTTGCGGCACTGATCACTTTACTGCTTGCTGCGGTGATTATCCTGAGACTCATTCCCGACACGCAATACAAAGACTGGATCACCACCGCTGTACAGTCAGCAACCGGGCGGGATTTTTCCATTGAAGCACTGGAAGTGGATCTCGGCACTGCCTTGCGCGTCAGGGCAGATAATGTGCGGCTGGCCAATGCCGACTGGGCAGAACAGAATGACATGCTGCTGGTCAATCGACTAGAAGCAGATATCGGCCTGTTGGCGCTGCTTGGCGGCAAAGCAGATGTCCGTGCAGTGATAGAACAGGCAGAGGTGCTGGCTGAAAATAATGCTGAAGGCATCAGTAACTGGGCAATGGGTACCGCTGAACCGGAACAAGAGGCAGGGGAAGCCGTTGATGAAGATCACGAATTCTCAGGTTTGCCGCTGCAGCCCATAATCCGTGAGATTCGTATCGATGACTTCAAGTTAACGCAGGTGACAGAACCCGGCGCAACGGCAAAAGTCAGCCATCTGAAGCAACTGCTGATCGAAACACCGGAAAAAGATACCACGCTCACGCTTTCTGCCGACTATGACGGTCACCCAATCGAAGTGTCAGCTAATCTTGGCAATATGCAACAGTTTCTGAATAAAGCGAGTGAACCGGTTCAGTTAAAGGGTGATATAGCTGGCAATATTGTCAATATGTCCGGCAACTGGGGGCCATTATTCCCTAAGCAGACAATGAATATCGATCTTGACATGAAGATCCCGGGCACTGCCGAGCTGGCAGAATTAGCCGGCTTAACAATAGAAGAATTCGAACCAATTCTTATAACAGCGAAACTTGTCGGTGACGGTGATTCGTTATCAGTAAATCCGATTGTTATCGACTTAAGTGATCGCACTGCTGAGGTGAAAATAAATGGGTCAATCGACGATCTAACAAGCATGGATGGCATCAAGATGACTACGGATGCTAATACAGAAAGCCTGGAACTACTGCTTAAACAACTCCATGTTGAAGTGCCCTTTGCACTGCCTCCTGAAATAATGCTGAGTGCACAGATCAGCGGCGGGCTCAAAGATCTCGCTCTGAGTGAGCTTGTCATTGAGTCCAGAGACGAAGGCATGGAGATGAAAGCCACCGCTTCCATTGGTGATTTGCTAAAGCTGAAAACAATCGACCTACAGCTGGACGGCACCATCGACTCCCTTTCCCGTTTATCTCGGTATGCACAAACGGAACTGCCAGAAACTGAGCCGATCAAGTTAAATGGCACTCTGAAAGAAAACACCTCTGAACAATATAATTACATTCTTCATGCTGAGACCGGGGCTGCCAATATTGATATTAATGGCTCACTTGAGGGTCTGGCGGTACCGGAAAAATTAGAACTAGGCATATCGATAAAGGCAGCAAACCTGACTGATTTTAATAATCTCGCGCAGACAGAACTCCCTGATCAGGGGCCGCTTGACATCAGTGCAAAGCTACAACTTCAGAAAAAAAATATTGCAGTAAATGATCTAAAAGTATCACTTAAAGATCAATCAGCAGACGGCAACCTGGCCCTTAAACTGCCTGAAAATGATGATCAACCTACTGAACTAAATGGCAGGCTTGACATCTCTTTGCTCGACCTGACTTTCCTTTTTCCAGAAACAGCAGAATTACCGGCTGAGGGTGAATCTCCTGCTCCTGCTGCAGAAGCTGCACCAGAGGAAGAAGAAAAAACCGAAAAAGCTGAAACCGAAAAAAGCAGCACTGATGAAGCCTCCTCGTCAGACCGGCTATTTTCTGCTGAGCCCATTCTCACTAAACAGCTGCGCGCTTATGATATTGACCTTGCCGTTAATGCACGCGAAATAAAATTCCAAAAGTCTGATCTGAAAGATGTTCAATTCGTTGTCAAACTCAAAGACGGCCTGCTCATTGCCGATCCGATTCAAGGCGCAGGTGGAGCCGGAAAAATCAAAGGTGTTATCCGTATCGATGGCCAAACTGAAGTTCCTGAAATGGATGTGGATATCAACATAGTTGAAGTTCCGATGCCAAATCTCGGCGGTAAACTTGATTTCGACGTAGATCTTGTTGGCAAAGGCAAGTCTGTTGCTGAATTGATGGGAAGCCTGAACGGACAAATGCTACTGGTAATGCGTGATGGGAAAATTGAAGGCGCGCTGGTGCAAAAATTTGGCTCAGGCCTGCTTTCATTTGCCAAAGAAAAAGGTTACACAGAGCTGGAATGCGGCACTGTGCGTGTCGATGTTAAAGATGGTGTCGCCAACTTTGATAACAGACTGGCAGCTCAACTCACCGAAGTCACATGGCGGGGAGGTGGTCAGATTAATCTGAAAACGGAAGAACTCGGTATTGGTATTGCGGCAAAGCCCCGTAAAGGCATTCCCATTAGCATATCCGGTGAGCTCTCGAGTCTGGTATATATCGGTGGCACACTGAAGAATCCTAAGGTAGGACTCAACCCTAAAGATGTCGCCGTTAAATACGCCAAATACTCCGCCTATGTAGCGACTGGCGGACTCAGTTATCTGGCAGAATTAGTCAAGGACAAAATCGATGCCAACAGGGACGTCTGTGCGTTAATTCTCGACGGGACTGTCTTTGAGGAAATGGATAAAGAAGCAGAAAAGGCAGAGAAGAAGGCCAAGAAGGATGCAGAAAAAGCGGAAAAGGAAAAGAGCAAGTAGGATAGATTTGAAAGTGTGTGTAGCAAATGACGGTGTTATTTACAGAATATCATTAGACAGGGACAAGTCTGTATAAGTGAATATGTACCAGCCAGTATTTTCCAGGATGGGCTCTACCTCAATGATGTTACTCATATTGATTCGTTGGAATATTAAGTCTGTAACTCCGTGTTAGGTTCCAGGTAAGTGTTATGGCACAGTTGAATTATCCCTTGTTAGTAAAAACACTAATCATACTGCTTCTGTTAGAGGTCATTTATCTGATAGTGATAAATCTGGCACTGAGCCTGCCGGTGACACAGAAACTGATCAACCAGATCAAACCGGAAAAGTTCCAGGTTTCCTGGGAAAGTGCGAGAAGCTGGTACCCGTTTCGTGTTCATGCCAGTGGCGTTTCTGCCAACGGCCAGACGCGGAAGCAGCAGTGGCAGGTGAACTCCCCCGAGGCTTCGGCCTCGATCAACCTGTTTTCGTTGCTGTGGAAGTCAGTCAATCTATCCAATATCGATGCTACCGACGTCGATTTCCGTCTGCGCCCGCGACCACGCGAAGACAAGGATTATTCAAAGATCCAGCCCTACTTCGCGCCGATCGAAAACCGCGAACTGGAGACCAAGCCACCCCAGCTACCGCCGTTGAAGAAGAAGCGGCCATGGGATATTTCAATTGACGGTATCAGTGCAACCGGTAAACACCGCGTCTGGGTCTACCAGATGCAGGCGGTGCTGGAAGGTGAGCTCGAAGCAGACATGGATGTGCAGACCCGTGGCGGTCCTTTCTCCCTCGACGACGGCTATGTCGATGCGAAGCTCGAATCCCTGCTACTCAATGGCAACAGGGAGGTCGTACGTAACGGCCATATAAAGGGGACGCTGGAATTCGAAGAATTCCGACCGAGGGAGAACAAGGGCATCAAGTCGCTGGGTTATCTCACCGCCGAACTTGACGTGAATGCAGAGACAGAAAGTCTCGCCTTTCTCAATATCTACCTCGAAGGTTTTCATGGCATGAAAGTGGCAGGCAAGGGCGAACTGGATGGGCACGTGCGCTACCAGCAAGGAAAACTGAATGCGGAAAGTAATCTTTTCATCCGTGCCTCGGAACTCGATGTCGATATCTTCGGTTACAGCGCAAGGGGTGATGGTGAGATCAAAATAATAGTAAAGAAAGATGAACCGGAAGAAATGCACTTCGGTATCACATTCGGTGTGCTCGATGGCGTGGATGCTGAAACGGATGAGGTGATGTTCACCGGTGACGGGATGACCTTCGCTGGTATCAGCACAACACAGGTGCTGCCTGTACGAGGCAAAACGCTACAGGCGACTAAACTCTCGGTCATGCTGCCATCGGTCAAGGTGCCTGACCTGGCACTCTATCAGCGCTTCATACCACCGTTCTGGCCAATGTCGCTTTATGGTGGGGAGGGCGAGCTGCAGGGTAGGGGTGAGTTGACGCAAAAAGGATTAGCTTTTGACCAGAGACTGACATCCACCGGTGCGGATATCGGAATCAAGGACTATCAATTTACCACTGACCTGGACATGGTATTTAAATTGGATGGTCTGAACCTGTACGAGACTGGCATGGATGTGTCCGGGAGTTATGTAAGGCTCTCGGAGACACGCATCAGCAGTGACGAGGCTGGAAAGTCAGCGCCGACAGAGGCATCGATCGAAATCGAGCAGGGCAAGCTGAAGCTGGCATTTCCCGAAGAGGGCATCACCAATGAAACACGACTGCGCGACCTGTTGCAGATCATGCAGAGCAAGGGCTACAAGACATTGCTGGATACAGAAAGCGAGAAGATTATCATACGCGGCAATGTCTCGAACCTCGGCTGGCTGAATGTACTGCTGAAGAACAAGTTTGATATGGCCTTCCGGGGTGCCGGCAGCATCAGTGCGGACGTGGTATTCGATGACGGCTGGCTGGCACCGGGGACGGCACTCAGGGTGCTGCCGAAAAGTCTGGCGGTCGAAATTCTCGATTATGTCGCCGAGGGCAGTAGCAAGGGCCATCTTGTGCTTGCCGTGGAAAAAGGTGGTGAAAATCCGGACATGAGCCTTGACCTGAAAATGGTGGATGCATCGTTCAGAAGCAAGGACGAGGAAAAGGCCTTCGTTGAAGGCACCGATATCCTGTTCAAGGCCAATGCACGGAACATGTCTTACGACGGCCCGACAGAAGAGCTTGATCTGCACCTGCAGATCCCCTCGGCCCAGGTCAAGGACATGTCTGTTTATAATAATTACCTGCCGCCTAACTCGCCGTTGCAGATCATCGATGGACAGGCGGAACTTCGTGCAGATGTGATGCTAAAGCCTGAAGACGCTGATGGCTACGTAAAACTTGTTTCAACCGGTATGCATGCGCTGGTCGATGACCAGGAAGTTGAGGCGGAACTTGTTGCCGATATAAAACTCGTTGATGGTGTGCCGCGCAACATGGATTTTGATATCACCGGTTCATTACTGCAGATACGGAATGTGGTTGTATCTGGAGGCGAGAAGAATTTTGATGATGATATGTGGGGTATCACGCTCAGTCTCGATAAGGCGCGTGCAAAGTGGAA
This sequence comes from Arenicellales bacterium, assembly GCA_029287915.1. Taxonomy (GTDB): domain Bacteria; phylum Pseudomonadota; class Gammaproteobacteria; order BMS3Bbin11; family BMS3Bbin11; genus BMS3Bbin11. Next base: position 61,065 of record JARFQE010000096.1, read on the forward strand.
AAAGCCGGTCGGTCTCGATCTGAAGGCCAGCATCAATATGACCGATTCAAGACCCTTCGTCGCGATGATGGCCAACCAAAAAGGCAAACATAGCTGGCTCGGCAAGGCGCTAACTGTCGATGATGTCCATGGTGAAGCAACAGTGAATGTCAAGGACCATAATCTTGTCATCCCGCTGGCCTATGTCAGCAGTGAAAAGATTGGTGTCGGGGCCAAGGGATTGATCAATGCCGATGTGCGTGAAGGGATCATCTATGTCCGTTTCAAAAAACTCGATGGTGTTTTGAAGATGCGCAATGGCAAGCGGAACCTGGATCTTCTGAAAGCGAGAAAGACCTTTGACGAATATTCCCCCGGCCAAACCAGTCTCGATACGGCAGCTAGAAACAAAAAGAAAAAAGACGCTGCAAGTCAAACTAAATAACAGAACAACAGGATAAATCATGAAGAAACTTGTCATTGTCAAATCTATGCTGGTTGCGTTTCTCCTTATCTCCCCGGCATCAGCTGCTAGTAATGCATTTGATACAGAAAAAATGCTCTCTGATCTGGAACAGCAGCTGCAGTTAAGTCGTGAAAAGTACAATAAAATGAAACCACAACTGGAACAGACTATTGAGCAAAAAAGCAGGGAACTAAAAGAGACAGTTGACAAACAGGTTAAAGAGGGCTTTGTTGAACTCGAGTCAATGTCGAAAAAACTTGATGCCGCTTCAGATGAGGCCAAACGTAACCTGGAAAAAGCGCTGAACAGTGATGAGATAATGCAGCTAAAGAATTTCCTCGCCAGTATTGATGAAGAAGCGATAAGGGATGCACGAGAAAGGCTGCTTGACGAGCTGACCAGGCAACTTGAACTGACAGCCGATCAGCTTGATAAGCTCAAACCAATCTTACGTGACTACATGACCCAGGCCAGTGAACTGCTTGAACAATTTACCAAAGGCGGCAAGCGTGCATTCGAAGAGTACCGTGAAAAGTATGATGTGCTGGCTAATGATGCGAAGGAAAGCACTAAAGATATATTGAATTCTGATCAAATGAAGAAGCTAGAGGAACAGTTGATAGAAACCAGGGACAGGATCAAGGAAAAAGTTTTTACCACTGACGAAAAAGTAAAATAAATATCCATGTCACTGATAGCCTGTCATGAGTGCGATCTGTTACAGAAGCGAACTGATGAAATTCCACCACACAGCAAGGCAGTCTGCGGCCGTTGCGGTGCGGTGCTTTACCGGCACATACCGGACAGTATCGATCGCACCATTGCCCTTGCCATAGCAGGGCTGGTGCTTTTCATCTGTGCCAACGTATTTCCGTTCCTGGCCTTTGAAGTGTCGGGGCAGGCGACGCAGTCAACATTGATATCCGGTGCGGCAAGCCTGTATTTGCAGGGTATGTGGGCTCTGGCATTCCTGGTATTCGTTACCTGCATCGGGGCGCCGCTGATGCAGATTTTATTGATGCTGTATATTTTCATGCCGCTAAAATTCGGTCGTCTTCCGGCACATATACCACTGGCATTCCGCTCGCTCAGGGAAATCCAGGCCTGGAATATGATTGAAGTGTTCATGCTGGGCATCCTGGTATCACTGGTCAAACTGACGAAGATGGCGACCATCATACCCGGACTGGCGTTGTGGTCCTTCGTAGGATTGATCGTCGTGCTGACCGCAGCCGCGACAGCCGTTGATGCCGAGCTGGTATGGCAGAAACTGGACTGCAACAATGGCAAGCGCTAAGCAGGCCTCCAGAATTTCTGCGTTGAACGCCGGAATGATCGGTTGTCACAGCTGTGATCTTGTTGTTAATGCCAAAGACGATTTTCACCACCATTTGCAATGCCCGCGCTGCGGTGCAAATCTTCACAGCCGTAAACTTAACAGCGTGGCCAGAACCTGGGCATTGATCATTGCGGCACTCGTTTTTTATGTGCCGGCCAACGTCCTGCCGATTACAACTGTCGTCAGTCTCGGTAAAGAACAGTCGGATACGATCATGAGTGGGGTGATATACTTTATGCAGTCAGGCAGCTGGGCCATAGCCCTGGTGATATTCGTTGCCAGTGTATTTGTTCCGTTGATGAAGATTTTGATACTGGTGTTCCTGCTTGTGTCGGTGCAACGCAACATCCAGTGGCGACCACGTGAACAGGCAAAGCTGTATCGCCTGACGGAAATCGTTGGCAAGTGGTCGATGGTCGATGTTTACGTAGTAACGATTCTGGTTGCTCTGGTCAACCTTGGCGTCATTGCTGATATCGATGCAGGGCCTGCGGCACTCTACTTTGCTGCCGTGGTAGTACTGACAATGCTTGCAGCGCGCACGTTTGATCCACGCCTGATCTGGGATAGCAAAGAGGAGGTAGAGTGACCGTTGATAAGCATGATCTGCCGGATGATATACCGTCTGCAGTGGTAAAAGAAAAAAGCTCTTTCTCTCTTGTCTGGCTGATCCCTCTCGTTGCAGTCGCTATCGGTGCCTGGCTCTCTGTAAAGGCACTGATGGAAAAGGGGCCGACGGTTACCATCGTGTTTTCTTCTGCCGAAGGGCTGGTGGCAGGTAAGACCAAGATCAGGCACAAGAATGTCGAGATTGGTCAGGTTCAGGATATACAGTTCGGTGAGGACCTGTCGAATGTTGTTGTAACGGCAACCCTAATACCCGGTATGCGCAAATACCTGACTGACAGTGCAAAATTCTGGGTCGTTCGTGCCCGTCTTTCTGGCGGCAAGGTCAGTGGTCTTGGAACCCTTCTATCCGGTGCCTATATCAGAATGCATCCGGGTTCACCTGGAAGGAAAGAACGCAATTTTATCGGCCTCGATGAACCGCCTGCACAGAAGTTCGATTTTCCGGGTACCCGCTATAGCCTTAGCTCCCCAACTCTATCGTCCCTTGATATCGGGACGCCTGTTTTCTACCGACAACTCAAGGTTGGAGAAGTCGTTGAGTATGAACTCGCAGAAGACGGTGAGAGTGTGAGCATTGATGTTTTCATTCTTGCACCTTATGACAGACATGTTTACAAGGACTCACGTTTCTGGAATGTCAGTGGTGTTAATCTGGAAATGGGATCAGGCGGTTTCGAATTAAACACCGAGTCCCTGAGCTCGGTACTGTTTGGTGGCATTGCATTTGGCAAGCCTGATACGCTGGGGTCAAGTGCTGTGGCTGAAGAAGGAACAGAATACCAGCTCTATGCCAGCAGGAAAAAGGCATACAAAAAACAATATGTAAAAAAGGAGAAATACATTGTTTATTTTGATGGATCTGTTCGGGGGCTGGATATTGGTTCAGCGGTAACACTGCTCGGTATGCATATAGGTGAAGTGATCGATATGAAACTTGAGTATGACCTGCGTGACAGTAGTTTCAAAATACCCGTTTTGATTGAAATGGAATCTGAACGTTTGTCAATAATCGGCCAGCAAGCAGGCATTGAAGAACCAACAATTCAGGACCTTGTGGATAGAGGGTTGCGTGCACAGCTCAGATCAGGAAGTCTGCTGACAGGGCAGCTGCTGGTTGATTTTGATATGTATCAGGATGCCGAGCTGGCGCAAGTTGCGTATGAAGACAGCATAGCGGTATTGCCAACGATTCCAACTCCGCTGGATGTTTTGAAGAGCAGCCTGCAGGCATTGATGAGAAAAATCGAAAAAATGCCGTTAGAAGAGATCGGTCATAATCTCAATGCCAGCCTTGAGGGCGTCAATAAACTCGTAAACTCAGGTGAGATGGCCGACATACTCATCAATCTGAAGAAGGCTTCGGCCGAGCTGAATGAAACACTGAAAAAAGCAGGTGAGGTAGCGGAAGGCTTCGATAAAGGATCTCCTGCCTACAAGGACATCCAGCGGACGATGTCCGAACTTTCTGCTGCAGCCCGTTCACTGCGACTGATGATGGATTATCTCGAAAGGCATCCGGAAGCGTTAATCAAAGGCAAGGCCAGGTAATCGTCTATGAAAAATAAATATGCTGTCAAATCGTTTATGCTTGTAGCGTTAATCATCAGCCTTGCTGCATGCAGCAAAACACCAGCTGCCCGGTTTTATACCTTAAGCCCTCTGGCCGAGGAGGTGAAAGGGGATACCTTAGGCGGCAGCAAAGTTATTATCGGCATTGCCGAGGTCGAGGTCTCGCCCTACCTGAACCGGTCAGAGATTATTACTCGCAGCAGCGCTACGCAGGTCCAGTTGGCCCAGTATGACCGCTGGGCTGAACCGCTGGAGGACATCGTTGCCATGACAGTGTCCGAAAATATCTCCCGTCTACTGCCTGCAATACAAACGATAACTAGTCCATGGCCTGAAGCAGACGTCAACTACATGCTTGCAATAAAGATCAAACGCTTTGATAGCGATGACACCGGTAATATCAGGCTCGACGTAAGTTGGGGCATCATCGATCAGAAACAGCGTTCTATGATTGCCGTTCATGAATCCAGTATCAGACGATCCGGTACGTCCGCTGATTATGATTCAATAGTAATACAAATGAGCCAGGCATTGCTTGAGCTGAGCAAGGAGATCGCGACACAGCTAACAAAGACAAAAAAATAAGGTTTAGTTATATCAGGTATTAGGAAAAAAAATGAAAATTTGTTTTATAGATAACAACATCAACCAAATATAATTTTTGTAAAACGTAAAACGTAAAACGTAAAACGTAAAACGTAAAACGTAAAACGTAAAACGTAAAACGTAAAACGATACAAATCTAACACGCAGGATAAACGAGAAAAACCTATGAACGATCCTGAAACAGGTTTTACTGAAGAAAAAATACAGAAGATAGCCGTCGATACAGTGCTCAGGATCGGCTTACTGGTCGCTCTCATGTTCTGGTGTTTCCAGATCATCTCGCCTTTTCTTTATCCGATAGTGTGGGGCATCATTATTGCCGTCGCATCATATGGCAGCTATGAGCGCCTGACCGAACTGATCGGCGGCCGACCGATACTGGCAGCCATACTGGTCATCCTGATATTCCTTGCCGTGATGATTGTTCCTGTTGCTCTGCTGATTGAGAGCATGGTCAATGGCATAGGTGTCCTGGCTGATGAGGCACGTCAGGGAACATTAAAGATACCGCCACCGCCAGAGAGGGTCGCCGGATGGCCGCTGGTAGGTGAAACGCTGCATGGGATATGGCTCAAGGCATCAGTCAATATTGATGCGGTACTGAAACAGTTCGCCCCGCAGCTTAAGTCGATGGGAAAGTGGTTGTTGTCTGCTGCTGCAGATACCGGTTTTGGCCTGCTGCAGTTTGTGTTTTCCATTCTCATTGCCGGTATATTTCTGGCTAATGCCTCGTCCTCCCGTGGTTCAATGATGTCATTCGCGAGAAGGTTGTCCGGTGATAAAGGGGAAGAATTTGTTAATATCGCTGCGAAAACGGTCAATGGTGTAACCAGAGGGATTCTGGGCGTGGCGATAATTCAGGGCATTCTGGCCGGCCTGGGTTTTCTTGTTGTCGGTATTCCGGGCGCCGGTCTCTGGGCCTTCCTGGCGATGGTGCTCGCAATCATCCAGATAGGAATATTGCCGGTGACTATTCCAGCAATTATATATATATTCTCGACGGCTGAACCCATCACCGCAGTGCTGTTTCTGATCTGGAACATAATTATCAGTACTGCTGATAATCTTCTGAAACCACTGCTAATGGGCAAGGGAGCCCCTGTACCGATGCCGGTCATATTTATCGGCGCTCTTGGTGGTTTCATGGCTTCCGGTATTCTTGGTTTGTTTACCGGTGCGATCATCCTGTCGATTGGCTATACACTTTACTATGCGTGGTTACAGCAGGCTGCTGATTCCGATACAGGACCCGAGGCTCTTAAGGACAAACCGTAACAAGTAGATCCAATAGAAAATGATTTTCGTATATGCTTTTATGACAAACTTATATAACAAATTCACAATATGACAATGAACAGAATACCGCAGCTTGTTTCAGCCTTCGTTTTTCTTGTTATCAGCGGCTGTGCGTCTCTGCCAGAAAATACAAACCGGCAGGAATCTTACGCATTCAATAAGCCGGAAACTACTGAGCTGGGTAAAAAGTACGCACAACGAGCAGTCAAACATCCAGCCGGCCAGTCAGGATACCACCTGTTATCTGACGGACTAGATGCATTCGTGGCACGTGCCGCACTGGCGCAGGTTGCAGATCATAGCATTGATTCGCAGTACTACATGGTACATGGCGACCTGGTAGGGCTGCTGTACATGGATCAACTGCTGAAGGCAGCCGACAGGGGAGTAAGAGTACGTTTCCTGCTCGACGATATGGATGAAGGCGGACGAGATTTCAGTCTTGCAAAATTTGATTATCATCCACACATTGAGGTACGAATATTTAACCCCTTTGGTCGCAATACCGGAAAGACTATGCAGTTCCTGACCGGTTTTGGCAAGCAGACCCGGCGTGCACACAATAAATCATTTACCATGGACAACATTGCCACTATTGTAGGTGGACGAAACATCGGCGATGAATATTTCGATGCCGATGGCGTGATGGATTTTGCTGACCTCGATGTGCTGGGGATTGGCCCTATAGCGAAGCAGGTTTCAGCCTCTTTTGATCAGTACTGGAACCATTCGCTCAGCTACCCGATTAGTTTACTGGTCAAAGAAAAGCCGACGGCAGAGGACTATCGAAAGGGCAGGGCGAAACTGGAAAAATTCATCGCCGAGCAATCTGAATCCGCTTATCTTAAAAGCCTGCGCAACTCTGAACTGGCCGAATCTGTTCGAAACAAAGACGTCGTCTACCACTGGGCTGATGGCAAAGTCTTTGCCGACCCACCTGACAAACTGCTGATGAAGACCGGTGACAAGGCATACCAGATGTGGACAGATCTGAAACCCTATGTCGCAAAAGCGGAAAGTGAGTTACTCATCATCTCTCCCTATTTTGTACCGGGTGATAATGGGGTCGAATTTCTTGCCGGCCTGGTCAAAAAAGGCGTCAGGGTGCGTGTCCTGACAAACTCACTCGCATCTACTGACGTCAGCGTCGTGCATGCCGGTTATGCACGCTACCGCAAAGCGCTTTTGCGTGCCGGCATAGAACTGCATGAACTCAACAAAAAGACGGCAAAGTCCAGTCGCCAGGCAGTCAGGCAGGGCAAGATTGGAACCTCAGAAACCAGTCTGCACGCCAAGACCTTTATTGTTGACAGGAAGACAGTATTTATTGGTTCTCTAAATCTGGATGCCCGCTCAGTTATACAGAATACAGAGATCGGGATTGTCATCGATTCAACAGACATCGCCGACCTGATGAGTGACGAAATTGATGACAATATCGACAGGGCTGCCTTCAAGCTTGATCTCGATGTCGATGATGAAGGCAACGAGCACACCACCTGGACGGGCCTAATTGATGGTGAACAAAAAACGCTGACGACTGAGCCCTATACCAGTTTCTGGAAACGGTTTGTGACCAGCTTCCTGAGGTTGATGC
>JARFQE010000136.1 GCA_029287915.1 Arenicellales bacterium
TCAAACAGAAATTACATGAAGCGCAAAGCGAAGATAGCGGCCAATCATGGATTCGGCAGCTCTATTTTGATGAAAAGTATCTGCAGGGCAAGCTACTGGCCGATGTCTGGCTGCAAAGCCTTATGATCTGGCAGGACCAGCAAAGATTGCTGGTGCTGTTCAAAGACTATTACGAATACCTTAAAAATTATGCGTCACAACATGCTGATGCAAAAGATATAGTTGATGTCCTGCCATTCAATATCGTTATCGATGAAACAGGTAATTTCCACAGCTTTGATCGGGAGTGGCTAGTTGATGAGAAGCTAACTGTAGAGTTTGTCCTGTTTCGTGCCCTGTTATGGTTTGTCTATGCTAATAACAGCCAGTTTGCTACGATATTTGACGATAATGGCTGTAACAGCGTGCGTGACTATATTGTCGATAGTTTCAAGCAGCTGGGGATTGAGGCAACTGACAGGCTGGATGAATATGCCGAGATGGAAGGGCGATTGCAGACAGCTATTGGTGTTGGTGAGCAGAAGGGCCTGATTTATGGCCTGCTGGACACTGCACCGCAGAAAAGAAGAGGTGACATAATGTTTCATCCTGTCCTGTACTGGGCAGCGCCGTATGAATTATTGTCTGAGCAGAACAGCACCAGTACGACAGCTGTGCTGGGTTCTGATCGTCAGCTGATCAGCTTCGATATCACTGATCACCTGGTGGCAGACAGTTTGATACGTTTTGATCCCGCTGGACGTGAAGGGTATTTCCATCTCTATCGCCTGAAACTGGTCAGTAGAGGAAGCGGGGCAGAAGACGATAGAGTCCTGCTTGAGTTGAATAGCGCACAAGAGATAGCCGATACATTTACTGTCAAAGGTGTGAGTCTCTGCGGAGCAAGTGTAAATGCTGTATTTATCGCCCATGACCAGGATCCACATTTTGAATACAAATTGCCAATAGCGGCGCCAGGCCTGCACCTGGAAGTTGAAATGGACTGGCCGCATAGTGAGGAATACGAACTCGTTCGTGATGCCCTCAGAGAACGACATGGTGAGTGGTACCTGGAAAATATTGCTCTGCAAAAGCAGCTAGATGAGTTGAATTTTATCAAGCAAACTCATGAGCGCAACCAGCAGCTGAAAAATGAGATGGCACAACTGATCGAAGAACTACAGCTAGATCGCGCTGAACTTCATGATATCAAGAGATCAATTCCTTATCGTATTCAGCGTAAGCTGACTGCACTACTGACGATGAAAACAAGGGCTTCCTGATAGCAAGGCTGATTTGCTGCCGCTATTAATGCATTATTTTCAGAGATATTGCAGACCGTTAGTTGTATTCAACGTCGATGCGGCGAGCAGGGCTAGCAGCAGAGACAGCAGACCGTGCAAGTCGAGATATTTACGCAGCACAGAATAGCCAGCTCGCAATAGCCTGATCAGCCTCGACAGGAAAGTAAGCAATTCTACTAAGCAATTCTATATCGTCTGCCTGATGTCTATGGCTTGATAAATCATCGCTAGTTGGTGGCCTGGAAGATTACATACCATGCCCGTGTTCTTGCTGCTACAGGACCGGCGCCGCCAGTCGCGACAGCTGGACACCGATCCGCCACCAAAGTGGTCGGTCCGACAGGCTATCGGGATCGATGGGCTCGGCATGGGCGAAGTCGGTTTCGAACATGGCCTCCATCTCACTGGCGAACTGGCGATCAACAATGACCGACGTGACCTCGAAATTCAAGCGAAACGACCGGTTGTCGAAATTCGGTGTACCGACGGTGGACAGGGTATCGTCGACCAGCATGACTTTCTCGTGCAGGAAGCCCGGCTTGTAGGCATAGAACTTGATCCCGAGTCCACGCAGCTTCTCGATATAGTGGAATGCGGCCAGGTAGACCGGCAGGCTGTCGCCCTTGCCGGTGGTGATGACGCGCACATCGACGCCACGTAATGCGGCCAGTTGCAGTGCCTTCATAACGGCCTCGTCGGGAACAAAGTAGGGTGCCGACAGCCAGATGCGTTGTTTCGCACTATGCAGGGCCGCGGAAAAAAACAACGATGCGCTTTCAAAATTGCCGACCGGGCCAAACGGAAAAATCATCGCGACCAGGTCACGCTCCGTTGCCGGTTGTGGTGTCCAGTTGGCCTCGGGAAGCTCGCGGGTAGCCCAGTACCAGTCGCTGAGAATAGCCATTTGCAGCTGTTGTACGACCGGCCCTTCCAGTCTCACGTGAGTGTCACGCCAGGGGCTGAACTCCGGGTCCAGCCCAAGGTACTCATCGCCCACGTTATGTCCGCCGACCCATGCTATTTTGCCGTCCACGACCACCATCTTGCGGTGATTGCGGAAATTGAGCTGGAAGCGGTTGCGCGCACCCTGCGTTGGCTTGAATGAACTGACCTCGATAGCGGCCGCACGCAGTTCATCGATATATCTTGCGGGCAGTCCTTTGCTGCCGATCTCATCGTACAGCACGTAAACACGCACCCCATTGCGGGCACGCTCGATCAATGCCTGCTGAATGCGTCGGCCGAGGCCGTCGTCATGTATCATGTAGAATTGGAACAGGATGTACTGTTCAGCGCTGGTGATGCCATCAAGGATGCTGTCGAAGGTCGCTTCACCGTTGATCAGTAACTCGGCCTGGTTGCCGCGCGTAAGCTGCAGTCCTGACAGCCGTGTCATCGCCGCGTGCCAGGACGGGCCTTTGGTTGGCGGGATTTCCCACGGGTCAAGCTCCTTCTGGATGTCTGTCAATAGCCGCTCGAACTCGTCACGTCGATCCTCGAAGACATCCGCCATGCCCTCGAACTTGCTGCGTCCGAGGACCAGGTAAGCGGGCACAGAGACGAACGGAAACGACACTAACGATACCGACCAGGCAATCGCGCCTTGCGGTGTGCGCACCGTCATCGCCGCTTCGATAGCAAGGATAATTCCGGTGATATAAAAGGCCCCGACGATGAATGCAATAATGCGTAACCTCCTTTTGATCATATTCAGTCCCGTTGGCTATCGCTGCTGGCAGTTAACTGAAGCCGACTTTTCATCCTGTTACCGTAACGGATCATTTTGCAAGCCATGTTGGTTGCTATCTATCAGCCGATATTGTCAGAGGGTTGTTTTATGCAACAGGACTTCAGTATTCAGCAACAAGCTTAACGCCGAATCACGGTGCATACAATAGATTGGTCCAGCTGCTGGTGTTTCTCGAATATACGATGTTACGATTGAATAATATTACTATTGCCGTGCATGCCGGCAATGTAATGGAATGGCAGTCGTTTGCGGGTGATGTCGAAAAAAGTAATCCATTAACGGCTGCCAGCAACTGTGCAAGCGCCAGCCCTCAACGTGTGCGGTACCCAGGACAACGATAGCCATTGCGATAACCCGGCATGCGCTAGAGCTGCTTGTTGCGAAATAGCTGGCCCATTGATTTATGATAACTTATCATTTTTAAAGCGTGTTCCGTCAGCAGTGCTAATTAGACTGGAGAGGATCGCCTTCAAGTGATTCGTACAAAGAAATAATGCAAGGCAATATTGATTACAATTCCTTCAGGTTGTCCAGTGGTGGATTATTCCACTCCCTGCTGCAGCGATTGCATATTCAGCAACCAGGAAGATACTCGCTGCGGCGTCGTAATGTCGTATTGATAATACTGTGCTGGCTGCCATTACTGTTGTTGTCGATGATTGAGGGCAACCTGTTTAATGCGGCTATTGAATTGCCCTTTGTATACGACCCGACTCCCTATATACGATACCTGGTCGTTCTGCCGATGCTGGTCAATGCTGACCTGATAGTCGACAAGTTGATTACCAGCATGCTTCAAAGTCTCAGGGCCTCCGGTATTCTCGGTGATGACAATGAGGGCCTTTACCGTCAGTACGTTGAAAAATTATCGCACAGAAAGGATTCAGCAATTGCCGATATCATTATCATCGTGATCAGCTATGGCATGGTCCTTGTGCTTTTGGCTAACGTGGACCAGCTCGCGGTCGGCACCGGTTTCAGCAACTGGATGACGAATGAGGGCGGAAATGGACCTGAACTGACAGCAGCAGGCTGGTGGTTACTGCTGGTCAGTTCACCAGTGCTGCAAATCATAATGTACCGCTGGTTCTGGCGCTTCTATCTTTGGTGTGAATTCCTCTTTCGGGTGTCTCGCCTCAAGCTGGTATTGCAACCGACCCATCCGGACCTGGCTGGCGGTCTCGGCATACTCAGGAACAGCGAAAGTGCCTTCATCCTGATTGCATTGGCGTTCGGCGCCTTGCTCTCGGTGGGGCTGGCTGAAGACATCATGCACACCGACACCACACTGAAACAAACAGTCCCGGCGATCGCGACTTATATCATTCTCGCGATCATTATCATGAGCCTGCCGATGACATTCTTCACCCGGCAACTGCTAGAAGCACGGCGTTGGGGTCGCGTCGTCTACGGGGATCTTGGTTATCGATTGTCAAAGGCCTTCGACAAAAAGTGGGGCGACCCGTTGGATCAATCGAGCGGCGTTGAGCTGCTGAAGACCGCAGATTCCTCTACAGTCTGCGACTATGCGGATATCTATGATGTTGTCAATAACATGCGCTTCGCGCCACTGAGTCTGAAAGGCTATATCAGGCAGGTAATCATGCTGGCATTCCCTTTTGTGCCACTGATTCTTACAGAATACTCATTGCAGGATATCGTTAAGCGCATATTGACGACGGTGGTCTAGAGTTTCTGTACGAGCTCTTCGCTGATAGAGAAACTGCAGAAGGCAGAAAAATGCCTGGCCAAATTGCGCTGGGCCTTTATATTGTAGCTAGTATGATAGCTACCCCCGGTTGACTTTTTCATGCCTGAACCGCTGGATGCAGGGAGAGAAGTCATCGGTAGGTAAATACCAGCAGGTTCCGGGGTATTGCCCCGGCCTGCTGAATCGGGCTGGAACCCGTATAGATGTTTGGTAGCAATGGGTGGACTTGAACCACCGACCCCAGCATTATGAATGCTGTGCTCTAACCAGCTGAGCTACATTGCCATGTATTCGGGGCAGGGGAATGTACTCGATCAATCGAATAGTTTCAAGTTTCAGGTCTGACGTTCAGGTTTCTGGTTTTTAATTTTGTCTTAAAACTTGATACTTAACACTTGAAACTTGAGTCAGACATTAAACCTGAAATGCAGCACATCTCCGTCCTGCACAATATAATCCTTTCCTTCCAGCCTTAATTTACCGTGCTCTTTTGCCCCCTGTTCACCTTTGAACTCGATAAAGTCATCATAGCTAATCGTTTCTGCACGAATGAAGCCGCGTTCGAAATCGGTGTGGATGACGCCTGCAGCCTGTGGTGCGGTTGAATTTGCACGCACTGTCCAGGCGCGAACCTCCTTCGGGCCAGCGGTGAAGTAGGTCAAAAGCTGTAGCAGTTTGTAGCCCGCACGGATGACACGATCCAGGCCAGGCTCTTCGAGGCCCATATCATCAAGGAACTCCTGCCGTTCTTCATTATCCATATCGACCAGCTCAGCTTCTATTGCAGCACAAACCGGTACCACCTCGGCGTTTTCAGTTTTAGCACGCTCCCGCACCGCATCAAGCAGCGGATTGCTTTCGAAACCACTATCATCGACATTCGGAACATACAGGGTAGGTTTGATCGTCATCAGGCATAATGGCCTGAGTATCTGACGCTCATCGTCGTCGAGTTGCAGTGAGCGAACCGGTAGTCCCTGGTCAAGGTGTTTGCTGACTCGATCAAGAACAGATGCCTCTTTCAGTGCATCTTTATCACCGCCCTTGCTCATTTTACGTGCACGAGCAAGCGCCTTTTCAACCGTGTCTATATCAGCAAGCGCGAGTTCGGTGGCAATCACATCAATATCAGAGATGGGATCGATCTTGCCCGCCACATGGGTGATATTTTCATCCTCGAAACATCGAACTACCTGAACGATGGCATCTACTTCACGGATGTGGGCAAGGAATTTGTTGCCCAGGCCTTCTCCCTTCGAGGCGCCTTCCACCAGCCCTGCTATATCAACAAACTCAATGGTTGTCGGTAAGACTCTTTCAGGCTTGACGATAGCAGCCAGGACATCAAGCCTGGGATCTGGCACTTCGACAATGCCGACATTGGGCTCGATGGTGCAGAATGGATAGTTTTCGGCCTGAATTTCCGCACGCGTAAGTGCGTTGAACAAAGTGGACTTACCCACATTGGGCAGTCCGACAATACCGCATTTAAAGCCCATGTACCGTTCCTATGAGTGTGAGTGCAGGGCGTTCATCGCAAGCTGCAGGTCGCCCTGGATGATTTCCCCTATATGGTCAGCAGCATGGTCAATAGCTGATCGAATCAGGGTCATTTCTGCTTCCGGTGGCCGCTTAAGAACAAAATTAACTACTGAGCTATGTTTGCCAGGGTGCCCTATACCCAGTCGCAGACGCAGGTAATCGGGACTGCCAAGATGTTGTGTGGTATCGCGCAGGCCATTGTGCCCTGCCGCACCACCACCCTGTTTGAGCTTAACCCTGCCGGGCAGGATGTCTAGTTCATCATGGGCAACAAGAATTTGTCCCACATCTATGCGATAGTATCTGGCAAATGCTGCAATGGCTTCGCCACTGTGATTCATATAGTCCTGCGGAGCGATTAACCAGATACGCTCATTGTCAATAACAACATTGCAGACCCGCGCTTTGAATCGACGTTCCTCCTGCCAGTTGCCGTGATAGCGATCGGCAAGTTCCTCGACAAACCAGAAGCCCGCATTATGTCGGGTATCAACATAGCGCGAACCAGGGTTGCCGAGGCCGGCAATCAGTTTGATGCCGTTGGCCATGATGAGAGAATGTTAGCCTCAGATTGCTTATTCTTCAGACCCGGCTTCTTCATCAGGAGCAGCCGCTTCCTCTTCGCCTTCTTCTTCCGCCACTTCCTCTTCTTCTATCGAGCCGCGTACAGCAACCACTGTGACTACAGCCAGGTCATCACCGCCATGGGACAGGGTGGTGGATTCTACACCTTCAGGTAGAGTGATCTCGCTGAGGTGGATAGAATCGCCAAGGTGCAGAGCAGATATATCAATGGATATAAATTCAGGAAGATTATCCGGCAGACAGATGATATCAAGCTCATTAATCAGGTGAGAGACTATACCCCCTTCAATCTTGACGCCCGGTGCTTCATCACCACCGGTGAAATGTAATGGTATGCTCATGTGAATCTTGTCGGTAGCACTGATGCGTTGCAGGTCGATATGCATGATCAATTGCTTGAACGGATGCATCTGTACATCACGCAGAATTGCTTTTTCCTTTTTTCCTGCAATGTCGACGGTCAGGATAGAGCTGTGGAAGGATTCGTCTTCCAGGTTATGATACAGGCTGTTGTGATCTAGTGTGAGCATTGCAGGATCTTTTCCCGCCCCGTAAAGAACGGCTGGAACCTGGCCAGCATGACGCAGGCGGCGGCTCGCACCCGTACCTTGTACATCACGCATTTCGGCGCTAATAATATGATTGTCTGACATTGGAATCTCCGATTTTGTCGTTTTAGATTTACCCGGGCCGCGACCAGACCGGGAAAAAGGGCGGGGAGTATAGCAGAAAAGGGGATAAAAGTTCCAAGTCTAGTAGCCAAAATTCCAGGCAAAATGCCACGCGTTCTGGAACTTTAGTCGCGAAGCCAGCAACCTGTTTAGTAAAACAATGAACTAACCGATTCTTCTCTGTATATACGGCTCATCGCCTCGGCCAGCAGTTCAGCGATACTGAGCTGGCGAATCTTGCTGCAGGCAGCAGCACTGTCCGACAGCGGGACGGTATTGGTGACGACCAGTTCGTCCAGCTCTGAGCTGGTGATACGGTCGACCGCTGCGCCGGAAAGTATGGGGTGAGTACAGCAGGCAGCTACGCGGCTGGCACCACGTTCTTTCAATGCACCCGCTGCTTCACAGAGAGTGTTAGCGGTGTCGACCAGGTCATCAATAATGACACAGCTTCTGCCTTCAACGTCACCAATGATGTTCATGACTTTGGCTACGTTCGCTTTGGGACGACGTTTATCAATAATGGCGAGGTCAGCATCCAGTGGCTTGGCCAGGGCGCGCGCACGTACCACACCTCCGACATCGGGAGAAACCACCATCAGGCTGTCATCACTGTGTCGCCAGACATCTCCAAGCAGGACCGGCAGGGCATAGATATTGTCTGTCGGAACATCAAAAAAGCCGACTATCTGATCGGCGTGGATATCGACAGTGAGAACATGACTGGCACCGGCTATAGAAATCATATCAGCCACCAGTCGAGCAGAGATCGGTGTACGCTGGGAGCGTGGTCTTCTGTCCTGCCGTGCATAGCCAAGGTAGGGAACGGTGGCAGTGATGCGTCCTGCAGCCGATCTTTTGCAGGCATCGATCAACAGCAGCAATTCCATCAGGTTGTCGTTACTGGGCGGGCAAACCGACTGTAAAATGAAAACATCACGACCGCGGATATTGTCCAGTATCTCTACCTGAATTTCACCGTCGCTGAAACGGTCGACGATTGCCTTGCCCTGAGCGATGTCCAGGTGCTGGCAGACTTCTCTGCTGAGCTCGGGATTACCGGAGCCTGATAGGACTATCATGTCATCATTTGGCAAAACGTCTGCTCCCTAAATGTCCCTTGTATGTTGTGGCTGGGGTGACAGGATTCGAACCTGTGCATGCCGGAATCAAAATCCGGTGCCTTACCGCTTGGCTACACCCCATTCGTAAAGTTAGACAATTGATCATACAACGGGCTTGTATTCAAACCCCGCGTAACAAAGCACTGCCAGTCAGCAGGTGCCTGTTGCGCTATTTCCTGTGCTTCCCGGGTCGATGCAGTCGAAATAAATACACCTGCACCAGTACCCGTCATGCGCACTTTGGCGAAGCGCTGTAACCAGTTCATCGCCTCATCAATGACAGGATATTCTTGTCTGACCACCGCTTCGAGATCGTTATGTCCTTGTCCTTCAAGAAAGTCCGGTATTCTGATTGGCGAGCTATCGCGTGTCAATGCGGGATGGCTGAAAATTTCAGCTGTAGAGACATGTACAGGCGGAACAACCAGAAGATAATAGTCTTCTGGCGGGTCGATAGAAATCAGAATGTCGCCGGTTCCTTCTGCCCAGGCCGCATGTCCATGAATAAAAATGGGTACATCGGCACCCAGTTCTACACCTATATTTGCCAGTTCAGTATTTGTAAGTTTGAGGCCCCATAGTACGTTTAATCCACATAGCACTGTCGCCGCATCAGAACTACCACCACCCAGACCACTGCCCATAGGAATGTTTTTTTCGATAGTAATGTCGACACCGCAAGCAACCCCCGCATAGCAGGCAAGTGCACGGGCCGATTTCACCATAAGGTCATTTTCCTCAGCCACCTCTGACCAGTCGCCAATTCTTTTTATCTGCTGATCAGATCGCTTTGAAAGAGTGATCACATCGTGCAGCTCAATAAACTGAAATACAGTCTGCAGTTCATGATAGCCGTCTTCACGCCGACCGGTGACATGCAGGAACAGATTCAGTTTTGCCGGTGCTGGAAGGGTAAGTATCATTTAAAGTCCATCGATTTCACGAATTACCTAATACGGGTGACGAAAGTTATAGCAGGTATAATGTTTCGTCTAATTCGTTATTTTCCATTCCTTGACAATAAGCTTTGCGCGGATATAGCCGTCTTTATCCTGGCCGGCCTGTGTTTCCACCACAATCGATGACGGAAGCTCATAATCACCGAACAGTTTGTATTTATCGAGTGTAACCTTCCAGCCATCCTGCGTGACACTGAGCAGGCGTTGTGATTCATCTAGAGTATATTCTGCCGTGCTGCCGGGCTCGGTGATGCCAAGCAGCCACCAGCGCAGGCCAGAGACAGGAATCTGCCAGCCTGTGACACGGTAGATTAGCTCATTGGGGTCATCAGCATGCCACTGCTTGCCGTTGCTGTCCTGCAGGGAGACTCCCGTTTTATCCTGTTGTAGATAAATGACACCTCCTCCCAGTGGACCGAGCAGGCGTAACTTGCGTTTTCTTTCAGTTTCATCCCAGATCAAGGTGGCACTGCCACTATGGTGCTTGCTACGCATGCCTATGCGTGCGTGCATTAACCAGCTGTCTATCTGCGCGAAAGCAGCCTGGCGGGACTTCCAGTCGACCGGAGCTTCTTTTTTTGCAGGTATGCTGGTACAGCCAGATAGCACAGAGAGTGTGAACAACAGCAGGCTGGCATTGATTAATTTGGTATCGATTTTCAATTTACACGTGAAGACCTGTTACATATTACGAAAAAACTTAATAGTTAAAGCGAATTTCCTTTCATCTTTTCGCTAATAGAATTAAGTTTCTCATCATCCGGGAACTCTTTTTTTGCCTTCAACCAGACTTTTTTTGCCTCACGTTTTTTTCCTGCAGCGAACAAAACCTCGGAAAGATGGTAAGCAATCTCAGGGTCATTGCGTTTGGACAGCGCTTTACGTAAATAGCCTTCAGCCGCATCGAGATTACCAAGCCTGTATTCCACCCAACCCATGCTGTCGAGGATAAACGGATCGTTGGGCTTCTGTTGGTGCGCTGCTGATATCAATGAATAGGCTTCTTTATACCGATCAGTCAGGTCTGCCAGTGTAAAGCCATAGGCATTGAGTGCCTGCACATGACCAGGCTTTATTTCAAGCACACGCAGTAAATCCTTTTCGAGCCCTGCAACATCTTTTTGTTGCGCCGAGATCATTGCTCTTGCATAGAGAAGATCTATATTATCGGGATTATCAGAGAGAGCGTCGTTAATGACCTGCAGAGCTTCATCAATACGACCGCTTTTTGTCAGTAGTTCATTTTTTAACAAAATAATATCAATCTGTTGGCTGTCTGATTCAGGATGTATGGCTTCCAGTTCACGCAATGCAGCATCGGTGCCATCACGCTTCAGATAGACATCAACCAGACGCAGACGGGCGGCAAATAATTGATCAGTGTCGGAGATCGAGCTATACCACTGGATAGCATCATCGAAGCGCTTTTGCAGGCTTGCGATATCGCCTAGATATAACCTTGCCAGGTCACTAGTTGACTGCAGTTGTAATACTTTTTCGAGGTATTGTGTTGCATCGTCGTATTTTTTACTGTCCATTCTGATCAGGGCAAGAGACATCAGAGCAATGATAGATGTTTCGTCCTGCCGGTAAATAATCAGATACTCCCTTTCAGCGGCTTCGAGATTATTGGACTCAAGGTAATAGCGGGCAAGTAAATTGCGTAGCTCCAGCGATTTTGGATGTTTTTTCAGGTATTCGGTGGCAAATTGATCAGCTTCGCTGTCCTTTTTTTGCAAAACCAGCAAGCTGAACTTGAATACGGCTGCGTCAATATTATCAGGTTCAAGTGCCAGTGCCCGGTCTAAAGCGGTGGCGGCAGTATCATATTGCTTGAGAGAACTGGAAACGCTGGCATGTGCTAGTGCAACATCTGCAGAATGCGGGTATTCTGCAGCCAGTGTTTCGATTAATTCGAGGGCCTGTTCCTTGCTGGTATAGCGAATCAGCGTATTTCCAATCTGTTTCAGTAACTGGCTGCGATTTTTTTCGTCGGTTAATGACAATGCCTTGCTATAATAGTCAAAAGCTTTCTGCGGCTGTTTTTCTACAACCAGGAGATTGCCCAGAGTCTGGTAAACATCAATATTGTCTGGCGCCAGTTCCTGCCAGAGACGCGCCATTTGAATAGCGGTACCGAACTGGGATGAAATGACCGCCTGGCGTGTTGCCTGAGCTGCCAGCCTGGGGTCTCTTGTTTCAATCGCGGCATCGACCAGGGCATCCAGAGCCACCTCATTGTAGCTGCGCTGACGGGCAAGATCGGACAATAAGAGCTTGTACATCAGGTCAGGGCTTAGCTCTACACCTGGTAGATTCTGTGGCGCTCCGTCAGATTCTGCGTTGCTCTCAACCGTAGGGATATCGTTCGAAGTGACATCCGTGCTGGACTTTTTACCAGTGCTGCCGGCACATGAATTCAGTGCGGCAGAAATGAGTGCAAGCAATGCAAAATATGAAGCAGCTTGACAGAATTTTCTAACAAGAGACAATATTCGGTTCTTTCCTAAAAAAGTAGGCATCATGCACCTGTTTAACTTTGGCATCAACCACAGAACTGCACCGGTAGATATCCGGGAGCAGACTGCATTCGCGCCAGAAACATTGGAGACCGCACTAGCAGATATTACAGGTGCGGGCGGTGCGCGTGAAGCCACGATACTCTCAACCTGCAATCGTACCGAAATTTACTGCAGTCATGAACAGGCAAATGAAAATAGTCTGATTAACTGGTTTTGTGATTATCACCACCTGCCAGCGGCTCAGATTGAGCCGTATCTGTACCGAAACCCTGGTGATGAGGCTGTACGACATGCTTTTCGTGTCGCCAGCGGGCTTGATTCCATGGTGCTTGGTGAGCCGCAAATCCTGGGCCAGATGAAAGAAGCCTTCGCTACTGCGCACAAAACTGGTGTCACCGGCAAGCTGCTTAACCAGTTATTTCAGCACACCTTTTCGGTGGCCAAACAGGTGCGCACGGATACTCACATAGGCGCCAGTGCAGTTTCTGTCGCCTATGCAGCAGTGAGGCTGGCAAAACAGATATTTTCAGAACTGTCAGAGAAAACAGTGCTGTTGATCGGTGCCGGAGAAACCATCGAGTTGACAGCGCAACATCTGTCACAGCAGCAGGTTGGTCATATCATAGTCTCAAATCGGACTGTCGAACGTGCACAGAAACTGTCTGAGGTCGTTGGCGGTGAAGCAATTACCCTGGCTGAACTACCGACACGTTTGCACGAGGCTGATATTATTATTTCGTCAACCGCCAGTCAGCTACCCATCCTTGGCAAAGGAGCTGTTGAACGAGCCTTAAAAAAGCGTCGCCACCGTCCGATATTCATGGTTGATCTCGCCGTCCCCAGGGACATAGAGTCAGAGGTTGGAGAATTGAATGATGTCTTTCTTTACACCGTCGATGATCTGCAGAATGTGGTTGAGGACAATCTACAGTCGCGCCGTGAAGCAGCCAAGGAAGCCGAAAGCATTATCGATTTGCAAGTGTGCCAGTTTGTCGACTGGCTAAAATCACTCGATGCTGTACCTATGATTCGTGCACTCAGGGAGAGTGCCGATCAGCTGCGACAGAGAGAACTGGAGAAAGCCCATCGCTTGCTGGCCAGCGGTGAAAACGCGGAAGTTGTTATTGAGACACTCGCACGCTCATTGACTAACAAATACACGCACTGCCCGACGGCGGCTTTGCAAAAGGCTGGTCGCGAAGCCGACAAGGCCGTCATCGAAGCCGCCAGGCGTTTATTTGATTTGAAAGTCTAACAACAGTTTTTAGTTGCAAGTTTCACGTTTCAAGATAAAAAAACTAAATGCACTAATGCTGGCTCTTTTATTTGAAACCTGATACTTAGCACTCATAATCACATGAATACTGTTATCACCAAAGATAAGTCGGCTTTTACAGCTTTCACCATTGTAGCTAGTTTATTGCTTGCCATATATTTTGGCGTTTTATCAGAGTTTCTACCGCCCCATGGAGGGCCCGATGAGGGCACACATAAAGGGGCAGCCTCTTTCATTTATGAGCAAAACAGGTTACCTGTATACTCCCGGGATATGGATGAACTGCTTTACGCACCCTATAGCACCACTCGCTCATTCAGGTCGCCATTAATCTATATTTCTACAGCAGTTGTGCAGGAAGTATTCGTTTTTTTTAACATAGAGTTTGATTTTCCATTTCGCAAAGCCAATGCTATTGGTAAGGTCTTATAACTCCCGCTTAAAGTAGATAACAATTGCCTCCAGGTTTGTATACAACAGTAATATCTATTCAGCTATGCGATTTGGATTAACAGAAAAACTTAATTTATGAAATCCTCAATCACAGAAAAACTTGATCACCTGAGTCAGCGCCTGGAAGAAATCCATGCGCTGTTGTCAGATCCTGCGGTGGCTGCC
>JARFQE010000001.1 GCA_029287915.1 Arenicellales bacterium
TCCGACTGTTTGTTAACAGGCGTGGATTCACCGGTGAGTGCTGATTCATCGGCCAGCATCTCCTCCACTTGCAGTAGACGCAGATCGGCGGGCACGATATCACCCGCCTGCAGTATAACCATATCACCGGGCACGAGATCAGCTGCAGCAAGCGTAACACGCTGGCCATCACGTTCGACATGTGCTTCGGGCGCTGACATCTCCCGCAATGCTGCTACTGCACGTTCAGCACGAAACTCCTGTATCGCGCCGATGACGGCATTGAGCAACACGATCACCAGAATCGCAATCGTGTCCTGGGGATCACCGATGAAACCGGAGATCAGTGCCGCAGCCAGCAGCACAAGGATCATGAAATCACTGAATTGCCCCAGCAGAATTTTAAAAAGCGAGCGCCGCTTTTTTTCGGGGATGATATTTGGCCCGTATTCGGCCAGTCGCTGTTGTGCAACAGCCGCGGTCAAACCCTGCGCTGAAGACTCGAGACGCTGCAATACTTCATCAGCCTCAATACTGTGCCAGGCTTCAGAGTGCACAATTAAAAACCAGTCAATAAATAAATCAAAATCGCGGTGATGGCGGCGACCAGCATGGTTTGAATTCCGCTGCGCAGCCAGGAAATACCCGCGATCTGGCCCAGCAGTACACCCAGGAGGAAAATCAGTACCAGCGCAACAATAATGGACATATAAAGTGGCGCTAACGGCAGAGTCAAACCGGCGTTTGCCAGCCACAGCGGCAGCAGGATCAGCAATGAGATAAATAGTGGTGATGCTCCGTTGACCAGTGCAATCCATAAGGGTACCCAGCGTGCTGCATCGCCATGTGCAGTCTGGTGGAGATCGGCAATCATGGCCTCCTCCAGTTTTACAAGCTCACGCTTTCTTTCTGCCACCTCACTGACATAGGCACTACTCAGGCCACTCATACCCAGAGCAATTGCAGCACCCAGACACGCACTAATAATGACGGACATATCATCGGTTGCACTTATCATAAACCCGATAATCATACCCATCATGGTCAGGGCACCATCAAAACCATTTACCACGAAATAGCGGCGCACAATGTCACTGGTGCGGGAAATACTGAGTAGAAGCCTGCCCTGCTCAATCAGACTCACGAGTAATTATCCGTTATCTGATTCGTTTTGCACTTCAACCTGGTCAATACTGTGAAGCGAACCACCCATACTGGTTATGGCGGATTCAATAGCTGTAAAATCAATCGAGCTGCCTTCGACTTCAAGCTGCAGTGTTTCCGTGTTCTCATCCATCTCGATAACCGTAAGGCAGACACGATAATCCTCACCCGCCCTGGCAATGGCCTGGGAAAATTCCAGCGAATCCGGTTTATGGGGCTTGAGGACATCCAGCATGATTCTTTTTAAGACAACCATAACCTATACCTTTGCGTGTTTTATTTATCTATTTTTATAAAGGGCCGCTGATTATAAATATTCAACAAACAGCAACTCAAGAACCTTATCCAGAACTTTAATCACGTGTTCTCGATGACTGTCGACTTCGCGTAACTAAATACAATATTGTTTGGCCGTAGAAATTTTTTCTGATTGATGGGCTATTACAACAGGCCGAATAATATCAATGCAAATTTCCAGCTTTTCCATTTATCTCAATGATAAAACCAAGAACCATATTACAGCAGATTATCAGGACTCAATTGTGTATATCAGCAGTTATCCAGAAAAAACAGCTATTAAATCCGTATAAAACAGACCTGTCTCGGGAAGATCAAAGTTTATACGTCTTTATCTGCGAGAAAAATTGTTGATTACGCGGGCCATGGGCACTTATCACTTATGCTTTCCAAATGTTCCGGGCAATGCCCCATGGATAATCTGCGTGTTATTGAATACGCGCCCTGGCCCGATAGCAATCCTGCTGTTGTTTGCATAACATGTGTTGCTGTTCTACAAAACACGGCGTGATCCCATGAGCACCTCTCTGCTGATTTTAAACGTGAGTCGGGCACCACCTCTGGCATAAATTTAATGCTGGATAGAGTACACGCTGCGGAAATATTATTGATCTGATTCTTTCTCAGCCACCACTTCAGCGCGTTTCTTATAATGCACCTCGGGCAGATAATCACTGAATGCCAGACCATATAGTTCCCAGATCGTCACAAATAGTGAAGCAATCAAAGGGCCGATGAAAATACCGGCAATGCCGAACATCATGATGCCGCCCAGGGTGCCGAAGAAAATCATCAGTTCGTGCATCTTCGTGTCCTTGCCCACGAGTATCGGGCGCAGCACATTGTCCAGGCTGCCGACAACCACAGCGCAGAAGATTAATAACCCTACTCCGCTCCCGACATCACCCTGCATGATCAGGATGATGACCGCGGGGATCCACACCAGTGCTGAACCGACACTCGGTATGATCGACAGCACGGCCATGACGGTTCCCCAGAACACAGCGTTGTCTATACCGACCAACGCAAAAGCCGTACCTGCCAGCCCGCCTTGCAGGATCCCGATCAGCATTGTGCCTTTTATCGTGGCTCGCGTTACCGAGGTAAACTTGTCCATCATCAGGCTTTCATCGTCACTGTTCAGCGGCAGATAGTAAAGAATCTTTCTGATCAGCTTGTCGCCATCCATCTGGAAGAAATACATGGTGTACAGAAAAACAAAAGTCATGAACACAAAGTTGGCCGTACCCAGTGTTGCCTGGGAAAGCCCACCCACAATCCACTTGCTGATCGAGCCAACGATTTTACCGGCCTTATCCAGTATGATTTCCCTGTAAGGCACCAGCTCATCATAAAACGGCAGGTGCTGCAGATAAGCAGAAATCCTGTCAGGCTGTTCTATTGTCTGCTTGACCCAGGGTGTAATCGACTGTCCGACATCGATCGCCTGGCCCACGATAATACCGACCAGCAACATCATTGGCATCAGCACGACAAATATCATCAACAGCAAGGTGGTAACCGACGCCAGGTGCCTGTGCCCGTTGAACATGACTTTTAAACGGCGGTATACAGGTCTCGCCAGTGCACTGAACAGGCCGGCCAGAAAGATGGCCATCAGAAATTGATGGAGCATCGAAAAGAAAAGCGCTGAAATGGCGATCACCATCAGCACTAAAACTGATTTGTTTACCGCGTCCTGATTCATAAATTTCATTCCTGCCGGATTGGGCCGCGCAGATTATGCAAACAAAAACAGCAGGACGATGATAAACAGCAGCATCCTGCCAGTGACCATATTAACCCGCATCTCTCACCAGAAAAACAATTGCAGACCGGGACAAGGCTGTGCCATTCCCGGCACCCTGTACCTACCCCCCAGATCCTGAGCTTGTCGAAGGACGTATTCAGGGGACAGTATACTTATTTGCTTGACGGAAGCCCTGCTGTGATTAAATGAGTATACTGTACTCAAAGTGAAACATTAAAGAAGGCGGTGAATTCTAATGTCGGCCAGAAAATCGAAATGTTTAACCAGTAACCCCACCGTCCCGTTTTTTACTTATAGATACAGGAGTAAATGATGACTGATGATACCGGTTTATTACATGCCTATCTGTTAAACGGCCAGGGTGGTGGCGAAAGCCAGGACTGGGACAGTATTAAACAATGGAACCCGGAACAAGGGGTGTTATGGCTGCACCTGGAGTACAGCAACCCGTTTGTACAACATTGGATACTTAACGAGAGCGGGCTTGACGAGGTGACAGCCGAAGCCCTGTTGTCCGAAGAGACACGGCCCCGAAGCATGATCAGCGGTACCGGCTTGCTGTTAACGCTGAGGGGAATCAACGCAAATCCGGAAGCAGACCCGGAAGACATGGTCGCTGTGCGTCTGTGGAGTGATGGTACGCGTATTATTACCACGCGCAGGCGGCGTCTGCTGGCTGCTTCAGAACTGAGTGATACACTCATGAAAGGCAACGGTCCATGCAACGCCGGAGAGTTTGTGGAGTCACTCACTGACAGGATGGTCGAACGTATGGCCGATGTCGTCGACAGAATCAGTGACGAGGTCGATGAGCTGGAAGAAAAAGTTTTGACCATGGAATCCTACGAACTGCGCCCGATAATTGCGGAGTTACGCCGTAATGCCATCGGCCTGCGTCGATATCTTGCGCCGCAACGAGAAGCGGTGTCTCGACTGTTCAGCGAAAAGGTGGAATGGCTGAGCGACATGGATCGATTACGTCTTAGAGAAAGTGCTGACCGAACCACCCGCTTTGTTGAAGACCTGGACATGACCAGGGAGAGAGCAGTCGTGGTACAGGAAGAACTGCTGGGTCGCCTGTCCGAAAAGATGGACCGTACGATGTACGTTCTGTCCATCGTCGCTGCTATCTTCTTGCCATTGGGTTTTTTAACCGGCCTGCTGGGCATTAATGTCGGTGGCATTCCGGGAGCTGAATACACAGGCTCCTTTTTAATTTTCTGCCTGGCCCTGGTGATACTGGTTATCTTTCAAATCTGGTTTTTCAAGCACAAGAAATGGATGTAAGGTTTCAGACGGAAGGAGAAAATGGTGTTTTATCTTCCCTGACCTGATCTTGCTGGCCACCTTCGATCCTGACTGGTAACGGTGCAGATGCATCGATGTGCAGGTCGCGTTGCGGGAAGGCAATGACGATGCCAGCTTCGTTGAATTTCCTGTTGATCGCCCGGTTCAGTTCACTGATAGTACTTTCGCGATATTCAACCGAAGAAACAAAACAGCGCAGGATAATGTTCAGGGCATTGTCACCGAAACTCTGGAATATCACAGTAGGTGATGGTTGTTCCAGAACGTTTTTGTTCTGTCGGGCTGCCTCGTCCATCAGGCGCATGGCTTTATCGACATCGGAGCCGTAAGCGATACCTATAATAATCTGCAGCCGCGACGTCTGGTCGGTCAGTGACCAGTTGAGCAGCCGTCCGGTAATGAACTCCTTGTTGGGTACCAGCAGTTCGTGCGCATCCCTGCTGCGGATGGTTGTTGCACGTATGCGTATCTTGGTGACAAAGCCATCGGTATCGCCGATGGTCACAAAATCGCCGACCCTGACCGGGCGCTCGAACAGGATGATGATGCCACTGATAAAATTGGCCACGATCTCCTGCAGGCCAAAACCGATACCAACACCCAGCGCGGCCACCAGCCATTGCAGCTTCGACCAGTCTGCACCCAGCGTGTTGAACACAAGCACGATACCAAAAGTCACGATGACATAGGTGGTGAGCGTGGTCACCGTATAGCGGCTGCTCGCTGTCATGCCGGTGCTCTGCAGCAGAATAATCTCAAGCACTGCCGGCAACTGTTTCGCCAGCACCAGGGTAGCGATGCCATAGATCAGCGCGATACCGATATCCAGCAGCGTGACAGGCAGCTGTTTTTCCACCCCATCCACCGTCATCGTGTGATGCCAGAGAGTGACATCTTCGAATATGCGCAATGCCGGGAATATTTCATGCCAGATCATCCACAATCCGATGAAGCCCAGTGCCAGTACAGACGTGTTGAGCAATTTCAGGCTGGTGCCGCTGAGGGTGACAAGATCAACTTCCGGTTCTTCCGCTTCCAGTGCAGTGCCTTGCTGTTGTGAAACCTCCGTGTCCTGCTGAACCTGCTCCTTGATAGCGGCATCGTAGACAAGACGGCGGCGTATAACAAGCAGCCAGCGATGTGCCAGTTCGGCAAGTATAAACAGCCCCACAATCAGCCAGCTGGTCTGCAGCAGCAGCGATTGCAGGATTCCAGCCGTGTACAGATAGCCCGTCAATGACAGCACGCCGAGCGCCAGTGGTGCCACCACCAGCACCACGTAGAATGGCAGTAGCAGTCGCCTGGCCTTTTTTCGACCCGACTGTTTCATGTAGCCGGCAAACACACCGCGAACGGGGTGCAGCAATTGATAGAATGCAAAGGCCAGCGAACCGATCATGACCAGGAAAGCGATACGCCCGATCTCCCAGCCCGCATTGAGTCGGTCGAGGTAAAAAACCACGAAGCTGATCAAT
>JARFQE010000019.1 GCA_029287915.1 Arenicellales bacterium
CTCATCTAATAGCGCAAGGTCCGAAGATCCCCTGCTTTCCCTCGTAAGGCTTATGCGGTATTAGCTCGAGTTTCCCCGAGTTGTCCCCCACTATAAGGTAGATTCCTACGCGTTACGCACCCGTCCGCCACTCGACGCCCAGAAACTCACACCGAAGTGATCGTTTCTGTCGTTTCCGTTCGACTTGCATGTGTTAGGCATGCCGCCAGCGTTCAATCTGAGCCAGGATCAAACTCTCCAGTTTAAAAACATGGAGTGCGCCCCTTGGGACGACTTGTATTTTGATGTGAACCTGTCTTTATTTCACTGCAGAATGCAGCAAATTATCGACTTTTCACTTTTCTGGAAATCTTCAGAATCAACAGAAGCGTCTGCACAATTGCTTGTTTCAAATTTTAAAAGATCGGGCCCTGAACGTTTCCGTTCTGACCAGCGAGGGTGCGCATTATACGCCTGCCAGCAGCCTCGTCAACCAATAATTTCAGATAATTTGAAATTAGATTGAAACCACGCTATCACCGGTTATCTTTGTCCCGTTACTGTGGGTAGATAAAGACTATCGGATAATGATTAAACCAGACTACAGGACATATTCCCTGCTCCCTTCACAAGGGAGCGCGCATTATACGTAACAGTGGGTTCTGGTCAACAGATAAAAACAGATAATTTAGAAATAACCAGACAACATGCCTAGTTGACTGTAATGCGGGCAAAACGCCTCTTGCCTACCTGATAAATATGAGTACTGCCGGCTTTTATTTCAAGTCGAGCATCCTCCACCTTCTCACCATCAATTTTTACTGCTGCCTGACGAATCATTCTTAATGCGTCAGAAGTGCTTTGTGTCAAATTTGCATTCTTGAGTAAATTTGCAATCGGGATTACACCGCCTTCGGATTGTAAAGTTACCTCAGCGATATCCTCTGGCATTGCGCCCTTGCGAAAACGATTAATAAACTCCTGCTGCGCGGCTTCTGCTTCATTTGCTGAATGAAACCGTGCCACGATTTCAAGTGCCAGCCTGAACTTGACATCCCTTGGATTCAGACCCGCGGATACCTCCCGTTTCCAGCCCTCGATGACGTCCATGGACTCAAAACTCAAAAGCTCAAGATAGCGCCACATTAAATCATCCGAAATTGACATAAGCTTGCCAAACATTTCAGCCGGCTGGTCATTGATGCCAATATAATTATTTAGTGATTTGGACATTTTCTGAATACCATCCAGCCCCTCCAGGATTGGCATGGTAATTATTACCTGTGGATTCTGTCCATACTGGCGCTGCAATTCACGACCTACCAGAAGATTAAATTTTTGATCGGTACCACCAAGCTCAACATCAGCTTTCATAGCAACTGAGTCATAACCCTGCACCAGCGGATAGAGGAACTCGTGAATAGCAATCGACTGCCCCCCTCGGTAACGTTTGCTGAAATCATCGCGTTCGAGCATGCGTGCGACGGTATGTTTGCCGGCCAGTTGTATCATGTCAGCAGCACTCATCTCTCCCATCCAGGATGAATTGAACATCACGATAGTCTTTTCCGGATCGAGAATCTTGTAGATCTGCTGTTCATAGGTAACAGCATTTTCGATCACCTCATCACGTGTTAGCGGCGGTCGAGTCGCATTTTTTCCCGTCGGGTCCCCAATCATTCCTGTGAAATCACCAATAAGAAACAATACTTCATGACCAAGCTGCTGAAACTGGTGCAACTTGTTGATAAGGACTGTATGCCCAAGATGAAGATCCGGAGCAGTAGGATCAAATCCAGCCTTGATTCTTAGCGGCGCCCCTGCCTGCAGGCGTTCTACCAGACCGTCTTCGGGAATAATTTCATCGACACCGCGTTGTATCAATGCCAGTGACTCATCAACAGACACCATTAGCAATAGCCTCTTTTGCTCGTATACAGGGGCGCAAAGGGTATCACAGGCCAGCTGGCAGATTAATGAGTAATGCAAATTAAGTGCAGCAATTACGTTGACAGACTGGCTCCTTGCGCATACAAATAGTAATATACAGCGAATTTTTATACTCATAAGCCAGATGCAGCAGACTCGAAACCACAATCGGGATTTCAAAGAACCCGGAAATAATCACCCCAACAGGTCTTATTTGTCAGTAATCAAGCCGGTTAGATTACGCTACTGGTTTCTGATGCTGTTCATTTTTGTGGCGATAATGCTTTTCTCTGATCGTGGAGAGGGCATTCAGAACCCTGATGATCAGGATGATCAGACTATAACATCCATGCTTACTGTCGATTCGTTACCTGAAAGCCTGGACCGGCCAAACCACAGCCTGCGTACTGTTACAGATAAAAACACTGCAACTGTTAATCAACCTGAAGTCCATGATGATCTGATGCCTGCAGAACAACTGGTAAAAAAGGGCTCAGGAACCTCATTTTTGCCATTACTGGAAGAGTCTCCGGATAAATGGAAATCTACCAAGGTAAAAAAAGGTGACACACTGTATGTCATTCTCAAACGGCTCGGCCTCAATACTGCGGCTGCGACTCTGATAGCACGTTCTGATAACAGTGACCCGCTGGTAAGGCTGGTGCCGGGTAAAAAACTCCACATTCGCAGTACTGATGGACTTATCGGTGATGAATATATCTACGAAGACACACCGCTTACCTGGGTACATGCCAGAAGAAGCGATGATAGCTATGAGATTATCAAGCATAAATTGCCAACGACAATACTGGTAAGAAAAGCCCAGGGCGAAGTGATTTCATCCCTCTATGCGGCGGCAAAAGTGGCTGGAATCAGCGACACCCTGATAATGAACATGACCGAAATATTTGGCTGGGATATTGATTTTGCCATCAATGTGCAACCTGGTGATCGTTTTAAACTGATTTTTGAAGAAGTGTATGTCAATGGCAGTAAAAAAAGTCATGGTGACATACTCGCTGCTGAGTTTATTAATAATGGCAAAACCTAC
The DNA here is from genome assembly GCA_029287915.1 of Arenicellales bacterium. Classification (GTDB taxonomy): domain Bacteria; phylum Pseudomonadota; class Gammaproteobacteria; order BMS3Bbin11; family BMS3Bbin11; genus BMS3Bbin11. The sequence continues at coordinate 2,960 of JARFQE010000019.1, forward strand.
CGTGCGATAGCCAACACAGATAACGATGGTGAACTGCGCTACTATTCTCCAGATGGGAAAAGCATGCAAAAAACCTTTCTTCGAACACCGGTTAAATTCAGTCGCATCAGTTCGCGCTTTACCAAAGCACGCTACCACCCGGTATTGAAAAAAACTCGTGCGCATAAAGGTGTCGATTATGCTGCACCTAAAGGTACACCAATACGCGCTACCGCAGCTGGCAGAGTCATTCACGCTGGCCGCAAGGGTGGCTATGGCAATGCTGTTATCATCAGCCATGGCAGCACTTACAGCACCCTGTATGCGCATATGTCCAGCTTTTCCCGCGGTATTGCCAAAGGGTCAAAAGTCAAGCAGGGTCAGACGATAGGACGCGTTGGTTCAACAGGCCTTGCCAGTGGCCCCCATCTGCATTATGAATTTCGCATCAATGGCAAACATGTCAATCCTCTGAGCTTCCGCCAGCCTGCCAGCAAACCTATTCAACTAGCACAGAAAGCAGACTTTGAGCGCTCTGCGCGTTACTGGGAAGAACAGCTGGACAATATAGATGCCCTCAACATTACTGCAAGCATAGATCATTCTGGCAGTTAATCATTTCAACCGCTGGTTAACGCTATTCCAGCTTCATACTAATCTAAAATATCTATGGATGATTACTATATCGGCCTGATGTCTGGTACCAGTCTGGATGCCATTGATGCCGCGCTTATTCGTATTGGTGACAAAGGCGAGCTTGAAGTTATTTCGTTGCTCAATACTAAATTTCCTGAACATATCGTAATCCAGCTCAGAAATATAATCAGTGGGAACAATGAATCATTACATGAACTTTGTTTACTTGACACCGAACTTGGCGAAATCTATGCGAATGTAGCGCTGGACCTGATTTCAAGATCTGCTTACAAACCTCACAAGATCAAGGCTATTGGCTGCCATGGCCAGACAATAAGACATCAACCAGATTGCAGACATCCCTATACTCTGCAAATTGGTAATCCTTCTGTCATTGCAGAAAAGACCAGCATAACAACTGTGGCACAATTTCGTGCACGTGATATTGCTGCTGGTGGCCAGGGGGCGCCACTGGTACCAGCCTTCCACAGGGCTGTGTTTTCTGATCCCGAGCAGCAACGCGTTATTGTCAACATCGGTGGTATTGCAAATATCACTCTTCTGCCACCGCTAAACAGCAAGGATACCGTTTCCGGTTGTGATACCGGCCCCGGCAATTGTCTGCTTGATGCATGGTCATTATCCTGTCGCGGACTCGGCTATGATGAAAATGGCAGCTGGGCTGCCAGCGGCACCGTAGACAGAAAACTGCTAGAGTCACTTCTCGCTGATAGCTATTTCAGTAAAAGTTCACCGAAAAGCACAGGTACCGACTATTTTAACCTTGACTGGCTGGAATCGAGTTACCCATCAGTCACAGACCTGAAAGCTGAAGATGTTCAGGCAACATTAGCAGAGTTGAGTGCCCGCACCATTGCCCTGTCTATTATTCGTGAGGGCTATGATGGAAAGCAGATTTACCTTTGTGGAGGGGGTGTTCATAATAAAGATCTCAATGACCGTATTCATCGTCACCTGGCAAACGCAAAACACTATACAACAGATAAACTAGGTCTAGACCCGGATTATGTAGAGGCAACAGCATTTGCCTGGCTGGCCTGGTGCACAATGGAAAAACAGGCCGGTAATCTGCCGGCTGTGACTGGAGCCCGCCACCCGGTTATTTTAGGGGGTATATTTCCGGCCTGAAACTGGACTTCAAAGCTGAATCGAAAAAGGGGCGCTGACCAGCACCCCTACAAAACAGATCGATAGAAAGACAGCAACTAATCAGACAGAAAAAGACGATCCGCAACCGCAGGTAGTCTGGGCATTGGGGTTGTTGATGACAAACCTTGACCCCTCCAGATCATCCTTGTAATCGACCTCAGCACCAATCAGGTACTGGAAACTCATTGGGTCTACGAGTAATACAACATCGTCATTGACAATACGGGTATCCCCTTCAGATTCTTTCTCCTCAAAGGAAAATCCGTATTGAAAACCGGAGCAGCCTCCACCGGTTATGTAGACACGCAGCATTAATTCAGGATTTCCCTCTTCCTCAATCAATTTCTTAACTTTTGCCGCCGCCTGATCTGTAAAAATCAGCGGCGTATCAATATCTATTGTATCTGTATCTGTTGTATCTGTTGCTAATTCGCTCATCTGACCAACTCCATAAGTAATAGCTTATATTATTTCAATCCTGAGCGTTTTGGTCAAGCACTCTGCTTTTCGACTTTTCCTTTATCTAGCGCAACAGGCCTGGCCTCACTATGCAATGGTTTTTTTGCTGTCTCGCAAACCATACTGCCATTGACTGTAGCACCGAGCTCCATTTCAATGGTGGAATAATAGACATCACCAACAATCTTGGCCTTGCTCTGCAATAAAACTTTTCCTGCTGATGAAACATTTCCATTGACGATGCCGTTGATCACCACATGGGGTACAGTAACATTGCCACTGATTTCAGCCTGCTCACTTATCGTTAACAAGCTGTTATCGCTGGCATCTTTAGCAGAAATATTCCCTGTCAATTTGCCATCAACACGTAAGCCGCCTGAAAAATTAACATCTCCATTAATTTCAGTATTCGGACCAATTAATGTATCAATCTTATCTGTCGGTTTTTGCACTACAGCAGGTGCAGGCTTCTTGCCTAGCATAACAACTCTCCTGTTAATAATTTTACTTTGTTTCTGAACAATTTAGCCCTGTTCAGACCCACTTTTGTTTAGTAACGTCTCCCAACTATACCATTTTTCAGTTTTTATGGCCTTGCCGCCCGTCAGGCTGGCAGTAACGTGCAGCCTTTGCGGCTGGAAACCTTCAGGAATGGTCAGCTGGGCATCAACTCTCTGGAAGTACTTGAACAACAATGCGATGTCCTGGCCCGACTTTCCTCTGGAGGCATTGATTGTCGTTAGTTTTCCATCCTGCAAACCTTCCAGTTCAATGACCAGGCTGCCTTTAGATTTAGATTTGCCATAGTCACTATTGACGATTATTACTCGGTACTGGTAGTCACCCTTAACACTACCGGCCTGTAACGATACACTTTTTATTTGCAGCCCTTCCTTATCCTCATGACTGTCTATGATACTCTCATAAAACCTTATATCTTCTCTAAGACCTGCAATCTCATGGCTACTGCTAGCCAGTGTCTGCGCAATCTCATCATAGGCCTGTCGTTTTATCTGCAGGTCCCTCTGACTTTTCGCTTTCTCAAACTCGAGACTTTCTTTTAACTGTGTATTTTCTTTAATAAGACGCCGATGGTCTTGTTCCAGCATGTTAAAAGCTTCCAGGGCGTCCTGCCATTCAATCTCAGCGCTATACTTTCCTAAAAAATAGGCGGCGATGGTTGACATGAAAAGCACAACAATAAGCACGGGCAGCAGGCGACTTTTCCAGACAGGCGCCGTCGTTGGTCTTACTTCCAGACTGGTGCGAGCATCGTTAAGCAATATTACTGTTCCGCCGCAGATTTAGTAAGTCCGCATATCATGGTGCAAGCGGGACAAGGTCGAGTGCAGTTTTCTCGTCATAGCCAAACATTAAATTAAAATTCTGTATAGCCTGTCCGGCAGCACCTTTGACAAGATTGTCAATAACAGATAGAACGATGATCCTTTGCTCATTCCTGTACAGCGCAATACGGCAGATATTGGAACCCCGAACGGAACGTGTTTCCGGAGCAGAACCCGTTGGCATTACATCGACAAAAGCCTCCTCGGCATAGGTCTTCTCGTAGTGTATTTGCAGGTCGACATCGATATCTGGCAATAACTTCGCATATAAGGTGGCATGTATTCCCCTGATCATTGGGGTCAAATGCGGGGTGAATAACAGCTCGGTCTGCTGGCCGGACAGTTGAGTCAATGTCTGCACAATCTCCGGATGATGGCGATGACCTGCTACGCTATAAGCCTTGAACGAATCTCCAGCCTCGGACAGCAGGGTGCCGACATTGGCACCCCGGCCAGCACCCGAAACACCTGACTTTGCATCGGCAATCAAATCACTGCTATCAACCAGCCCTGCTTTTAACAGTGGCAGCCACCCAAGTGTGACCGCCGTTGGATAGCAACCGGGATTGGCCACCAGCCGCGCACGCCTAATTGCCGCTCGATTCATCTCGGGCAGGCCATAGACGGCCTCTTCAAGCAGCTCAGGGCAGGCATGTTGCATACCGTACCAGTGCTCCCAGACAGCAACATCCCTGATACGGAAATCGGCGGCCAGGTCGATAAGTCGGATCCCTTTATCGAGCAGTTGTCTTGCCATAGACATGGCAATGCCATTCGGCGTGGCGGAAAAAACCACATCACATTGTGAAAAGCTGTTACTGTCCGGACTGCTGAATTCAAGCTCACAGATACCCCGCAGACTGGGAAATATTTGCGACACGCGACGACCCGATTCAGCACGTGAGGTAATCACCGTCAGTTCGGCATACGGATGCCTGGCCAGCAGCCTTATCAGTTCTACACCGGTGTAGCCGGTGCCGCCAATGATCCCTACCTTTGTCATCACAGATCCTTAATCAAATAATTGTCAACAATACGTCAGAGAAGAAGAAATTGGAAGACAGAAAAGAGCCTGCTGTTTGTCGCCATTGCAAAGCGGTTCACGTGCACAGTACGCAATGGAGAGTCCGAAATAGAAGTATAGCCATTACCCGGGTGCGGGCAAAAAAAACGGGACCCGAAGGTCCCGTTTTAATATACTGCGGTATGACTTAGAAGTCGTAGCGCATACCTACACCAAACAGTTTGTATTTGGTGTCTTCGATGTTGTCAGGCTTGACCTTGGTTTCTGCATAACCGATGTAAGAACTGACCTTCTTGGCGAAGTAGTATTTTGCACCAATTGTCCAGTAATCAACGTCCGACTTAGGACCATCGCCATCGGCGCTGAAAGCACCCCAGTTACCAGCGATCAGTGTATTACCGAACTTGTAACCCAGGTTGATGAAGTTGAACTTACCTTCACCCAGCTGACGAACAACCCTGTTACCGTTGATGCGAACGCTACCACCGGCGTCAACATCTTCGAACTGGTAGGCGGCAGTCAGGCCAGCGCCTTTCCAGCGTATACCGGCTTTCATCTGTTTGACGTCTTCACCACCTTCGATTTCCAGATCTTCGACACCTCTGTTGCGGTAGTTATGATAGGCAGCGATAACTTCGACAGGGCCCCAGACACCAGTACCACCGATCAGCCCTGTACCGTTGGCTGCTCCGGAAGTACCGTTATTAGTGGCGTTTTCGTCAGCGATATAGCCAACCTGGAACTTGATACCGGCAAATTTCGGTGAAGCATAGGCAATCACGTCATTGACGAAACCATTGTGACCGATTGCATCACCTGACATACCGCCTGAACGACGGGCTTCCATGAAGGTTGCGGTCCACGGATCCCATTTTACACCACCGTTCATTTTGTAAGGCGTCGGCTGGCGACCAAGCAATATGGCGCCCCATCCACCTTTCAGACCCACATACTGGTCACGAGCGGACAACTGAGAACCATTGGATGGATCCATCTTGAAGGCATAACGACCAACAGCCTTCAGACCATTGCCGAGGTCCTTGCTGGCATCGATACCGAAACGGCTCATACCGTTTCCGTCACCCTGCTCCCACTTGTTATCAAAGTCGCCACCATCGATGTTTACCACTTCAACTTCAAACCGACCCCATAATTTGACGTCAGCCTGTGTCGCAACAATTGGCGCGGCAGCAATCGTTGCGCCAACAGCCAGTGCAATTAAATTTTTCTGCATTGTTCTCTCCTGTTCAGGAACATGTTGTGATACTTATGTGATACTTAAATTACTTGTGATACTTAAATTACTAAACCTAAAAATCACTATTTTGGCACTCCGGTGTATACCAATGCATACGAAGCACCAGGTGATAACGAGATATTACACAGAATTTTGTAGTTGTACAACAAAAAAATCGATTAATTTGTAAATTTTACGACATATTTTTCACATTTGTTGCATTAATGATACAAAACGGCATGCAACAGCCGAATCAGGAGCCAAACCCGATTGACAGATAGGCCACAGGACCTGACTGCGTGATGTTATAGAGTTGCCGATAGGCATCTTCTTTAATCTTCACATCTATATCGATATATTTATAGGCGACCCCAATGCCGATATTTTTAGTGAAGAAATAATCAATAGAAGCGAAAAAGTCCTGCAAATCGCCACTATCATCGCCCACTTCAATGCTGAACAGGCCTGCTCGGCCACCGATTGACAGTTTTTTCGTTAACGCTAATGTGCCATATACACCAATACTTGGTAATGGAACATCGGCAGAGACATCGCCTGATGCACTGCCGACCCCTTCGATAGAGCCGGAAACGCCCGCTTCGATTGAAGCAGCGCTGACACCGGCAGAAATACCCAGCTCCAGTGTTTCATTCCTGACAAAAGAAAAACCCAGGCGGGTCGATATAAAGCGCGTA
>JARFQE010000083.1 GCA_029287915.1 Arenicellales bacterium
GACTCGCGCAACGCCTCACTCGCATCAATTTTCTGCATCAATATCCAGCTTGTATTGTCTATCGTCCGGGCCGTAACAAGCACGTCGTTTCCTCTATAATCTTTTTTCACATCGAATCCGCCTGTTTTTAACCGGGCAAAATTAGATGCAAGCTGTTCACTTGAGACGGCTACACGATGGAACAGCTGGTAGTCACCACGTAAAGGACTTAGGTAAACGGTACTATTGTCATCACCGCTGACCAGAACCGCCTCATCTGTTTGTGTTGCAAGCCATTGCTGTGAAGACAACTTGTACAGTGAAAGCGCCGGATTTATAACCGCGACTATGAAACCAGCTATATTCCTTGATTCAGTTGTAGCCTGAACCCGATTTACCGGGACTGCAATTATCAACCTGGGCTCACGATCGTCATTGCTGTAAATACCATAAACACTTGCAGACCGGTTACGTCTTGCGAGTTCAACTGCTGCATTAATGTGCTGATTTACTTTTGGGAAATGACGTGTTGAAATCAGCAATCCTGAATAAGCATCCAGTAATGCAATTCCATCCTTACTGGAATCATCCTGATTCGTACTTATCTTCTGCAGCTTTGAAAAAAGTCCCGAGCGTTTTGCTGTTGCAGCCAGCAAATTATGTAAATGCGCCACCTGTCCACGCTCGACCTCGGTTTTTTCATCTTCAGCTTTCGTCGCCATCGAAAGATAAATCTGCGTTAATGGATTTTCGGCCAATTCTTTCAGATTCTTTACCTGGATACCCAACCAGTCTTCTATTAACCTTTTCTGTGACTCTGCCAGTATTGACAACCTGTCCTGCCAGTTAAACAAGTCTCGTTCACGCTCACTCTCCACGTACTGCATTATCAGCCAGACACTGACAAGCAGAAACAGGGAAAGCAATGTACCGGCTGCAGCAACAGGCTTATACTTGTTCATTAATATCAATCACATATGTTAATCAGGCAGATGCATCCACCAGCTATTCTCATTGACGGAGTACACCGGCACATAATGAAAAATTTCCCGATGTGAAATAACCTCTTGTATCTGGTTATCCAGGATCAGTATATCGCCGTGCATGTCTATCGACATTACCGCATGTACTGTTTTTTGATTTGTGTCCTGAACCACAACTACCCGCATCTTATTTACATCAAAACCGAGCTGCTTAAATGACATCATCTTGATGATTGCATAATCTTCACAATCACCATTGTTAATTAAAAACTGTTTTGGCGTTGCCCAGTAATCATCCAGGCCGTAATTTTCAATGTCGAGTATATATTCCTTGTTGTTGGCATAGTTATTTACCTTTCTGATTTTCTCATCAGCACTCAGCTGACTGATACTTTGTAAAAAGGACAACCACTCACGTAGATGACAGCGATTGAAGACTCTTGCATCACATTGTCCTTCAGGGACCATTTCCTTCATATGCTGCTCCAGAACAGACAGCCATTGCGGAAAAAGATTGAGATCTGATCGATGCGATTCCTTATAGCCAAATAACGCATTTGGTCTATTATTTAAGGCAGCCGCGCTAAAACTTACTGATATCAGCAGCAGCGTGGTTATATATCCCATCCTGAAAAGCATGGATAAGTATAATACGCAACTCGAAAACATCATGCAGCCTGAAAAACCATGGTAAATAAAATAATAAGACAACTGCTATTTTCTACAGCAGCTATGAGCTTCATTGCCACCGGCAGCGTCCTGGCAGAAGAAATCGACCCGATCCAGTTGCAATTCGAGGAAGCCCTGGATAATCGCGAATCAGGCAAGGTCTATGATGCGATCAAGATCTTTGAAAACATGCTGGCTACAAACCCGTACCTAAACCGCGCGAGGCTTGAACTCGCCGTCGCCTACCACGAAGCCAGCCTCTATGAGAAAGCCATTGAGCAATTCCAGATTGTACTGGACGATCCGGAAACACCCGAGTCTGTACGCCTGGCCATTCTTGCCTACATCGGCCAGCTTTACAGTGACGAGCTGGAACCTGAAGGTTCTCACCACTTTTCACAATATGTGAAGGCGGGCCTGATCTACAACTCCAACATCAATGTCGTGCCGGGTGTCGGCAACATTATTGTCAATGGCCGTGAATTCTTTTTACCCTCAGAAGAAATATCCTCGGTCGGTACAGATATTGTAGTGAGCGCATCACATCGTTACCGTCGCAAGAAACCCTTCAACGTCGATGGCGCCAGAACGAGTTTTGAGTGGCAAAGCCAGGCATCCATATCCAGCAACCTCTACACTGAAACCAGTGACTTCAACCTGAACATTATCAGCGCCGATACCGGCCCGGCATTTATTTCTGCAGGACGCTGGCTCGGCGCAATTCCACTCAGGGTAGATTATGTAAACCTGGGACAGAGTTCGCTGGCAACAGCATATTCGGTTAACCCGTATATCAGTTTCGACCTCGGCAGTTATCGCAGCATCCTGGTGGAATCTTCATTTCTGACACGCAATTACGCGGATACAGTAAATGAACCCCAGGACGGCAACCTGGTGATGGCCGGCGCCGCCTACACAACCCTGCTTCAAAGCCTTAATACCGGCATTGAAGCCGGATTCAGGCTGCGCAACCGCAGCGCAGAAGACGACCAGTTCGCTTATGACGGCTTAACACTTTACTTTAGTGGTTACACTTCAGTTACAGAATTGAGCAGTGTTTACCTCAAGGCAAACTACAGAAAGTTTGATTACAAGGCGCCGGATACGATTATTGATGATACCAATACCACGCTGGTAAGAAACGATGATGAAATAACCGCCAGCATTGGCTATCACCTGGATATCAAGGACGGCTTCCTTGGCAAGTGGACACTCAACACTGAGATCGCCTATACAGAAAACACGTCTAACATCGACGCCTACGATTATGATCGATTGCTTCTCTCGCTAAACCTTTCAAGGCATTTCCAGTAATTCATCAAATAAAGTCGATTGTGTAAACATAACCAACACACTGGTACCCGCCAATTCATAGAATTTACCCCTGCACGCTCGTAATATGATTATTTATATGCATATCACCTTGTATTATGTAAACATATTCGACAATTGTCGGCATCCTTAACTCTCTCATCCTGATCACAAATCCGCAGACCGCAATGAGCGGAAACCCACAAATACCGGCTTAATAAAATTTTTAAGCGCAACACTGGATAGACCCCACATTCACGTAAGCCACTGATAATAAATATGTTTCTGTAACTTATGCGCGCCAGCTGCTGCTATTGAATCATAGACCTGATGGATTTCAATTTCATACTCAGCAGGGCCCTGCATCAATAACATATAAGTTATTAAGAATATTACCGTATGAAATTATTTACGCATTCGCTGGATTCATCACAGCACCCAACCCGGATAGAGCCTTGATGATCGCAATATTTACAACTAAGTAACTGATATTTAAATCAATATTACTTAGCTGGCATAGTTTATGCTAGTTATAAATAGAAATGAGATAAATACGACGTACCCAATGGCGCCCAAAATACAAAATAATTCTATCCACAGATCTGCCTTTGTTTCCGCGGTTGCAGCCTGTCTGTTTACGCTGGTAACTACCACATTTGCGGCAACCCACGATGAAGGCTCATATATCGATTCTGTATATAGCTGGGGCATCTGGGAACTCGGACTGGAACCTGCATCCGGACCACAGGTGCCAGCGAATAATGCAATGAATGACAGATCAAGGCGAGTGCTGTTCAGGCCAAATGATAATGCCGCCTACCTGTCTCAAAGCATCCCGGTTCCGCCAGTAACAAACGCTCCGGCACCACCAGTGGTGCCGGTGCCAGCAATACCTTCTGTTCCAACCCGAGCAGACCCTGGTGCACTGCCTGGTCGAGGAACCTTGAGATAATTCCATGAGTTACAGTGTTATGAAAACAATATATCTAACAATTCTGTTTATATTTATCAGCAGCAATGCTTTTGCTGTAACTGTTCATGATACTTACGAGTTTGCAGCAGT
>JARFQE010000129.1 GCA_029287915.1 Arenicellales bacterium
CCGCGTGAACGGTCTTCCTTGATGAAGGAATCGCGCATGGTGTCGATCCAGCCCAGGGTTGCATCACGGTCGCCCTCCAGCTTGCCGACAACGGTACCGGAGTGCAGGTGGTCACCACCGGAGAGGCGCAGGACCTTGGTCAGCACGCGGAAGTGGATACCATGGTGAGGGTTGCGGTCGAGCACAGCGTGCATGGCGCGGTGAATGTGCAGTAGCATGCCATTTTCACGACACCAGTTAGCCAGCCCTGTATTGGCAGTAAAACCACCGGTCAGGAAGTCGTGCATCATGATTGGAGAACCGACTTCTTTAGCGAACTCGGCACGTTTGTACATTTCTTCAGGAGTCGCAGCGGTAACGTTCAGGTAGTGACCTTTACGCTCACCAGTTTCCTGCTCAGCCTTCTGAATAGCTTCACCAACAAACTCGAAACGATCACGCCAGCGCATAAACGGCTGAGAGTTTACGTTCTCATCGTCCTTGGTCATATCCAGACCACCGCGCAGACATTCATAAACGGCACGACCGTAGTTCTTTGCAGACAGGCCCAGCTTCGGTTTAATGGTTGCACCCAGCATCGGACGGCCGTACTTGTTCAGACGGTCACGCTCTACCTGGATACCGGCAGGCGGGCCGCCACAGGTCTTGATGTAAGCAATGGGAAAACGGATATCTTCCAGACGCAGATGCTTCAGCGCCTTAAAGCCGAATACGTTACCAACCAGCGAAGTCAGGACGTTTACTACTGACCCTTCTTCGAACAGGTCGATTGGGTAGGCAACAAAAGCATAGAAAGATTCAGAGTCACCAGGAACATCCTCGATGCGGTATGCACGACCTTTATAGTATTCGAGATCAGTCAGCAGCTCAGACCATACAGTACTCCATGTACCGGTTGAAGATTCCGCAGCCACTGCAGCGGCAACCTCTTCACGAGGCACTTCAGGCTGCCCGGTAACCTTGAAACAGGCCAGTAGGTCAGTATCGAGTGGTACATAATCCGGTGTCCAGTATTTTTCCCGGTACTCCTTAACACCTGCTTGATAAGCTTTTGATGACATATTCGACTCCTAATTTCTTACTCAATAAATGATTCATTAATGGACTTATGAAACCTGCGCAAAGCATAATCTCATGCCTATATATAGTTCCAATTGATATTTATTAGCTAATACATAGTTGATTATCTATATATATTGATCCCCAAAATACAGCAAGTTTCCTGGTACCCGATCGCTGGAATTCAGGACATTCCTCAGGTAGCGGGTTTTCTCTACCATCCTGTACGTAGAGCGGTTGTTGTTGTAGCGCGACACTTCAAACAGTCGCATCCACAGTACTTCATGGGATTCGTCATTGCCGGGCACGGGGAGACTATCGTCAATTTCCACCAGAAAGCGGACATCGATATGCTCATGCCTTGGGTCGTCGCCGATCGCAGGGATGGTATGGATATCCAGGTCGAAAATGGCGGTGTGTAGCAAATTCACCTGTGACGGATCGATGCCGGTTTCCTCGGAGGTTTCTCTCAACGCAACACGCAGGATATCGGCATCGCCATCGGCATGCCCACCCGGTTGGAACCATTGACCATGCTTGCGATGATGCATCATTAGCACACGCTCCCGGTCGGGGCTGATCACCCATGCCGACCCAGTGACATGTGCCGGCCACAGTTCGCGATGAAAACAGTCAGTGTGGTTTTCAACGAAATCGATGGCACGTCTGACATACCCGGCCTCATCCATGAATCGGGTCTCGTGCTGCCTCAACAGATTCAACAGTTCCGCGCGATGCATGTTAGGTCCCCGGTGGATTCTGTACAGCGCTAATGGCAGCCGCAGCAGCTTCTTCAATGTCAGCTTCCTTCCCGGAGAGCACCAGTCGCCCGTAGGCACCGACCGCGCGGCAATCGACGAGCTTGATTGATGCGGCCTTTTCTGCCTGATTGGCGCCATAGACAATATAACCGGCAGGTTGGGTTTCGAGAATGAACATACTCTCACCCGGAATCATCATCGAGCCACCACGATGCTGGCGGTTGATCAATACAGTATGGTCAGATGTCATGCCGCGAATAATCTCCGACCATTCAATCTTGCATACATCACGCTCATCGAGCTGTGAACCCATGCTGGACAGCAGGGCATGACCGGCCTCGCGAACATCGGCCTGCGAACGAGAGTGGATAACCATAGAGCCAAACGCACGTTCAACCACCTGCTGGGTCAGCTTGACCTGGGTGGCTTTGAGTGCGATGTCGGTAACACGATGCACCGCCATACCCGGCGCAACTTCCACCCACAGACAGGAATCACCCGGCACTGGCGGGAATCCTTGAGACACGGACGCCATCAATTCTGCCAATTGAGGCTGAAGTGAATCAATGAAGACGTACGTCCTGAGCTCTACCATGCCACAGATCTTCTTTTCCGGTGCGTTGTTGATTCAAAATTCATATATGAAAATTTGCACTGCATTCGTGACAGTGATTGCCCTGCTAAAACCAGACGGAAGTGCACCACCATACATGCAAAGTGGTAATACCAAAATATTTGGCGGAACAGCTTAGGTAAACTGATACTTCTATTCAAATAAATATTATTATCATGAATGATAGGTAATTATCTATAGGTTAAACGGCCATAGCTGGAATCGACACAACAGTCTCTCGCGGCAATCGACATGCGGCTCAACTCAATAGAACGATGCAGCTTAAAATGTCATAAAAGTCAGTATCAATTTTGTCCTTTCTGCCACGCAGACCACAATGCGTCCTGATTACTATTGCTCGCCCATGTCTCCCACCCAGGCCGGCACCCGCCGTCGTGTCCAGCGGGCAAATCGCATCTTCTCGCCCAGGTAGAACTGCCTGTATGCCAGCACGGCATTGCCTGTAACCTTGTACTCATCCGGCATCGCCTGAGGAAATTCGGTCAGGCCTTTGCTTTCGAAGACATAGTCCGATATTGCTCCCAGTACCTCGATGGATTTATGGTTCGTCTCCCTGGCAAACCTGAATCGGTATTCCCTGTTAAGGGCCAGGGCAAGCTGGCGAAGCCAGCGGAAGTTGTCATAGGATTCCTCAACCCACAACACACACGGGTGCTTGACATGCGTGGACCGATAAGGCGTCTGCATGCCTTTCTTGTTCAGTGCCGTACAAAGGATTTGAACACTTTCCAGGATCATTTTCACGACATGCTGGTCGCAGTGGTAACGGGCACATTTTTCAATATTGTTATCCAGAATAAAGATATTCATTGATACGCTCAATTTTAAAATGCTTGCAATTATCTCTTTTTCAACATCAAGGAATTGTGAATATTCTGGCAAACCTGTTCGAATGGCTGCAAAATTACTGCTACCTGTTATGCCTTATTGTGGATACCAGCAGAAGTTGCCCTGCCAACACGAGGGCAGCAGCCAGAACAGGGATATCTTTTTCATAGGGGGCGCCCAGCCCGTCAAAAGTCAGCAACAGACTGACGATCACCCAGCAAGCCTGCATTCCGAGATCGAGCTATTTTCGCACCAGTTGCTGACCAAGAATGATGATGCCAATTCCAGCAGCCCGATCGCTGAATACTGGTGTCGAACAAAATTGTAAAAAAAACGAATTACGGTAATTAGTGATGGACAAAGCCGTAGCAGCCTGCTTGATTATGCTATTGATAACTGTAAGCAGCATAATGCTGAAATAGACCTGCTACTTCACAATGGCTTTGATGTAGCAAAAACCTGCGCAATAGAAAACCAGATCCGTGAGACTGGGATTAATTTTCAGCGCATTGAGCTCGATGAAAGTACTCATGAAGATTTTACAAATACCTCTACGATTTATTTGGTTGGCATAGCGTATGACCCTTTTGTTAAAATACTATTGAAGAAATCATTCCAGGCCGCACACACCGCTTGCAGTTCCAGTAATTTTGATTGATGAAAAGAAAGCTGCTGAGGCAGGTAGAGAATCTGCGGCATAGTACATGTGCACCCCCGCAACAACCAACAAAGACAATTTTAAATTAAGTGATTAATCAATGAACACTCTCGCGGATGAAGACCAAACTATCGCAAAGCCAGGAATTATTAGCCTAAAACAGATAATTTCTGCGGCAATATTTTTAGCCTTTGCCCTATACCTTGCCACTATTGCTCCAACGGTTGAAATTGCCTGGGTCATCGCGATTCTAATATTGACTATCTACCTTTTTGTATTTGAGGTAGTCGGTGTTGATGTCGCTGCTATTTCGGTCATGGTGTTGCTGGGCTTGACGTCGCTATTCGCTCCAGTAATGGGACTTGAGCAGGGGCTGGTGGATAATAGACATCTGTTTGATGGTTTCTCATCTAATGCCGTGATCTCTATTATTGCAGTGATGATCATCGGCGCCGGCCTGGACAAAACAGGCATTATGAGCAAGGTGGCCGCTTTCATTCTGAATATAGGCGGAACTACAGAGAAACGCATAATTCCGATCATTTCTGCAACCGTGGGTTTTATCTCTTCTTTTATGCAGAATGTAGGTGCAGCTGCACTCTTCCTACCCGTTGTTTCGCGTATCTCGGCCCGTTCCGGCCTGCCGATGTCACGCTTGCTGATGCCGATGGGCTTTACTGCCATCCTCGGCGGCACTCTGACCATGGTAGGTTCCAGCCCCCTGATTCTATTAAATGATCTGATTCTCACCTCCAACAAAGCCCTGCCTGCAGAACAGCAGATGGAAACTTGGGGACTTTTCTCAGTGACTCCAGTAGGCTTCGCTTTGATCATCACGGGCATCGCCTATTTCGTCATTGCTGGGCATTTTGTATTACCCAAGGCCGAAGCTGAAAGTAGCACTGTTGGTTCTGACCCCATGGCCTACTTTCATGATGTTTATGGTGTGGATTATTCATTGTCAGAGGTGGTGGTACCTGATGACAGTCCGTTGATCGGAAAGTATCTGGATGATGTCGAAACCAGTTATCGTGTGCGTGTAATTGCCTTCAAGCGTTCGGGTGAAGAATCTCGCATGGGACCAGGTACCATTGCGCGTGACACAGAGATTCAACCTGGAATGGTTCTTGGGGTGGTATCAGACCCTTATGATCTTGCCCATTTTATTGAAAAATACAGCCTCAAATTACGCAGCGAATTACGCACTTTCTCAGATGCGCTCGCACCCACCAAATCGGGAATTGCGGAATTGGTCATTCCACCAGGGTCCAATCTTATTGGTAAGAGTGCCCGCGATGTCTGGATGCGCAAAACCTATGGCATATCAACGATCGGACTACATCGAGATGGCAAGACAATGCGTGAAGGCGACGACATTCGCAATATACCGTTCAAGGCGGGTGACACCCTGGTAGTTCATACCGCATGGAATGTATTAGAGAGAATCGAGAAAAACCGTGATTTCGTGGTTATCACTACTGAGTACCCTAGAGAGGAAGAGATAAGACCACACAAAGTTATACCTGCGCTAATTGCTTTTTCCATCGCTCTGTCAATGGTACTGTTCACGGATATCCGTCTATCTGTAGCCTTGCTAACAGGCGCTATGGGCATGGTGCTGTCGGGTGTATTGAGTATTGAGGAAGCCTATGATTCGGTAAGCTGGAAGACGGTGTTCCTGCTTGCTTCATTGATCCCGCTGGGCTTGGCAGTAGAAACTTCGGGTACTGCTAAGTGGATCGCTGATCAGGTTCTGATGGTGGTAGGTCATATGCCGATCTGGGTTATCCAGGCCTCTGTAGCGGCCCTGGCTACCTTCTTTACACTGGTGATGTCAAACGTCGGCGCAACAGTGCTGCTGGTCCCCCTCGCCATCAACATCGCTGTCGGTGCAGGCGCAAGCCCCGCGGTGTTTGCACTGACCGTAGCAATAGCAACATCCAACTCCTTCCTGATCCCGACGCACCAGGTCAATGCCCTGATCATGGGGCCTGGGGGATACAAGGTGCGAGACTTCATGAAAGCGGGCGGCATCATGACCGTGCTGTTCCTGCTTGTAATGATGGTAATGTTGAATCTAGTATTTTAAGTATATAGCTAGAGTTGAGGGCTCATAATATAACAGCGCAACTATTCCTCACCGTGCTTAATACCAATACTTCCGGGATCAGCAATTGCTAAGTGCTATATCGCCAGCATCCTGACACACATAGCTGCCAACAGTGTCTATTTGACAGCAAGTTGATCAAACATGGAAACGAGCCACACCACTGTATCAGTAGACTACTTATGATCGATTGTGGATGAAAAAACACTATTAATTTATCGGGATCTTCAGATAGTGAATAGTGACCAGATTTGCCAGCTAGATATCGTTCCATCAAGTTTCAGTTTTTCATCATCGATAACAACAGAAGAATGACTCACTGTTGAGCAGTGTTTCTGTGAAGTTTTACACTGGGGATTTGCGCTCGTACCAGTCCTTCGAGCTGTTAACAATCTTAACCACTGACAACATTACCGGGACTTCCACAAGAACACCAACAACTGTTGCCAGTGCAGCACCGGAATTGAAGCCAAACAGGCTGATTGCAGTGGCGACCGCCAGTTCAAAAAAATTACTGGCACCAATTAGTGCCGATGGTGCTGCGACACAATGGGCCACACCAAAATGTCGATTGAGCCAGTATGCGAGACCGGAATTAAAATAGACCTGGATAAGGATTGGAATCGCAAGCAGCACAATGATCACTGGCTGGGCCAGTATTTGCTCACCCTGGAAGGCAAACAACAGCACCAGTGTCAGCAGTAATGCTGTTAGCGAGACAGGATGCAGTCGTTTCAGTGCCGCATCAAGCAACTGCTCCGGATTTTCCCTTGAGTAAATGAATTTGCGCCAGAGCTGCGCTGCGATGACCGGCAGAACAATATAAAGAGCAACCGACAGCAGCAGCGTGTTCCATGGTACGGTAATCGCAGACAGCCCCAGCAGGAGTGCCACTATAGGCGCAAAGGCAAAGATCATGATGGTGTCATTCAACGCAACCTGGGTAAGCGTGAAGTTTGGTTCTCCGTCACTGAGGTTACTCCAGACAAAAACCATCGCAGTACAGGGTGCAGCTGCAAGTATAATCAAGCCGGCAATATAGGAATCTATCTGATCGGCTGGCAGCCAGTTAGCGAACAAACCGCGTATAAAAATCCAGCCAAGCAGAGCCATGGAAAAGGGTTTTACTGCCCAGTTAATAAACAGGGTCACGCCAACGCCGCGCCAATGCTCCTTGACATGGTGCATGGAAGAAAAATCAATCTTCAACAGCATTGGGATGATCATCAGCCATATCAAAATGGCTACAGGCATGTTGACCTGTGCGATCTCCATCTTGCCAATGGCCTGGAACGGTGCTGGAAAATAATGACCGAGTGCAATACCGGCGACAATGCACAGGAACACCCATACGCTCAGGTAATGTTCAAAAAAGCCTATTTTTTTACCTGCCGCCTGCTTCGCTGTCACCTCACATTGTGCACTCATAAGACTGCCTCTGGCTTGAGCTTCTTCAACAAATCAATGACACGTCGACGGATGTCATCACGGCTTGCCCTGAATACCTCCATAATTTCCGCTTCAGTTCCCTCGGCTTTCGCAGGGTCATCAAGCGGCCAGTGAATTTTCTGCGTACCATCAGGTAAAATCGGGCAGTGTTCATCAGCATGGCCGCAAACAGTAATCACCAGGTCTGCCTGTTCCAGCATTACATCTGTCAGACGGGTGGACTCCTGATCTGAAATATCTACACCCGCTTCCTGCATCACTGCTATGGCACGTGGGTTCTTGCCATGTGATTCAATGCCGGCCGAGTCTACTTGCAGCCAGTCGTCACCATAGTGACGACAAAGCTCACGCGCCCAGCCTTCTGCCATCTGCGAGCGACAGGAGTTGCCGGTACATAGAAAAAGAATGTTCATAAAAACTCCGTTAGAAAAGCGTAGCTAAACAAGAATTTTCGCAGGGTGGGTTTCGGTTGCTAAGTTCTACCTGCCAAACTCATTACGCACAGCAGGCCGCGCCGGGGCGGTTTGGCATACTGCGAATTGATGTTTGATCGGAAGCAAAGGGCTCGACACCTTCTGCACCCTGTGCGGCAGATTCAAGGATACTTAGTGCCCAGTCCGGCAGGTCTCGATGCAGTGAGTAATATATCCATAAGCCATCTCGCCTGCCCTGCACGATCCCCATTTCACGCAACACACCCAGATGGCGCGATACCTTTGGTTGCGAAAGAGCCAGTGCGTATGTCAGCTCACAGACGCATAACTCTCCTTCTTTATGCAGCAGTATCAGGCTGCGCAGTCGGGTTTGATCCGAGATCTGCTTAAGATAATCATTAATATTGATATTCATAAATCATAATATATGGTTTTCCATATATATGGTCAAGTGGATATGTTATTAAAAAATGGACTTCAGGCAAGCAGCTAAAGCTTGACAAAACATCAAAAAAAAGGGATATTTCTCTGTTTTATTTGACCGTATTCAGTTACTGCAGGATCTCAAGAGGATTACACATTGGCAAATTCACCACAGGCACGTAAGCGTGCTCGTCAAAACACCACACGCCGCGCGAAGAATCATAGTCAGCGCAGCATGATGCGGACCTATATCAAAAGCGTATACGCGGCTATTGAAAGCAATGATAAGGATTCTGCTGTATCAGCATACAATTCCGCTGTTTCGGTCATCGATCGTGCTGCTAAAAGTGGCCTGCATCACAGGAACAAGTCAGCCCGTCTAAAGAGTCGGATGAACGCTCGCATTAAGGCCATGGCCTGATATCTGACTAAGAATTACTGATGATTTATAAAAGCCGACCGCTGGTCGGCTTTTTTTATGATGAGCTATGGTGAGCTTATACACGTATGAAGGTTTCTACCTCGTGCTCTGTTTCTTTCATACAACTGCAATAAACTTTTGTCATGCTCACAGCATTTAGAGAGTGATGACAGGAGTTGATTATCTGTAAATGAAATGGTTGTTTCTTGTACTAGGAAGCATTGCTGTATTCACCGGTCTGCTGTTGTTACTGCTACCTATACCGCTCGGTATGCCTTTATTAATTGCCGGTACACCTCTGCTGATGCGTTATTCAAAACGTATGCGTGCCTCTATTCTGTCTGTGTGCGCAAGGTTTCCCAGATTACATAACACCCTCTCACGAATTCCTATGGCCACTAAAAATCAGAAAAATACCGACTAACTTGGATCAGAATTTCCACCTATATGTAGCGCTTAACCAGTGTATATGAACGACCCCCTTATACATGGCTAAAAACCTGCCTCTGCGGACGCTATTCGTTTCTGAGTAATTGCTCTTTGATAGATACCATGCAGGCGAGTTGCCATTACTGGTGCTGACCACTCACTAACGTATTGACGGCCTGATTCTCCCAGCAAGCAGCGCACACCAGGATTATCAAGCAACCACATGGCCACAGAGGAAAAATTTTCAGCATTCTCCTCAACGATCATACAGCCACATCCCTCTATCAATACATCACGGGTGCCCATCACGGCTGTGGAAAGCACTGGTACGCCTAGCGCCATTGCCTCAAGTAACACCAGGCCCTGCGTTTCTGTGCGGGATGCGAATATGAATATGTCACCGGCTGCATAGCAGTCATTTAATGCGCTGCCACGTTGCTGGTAGCCGACGAATAGCGTATTTTCCTTCAACCCCTTAGCCTCAGAAGCTGCCATTAATTGGGTAGTGGCAGGTCCCTCCCCGGCCAGAATAAGAAGTATGTTAGGACGGTTCTGCTTAATAAGTTTTAAGACATCGAACAGGAAAAGCACATTTTTCTCATATGCCAGCCTGCCAATATAAACCATCACAGGTCTATCCTGGTCAATTCCGTATTGCTTGCGAAAATAATGACCATCGCTATCTCTAAACTCAGAAATATCAAGACCCGTTGGCACGATATGCATTGGGCTCTGAATACCATAGCCACGTAGGATATCAAGCATTGGCCCAGAAGGTACCACAACTGCATCAACAAGATTACATTGCCTGCGAGAAAAGCCACGCGCCAGCAAACGAAGCCATTGCTGCGGCAACCAACGAATATAGTTAGAAAGATATTCCTCGAAATAGGTGTGATATGTCTCTACCACCGGCAACCCTAGAGCATTCGCTAGCTTTAGCCCTGCGTAATGGGCAATGAAGGGTGTATGAATATGTATAATATCGAACTCACGATCCTGTAAATCGTCGACCAGGGCTGTGATATGTCTCATCTTCATCATACGGTCTTCAGGATCGATCAACACCGTGTGTGCAGGAATGCGGATTAAATGACTGTTTTCTTCATCATCGTGACCATAGTCAGGTACTATCAGTGTAACTTCGTGGCCCTGGTTAATCAGTTCACGCCGAAAAGTCTGGATAGATGTTGACACACCGTTGACACGAGGGAAAAAGACATCAGATATCATTAGGATACGCATATTTGGCTATAACCTGCTGATGAAAGTTTGTTCTTTGTTTTAGGAAGCTGCCAAGTAATTGAACTTGGCCATTTGTCTCAAAGCGGCTCATTTACCAGTTACTGAAGATCCTTGTTAATTTTCTTAATGAGATAGAAACCAAGATCATTGTAACCTTCCCATCCGGTTTCGGTTTCATACCATTCGATGGGCTGGTCCTGTCCCAATCGGTGAATCTGTTCATTATACGCCGCCTGTTTGGCCTCCTCTGTTGTCCTGTGCAAGGTGCTTGCATAATTGCTTATCATTTCATATTCGTTCATATCATTGTCCTCCGTTTGATCAGAACAATTAGGCATCGTACTGGCTTCCCGCTCAATAACTACTGTCACGGGGTCTTCTACACCGTCAGAACTATAATGAAAGAATGTGACAGTTTAATTACCGTAATCGTTGTCACTTCCATCGAAACAGAATGCTCGTATGATGTTACTTCTTTTACAGGATGAAGATATTTACTGTTATCCTCAGTCTCCTTCACTGTCATAAAACACAGGCCACATTCATGGAACCAGAAAACCGTCCCGACAAGCTGATCAAACACCACCGGCACACGGCTGAAATACTGAAGCAGATCACCAACCTACTTGAAAAACAGTTGTTGGTGGAGGAGCTGGTGGAACGACAGGAAATGCCGCAACACCAGCTGGTGCAGTCTCTTGTGCGTCGACAGCAGGCCACCCAGCTACACCAGCAGATAAACCGCTTTCATCCTGCAGACATAGCAATGGCCCTGGAAAATCTGCCACCACAGCAGCGTAGTCAACTGTGGACGCTGGTTGACTCCGATCATATGGGTGCAGTACTGATTGAGCTTTCTGACAGCATACGTCAAAGTTTGCTGCATGATATGGGAACAGAACAACTGATGCATGCTGCCTGGCAACTTGAATCCGACGAGCTTGCGGACCTGCTGCCGCAGCTACCCAGCCATGTCGTTCCCGATCTGCTGGCTTCGCTGGAACATGAGGACCGCGAACAGGTCAAAACAGCAGCAGCATTTCCACAGCATACCGTCGGTGCTCTGATGGACTTTGATATTCTCAGCGTCCGAGTAGATAACTCGCTTGATGTTGTATTGCGCTTTTTACGACGGCGTGGTTCGATTCCGGAAGATTCAGCTGTATTGATGGTTGTAGACAGATCTGGTTACCTCAGGGGAACGCTTTCGCTGGAGGCAATTCTCGTCAATGATGGTGATACCCTGGTCGAGGAACTCATGGATTCCAGACCAATCGCCTTCCATACCGATGATCCGCTGGAACAGACGGCGAATGCGTTCGAGCGCTACAACCTGATAACTGCTCCCGTCATCAATGCCCATGGTCAGTTACTTGGCTGCCTTAATGTCGAAGCTGTGCTTGAATACATTCGGAAAGAATCTCAGAAAGATATCCTGGCACATGCTGGTCTTCGCGAGGATGAAGATATATTCGCGCCTGTGTGGCGCTCAGGCAGGAATCGCTGGCCATGGCTCGCACTGAATCTATGCATTGCCTTTATTGCCTCGCGTATCATCGCACAATTTGAAGATACGATTACACAAGTTGTAGCTTTAGCGGCCCTGTTGCCTATTACGGTGAACGTCGGTGGGAATGCCGGTAACCAGGCGATGGCGCTGATGATCCGCTCACTTGCTCTGAACCAGCTAACTCGTTCTAATTTTAGACATCTGCTGACCAAGGAGCTAGCCATCGGAGTTATGAATGGACTGGTGTGGGGAGGCATCATGGGATTGGCTACCTGGTTCCTGTACCAGCGATTCGACCTTGCATTGATCATGGTTTCAGCGATGGTGGTAACGCTGGTAGTTGCGGCTCTTACTGGTATTTTTATACCAGTTGCCCTCAAACAGGCAGGTCAGGATCCGGTACTTGGCAGCAGCATTCTGATCACAGGCATAACCGATACCTTTGGCTTTCTGATATTCCTGGGACTTGCTGCCATGATCATATGAAACGTCAGGACACCAAAAACTATGCGTATTCCGAATTGTATGATAACAGCGAAATTTATAAATCGAGCACAGCTTTGCTCTACATCAAAACACTACCATGTTATCCCGATGTATCAGCTCTGCTTCATCTACATAACCAAGTATTGACTCTATTCGTTCGCTGGATTGACCAATAATCTGGCACGCTTCAGCAGCAGAATAATTGACCAGTCCATGGGCGACTATCTTACCGTTATTATCAATACATCGTACCATGTCACCACGGCTGAACTCTCCATATACTGCAGTCACTCCCACAGGTAACAGGCTTCGACCTGATTCACGTAGCACCCTGACTGCACCATCATCAAGCACAAGATCACCGTGCGACTGCATATGGATCGCCAGCCACTGCTTTCTTGCTGCAAGTCTGCCGGATGCTGGATACAGTCGTGTACCATGACTTTCATTATCATACAGTCGCAGCAGTATATTGCTGGTGCGTCCATTTACAATATATGTACATGCACCTGAGCGTGCTGCACGCTCGGCTGCCCTAATTTTGGTAATCATTCCTCCACGCCCAAGGCTGCCACTATCACCGGCATAAGCCTCCAGTTTCGGATCACCAGCTACTACTTCTCTAATTAGCGTAGCATCCGCGTACTGTCTTGGATCGCGATCAAACAGTCCTTCCTGATCAGTCAAAATCACCAGACGGTCCGCTTCGACAAGATTGGTTACCATTGCTGCCAGGCTATCATTATCCCCAAAACGAATTTCATCAGTCGCTACGGTGTCGTTTTCATTGATAACAGGGATAGCGCCCAGATTAAGGACTTCGCGTAGCGTACCCCGTGCATTAAGATAGCGCTTTCTGTTAGCGAGGTCTTCATGGGTCAACAGTATCTGCGCAGTATGAAGATCAAATTTCTGAAATGCTGACTCATAGAGCTGAATCAGACCCATCTGACCAATCGCTGCAGCGGCTTGTTGCTGGTATAGCGCATGCGGACGTCTTTTCCAGCCAAGGCGCTGCATTCCAGCTGCCACCGCGCCTGAAGATACCAGGACTACACTGATACCCCGCTGATGCAGGCTTGCCATTTGCTGAACCCAACTGGCAATAGCTGTCTCATCGAGACCCAGTCCATCTGCTGTCAGCAAGGCGCTGCCAATCTTGATAACCCAGCAAGGTTTTTTGCTGGCGTGTTTATGTTGTTTAATTTCAGCTACCATCGTTATTCATCAGTGCAGAATTTCTTAAATACTGTTAGCCACAGAAGACCAGACAGTTGTCAAAAATATTTCCTATTGAAGTGCCAGCCACTGATTCAGTTATCCAGTTCTTCCCGCTGACGCAACAACCATTTCATGATTGCCTGCATCAGCTCAGGACAACCCTGGCCAGTTGCTGCCGAAATCATGAATAATTCACTCTGCCAGTCTAGTGCATCAACAATCTGTTGTCGTATTTTCTGCAGCTCATCATCAGGCACAAGATCTGTTTTATTCAATACCAGCCAACGTGGCCGATCAAGCAGAGCCTTATCAAACTGATGCAGTTCATTTATGACAACACGGGCATTAGGAACAATACTTTGCGGCCCTTCCGGAGGCATAATATCGATTATATGCAACAACAGACTGGTGCGTGACAGATGGCGCAGAAACTGGGTACCGAGCCCCGCTCCCTGTGATGCCCCTTCTATCAGTCCAGGTATATCAGCCATCACAAAGCTGCTGCCTTCATCGATACGAATCACTCCCAGCTGGGGATACATTGTAGTGAAAGGGTAATCTGCCACTTTGGGATGGGCTCGTGATACTGTTCTCAGCAGAGTTGATTTGCCTGCATTGGGCAGGCCAAGAAGACCTACGTCTGCCAGCAAGCGTAATTCAAGTAGCAGTCCACGCTCTTCACCGGGTCGACCGGGTATGGTTTTAGTCGGTGCGCGATTGGTGCTTGACTTGAAACGAGTATTGCCAAGACCACCCTGCCCGCCTTTTGCAACCAGAAGTTCAAAACCATCGGATAACACGTCGCCAATCAACTCTCCGGTCCCACTATCCCGCACCATGGTACCAACCGGGACTCTTATATACAGATCATCTGCACCGGCACCAGTACAGTTAGCCCCACGTCCCTTCTCACCATTTTTTGCCCTGAAACTTCGGCTATAACGGAAATCTACCAAAGTGTTTAGCGATGAAGAACCGACCAGGTACACATCGCCACCACGGCCACCATCACCACCGTCGGG
>JARFQE010000014.1 GCA_029287915.1 Arenicellales bacterium
AATCCGTTAACGGTTTTCGCACAGAGTAATAATCCATCGGCACGGGTAATAATCGTCGGCGGGGGTTTTGGTGGTGCAACCTGTGCCAAGTACCTGAATATGTTTGATCCGGGCCTGTCAGTAACACTCATCGAACCATCGAAACGTTTTACATCCTGCCCATTTAGCAATGCTGTCCTCAGCGGCATGAGAGACCTGGACAGTATTAGTTATGGTTATCATGCACATGTAAAACGTGGCATAAATGTCGTGCACGACAAGGTGACACAAATTGACGCTGCCGCAAAAAAGATAACACTTGGCAACGGCGAAAAGCTGTCTTATGACCGACTGGTACTATCACCCGGTATTGATTTTAGATGGGAAGATGTCGAAGGCATGAACGCCAGTGATATGGAACTTATTCCGCACGCCTGGCAGGGTGGACCGCAAACGACACTATTACGAGACCAGCTGGTAGCAATGAAAGATGGCGGTACATTTATAATCGCCCCGCCTGAAAACCCATTCCGCTGCCCACCCGGACCCTATGAACGGGTTAGCCTGATAGCGCATTACCTGCAACAGCATAAACCAAATTCAAAGATCCTGATCCTGGATGCGAAAGAAAAATTTTCCAAGCAGCCATTATTCATGCAGGGCTGGGAAAAACTCTATCCCGGCATGATCGACTGGGTTAGTGGAGATACTGGCGGACGCATTGATCATGTTGATGTTAAAAATAAAACCATTCACTCGGAATCGGGTGATAAACACCAGGCAGAAGTCATTAACTTTATACCGCCTCAAAAAGCAGGTTTGATTGCACATACTGCGGGACTAACAAACAGCGACGGCTGGTGTCCGGTTAACCAGAGAACATTCGAATCGGAAGTACACTCTGATATCCATGTTATTGGCGATGCTTCCATTGCAGGAAAAATGCCGAAATCCGGTTTTGCCGCAAATAGCCAGGGTAAAGTCTGTGCTGCCGCGATAGTCTCTGCAGTCCATGGCACTAAAATGCCTGAGCCATCATATGTCAACACCTGTTATAGCCTGGTATCGCCTGACTATGGTATTTCAGTCGCCGCCGTATATCGTTTCAGTGATGATAAAGGCATATACAAAGTCGAAGGTTCAGGGGGTGTCAGTCCAAAAGAGGCAGATGCCAATTTCCGTAAACAGGAAGCACGATATGCAAAAGGCTGGTATGACAGCATTACCTCAGACAGTTTTGGATAAAACTGAAGTGAATTAGATAATCAGCATTGCAGTAAATGAGGTATGTCAACATTTCCTGACAAATCGCATTGATGCATCATGACAGTAATGCAGGAGGGTCTGTGTAGTTATTCACTACACGGACCCTTGTGTATCAAGAATTAAAAGTTTCTTATTTGTCAGCCTCAGAATCTTCAGCCTCATCAGTATCTTTTGGCGCAACAGGAGCAGGCGCTGCTATCGGAGCAGCAAAGATTGGCGGATATTCAGGAATAGGCGGTGCAACAGGGAGATCCGGGGCTACGTCAGCACCCGGTGCTGTGGCGGCTCCTTTTGCAGCAGGAGGAGCAGACGGAGCGACGGGAGTATCAGGAGCGTCTGGAATTATAGGATGTTCCGGGACTTCAGGGTCTTCCGGGTATTCAGGGACAGCCGGTGCTACAGGATAACCGGGTGCTACAGCTGCTGCTGGGGCAACGGGAGGGGCTGCTGGGGCAACGGGTGCACTGGGCGCTACAGGTGCCCCTGGTGCTACAGGAGTAGCCTGTGCCAGTTGATCGCCATAAGTCAACGACTCGACGAAGCCATCGGCAGGAATAATTAAAGTTTCTGTATTCTCCGTATTACCGGCGTGTTTATTATCGTTTATTACAGGGATGCCATCGTGCAGGGCAGCCATTGCAGCTGCACAGACACAGAGGTTCACTGTGAGCAGAGTGAATGAGGCGGATATTATTTTAGTGTAACCCGGCATGTTGAGTTCCTCCTTCTTTAAACACACGAAATCGTACCACTAAATGCCATGGCTTGCCGAACTACACTGGTCGATATTCTGTTTTTTTTCATATGTCCCGGGCAGAAACAGTCGATAAAAGGAATATCCGAAAGTACAGAAGTTCACCAACAGACTCTCTGAACCCGTCCAATCTACTCTACACTGATTACGGAAAATGTCTGGCCGGGCTTTTGCCGAGGGTAATGATTGTTTGTGATATTCCTGTGATATTCCCGTGATATTTGGGTGCTAAGCTGAATTCCACGCAAAGGGTCGAGAACATTAGCCGTTATTGGCTGTCGAATGACTTATGTCCCATACCAGCATGCCAAAAAATATACTTGTCATTGAAGATAATACGGATATTGCTAATTTAGTGATGGTCAACCTGCGTGGCAAGCATTTGCAGGTTGATCATGTGGCTGATGGTAAGACGGGTCTGGATAAAGCACTTACTGGCGATTACCAGTTGATCATATTAGATCTTATGCTGCCCGGCATGGATGGCATGGATATATGCAGGTTCATGCGCAGAGAAAACAACTTTACACCGGTACTGATGCTGACAGCAAAGACTTCAGAGCTGGACCGCGTGCTAGGTCTGGAAGTTGGAGCAGATGATTACCTTACAAAACCATTTAGCGTTCCCGAACTGGTAGCCAGAGTAAACGCGATATTGCGCAGGGCACAACAATATCAGCTATCGCTAGCAGCAGAAATATCTGAAAAGCTGAAATTTGGTGAACTGTCTGTGGATCCGGACAAGCGACAGGTGCTGCTGGGTAATAATGATATCGAGCTCACAGCCAAAGAATTTGATTTGTTATGGCACTTTGCCAGTCATCCCGGTCGAGTTTATACCCGCTCACAGCTGCTTAGTAGCATATGGGGATATGGACATGACGGCTATGAACATACGGTCAATTCACATATCAATCGCCTGCGAGCAAAGATTGAAGCTGACCCGGCAAAGCCACAGTATGTCATTACTGTCTGGGGCGTTGGCTACAAGTTTTCGAATGACATAAATAAGGCGGTCAGGTGATTTTTAGAACGCTTTATAGTCGTATTGGATTAACTTTATTTGTTTTACTGTGTCTGGTCGGATTAATCCTGATCCAGTTGATAGGACGCTCCAGTGCGCTGTATCAGCAGGAAGTGGTTCAGAAACTCAACAGCAAACTGGCTGAGCATATTGTTGCTGAACAGGAATTAATTCAGAACCAGATGATCAATTATGCAGCATCCGATCCTCTGTTCCATGATTTGATGGTCATCAATCCCAGCATCGAATTGTACTTGCTCGACAAGCAAGGTGTAATCATGGGCTATCACGCACCAGCGGGAAAAGTAAAAAGGACCCGAATCGACCTTGAGCCGTTAAATAAATTTTTTGATGGGAAGGTCAGGTATCCGCTTAAAGGTGATGATCCGCGTACACTTGGTGGTCAGAAAGTTTTTTCTGCGGCGAAAATATCCAATAGTGACGGACTGCAGGGGTATCTGTACATTGTGCTCGGTGGCGAGCAGTATGATCATGTGGTGCACATGCTGGGCAATAGTTACATTGTTGACACATCACTGCAGGTGTTGATGGTCGCTTTGATTGCAGCCTTGCTTGGTGGTTTGTTTGTATTTGGCCTGCAGACACGGCGCCTGCGTTTGCTGGGTGAGGTCATGCGCAGCTATGCCAGGAAAAGCAGGGAAGGCAACATGTCGATACGCTATCCGGTCAGGGGGAAAAGTAAAGACGAGGTTGATGAGCTGGGTATGCAGTTTAATACCATGGCGGAAAAGATTAACGAACAATTCAATGAGCTAAAGCGTACTGATGGCAGACGCCGTGAAATGGTTGCGAATATCTCGCATGATCTACGCACACCACTGACCACAATGCGCGGTTATCTGGAAACTCTGTTGATAAAGAATCAATCTCTTTCCGCGCAAGAGAAAAAACAATATCTTGAAACAGCATTGAGTCATAGTCAGCATCTGGGAAAATTGGTTGAGCAGCTGTTTGAATTAGCCAGGTTGGATTCCTGTGAGTCAGTGGTCTACTCTGAACCATTCTCGATGGGTGAATTAGTGCAGGATGTGACGCAGTCATATCTATTGCGCGCAAAGGAGAAATCGATCCAGCTCGAAGTTGCCTTGAACCCGGATGCACCATTGATTTATGGCGATATCGCAATGATGCAGCGGGTGCTCGAAAACCTGCTTGAGAACGGCCTTCGACACACACCTGAAGGTGGGCGAGTCAGTATTAGTGTGGATATCGATTCCGGCAATGTCATTGTGCGGATAGCAGACACAGGCTGCGGTATTGCTGCTGAAGATGTTCCACGAATATTTGAGCGCTTTTATCAGCAGGATATAAATAGTAGCGGTAGCAGTAGCTCAGGTCTGGGACTCGCCATCGTAAAACGGATCCTTGAATTACATGGCAGCGCCATTAGAGTCCGAAGTGAAATCGATCATGGCACTACCTTCTCATTCAATCTGGCTACAAAGCCCTCATTCTGATCATACAACTTGCCAAAAAGGAAGGATGTTACAAACTTGTGATAATTTCGTGAGCCCGGCGTGAACCTCTTTTGTAACACTATGCTTCCCCTATTGATGAAAAAAAGAGAGCAGTCAAATGAAAACACTAAAAATAGTATGTGCAGCAGTATTGTTTGCTTCAGCTGTGGCTGTCAATAGCACGGCATTTGCAAAAGAGCGTGAGACAGGGCGCGGTACCGGGCCGGTGGTGTATGTTACTTCACAGGGCCTGTATTATGACTCCATTGTTGTGGTTGACTCCTTACCGGCTAATGGTAGATTTCAGCAGTTGATTCCTGGAGAAAATGGACTGGAGACGGAATACGGTCCAGGCGAAGTGGGCCATCTTGGTGGCCGCTGGTGGATTGATATAA
>JARFQE010000032.1 GCA_029287915.1 Arenicellales bacterium
TGTGTGAAAACGTAAACCCCGATATAATCCTGTTATCAATTACTCGGGGTTAGATATGAAGCGTTTTGTTGAAGGTGAGAATAGAAACCAGAGCACCTTGTTTCCTGAATTACTTGATGACTACGTCGATGAGAACAACCCCGTCAGAGTCATCGAAGCCTTTATCGATTCGGATTGCGCCCTGGTCAGCGGCACGCCAGCGGGCAGAAACTGGCAAAGGGCATCGTGCACCAATGATGCATGCCATGCCTTGGGGCGGCCAGTAGTTGTATCAACAGCGCCATCGGGTATACCAATGAGAATATCTAACAGACAGAACTTGGGTGTGCAGCCGTCCCAGGCATATTCCTGCAGCACGATAATGCGCCCGTCACGCAGCATCTTGAGGAAGGGTTTGTCATCCTGATCCTTGAACAGCCAGTCCTTGTCCCAACGGTACGGCGATTGCCATTCAACATCGGCATTTAATTTGTACAACCATTTCTCATTATTTTTACAAAACATAGTCAGGCCTGGAAAATTTTATATCCACTTGCTTAGGCATCCTCCCCCTGCTTAGTGCCCGACGGTCAGGTATCGAGCCCGCCATCGGTGGCGGTGGGCGAACCTGATACATCCACATCCCGGGTATCCCGGGCTCTACCCCGCGCGACTGCCGCAGCTCGGTCGACGTCCGCACTGTTCTCGATGTACAGGTGGACATCCCGCTGGGGGTAGGGAATGCCTATACCAACGTCGTCGAAGCGCTGCTTCACCTGTTTGGTGATATCCCAGTAGACATCCCAGTAATCGTCTGTGCTCGTCCATGGACGGCAAATAAAGTTCACCGAAGAATCTGCCAGTGCGCTCATCTTTATCACTGGTTCCGGCTCCTTCAGGACCTTCGGGTGAGCAAAGACGATTTCCTCGAGAATCTGCTGGGCCTTGTCAAAATCGTCACCATAGCCAATACCAAACTCCATGTCGACGCGCCTCTGTGTCACACCGGTGGCATTGGTTATGACGTCGCTCCAGATTTTCGAATTAGGCACCACCATCAATTTATTGTCGAAGGTCTTGATGGACGTCGAAACCAGGTTCATCGAGCTGACCTTGCCGGAGACACCCCCGGCGTCGACTACGTCGCCCATGTCGAAAGGCCGAAAGAACAGGATCATCAGGCCGCTGGCGAAATTGGACAGTGAGTCCTGCATCGCGAATGCGATGATGAAGCCCGCGGCGCCGACCAGAGCCAGCAACGGTGCGATGCTCACCTCCAGTGCCGACAGCGCCCAGATAACGCCAATTATCATAACCACCCAGCGCACGGACTTCACCAGGAAGTCCTCCAGCAGGGCTGGCAAATGTACCCGGTCCATCGCCCGGTTGATCAGTCGGCTCAGGATCTTTGCCAGAAACCAGGCAAAAACGAGGATACCGAGGAAGCTGCTAATATTGATCAGCCATCGTAGTCCGCCTTCCCTGGAAGTGATCCAGCCCTTCACGGTTAGCCACGCAGAGGTAGTATCCGTGACATCCACGTGGATGCCGGACACACTGCTGATATACAGTCGATAGTCCTTGATGCGGGCGGTGGTGTCCGCGTCTTCCTTGTCGGTCTTGGTTTCTAGCTCGTCAACCACCGCTCGCATATTGTCGAGCATATGCGTCCGCTCTTCGCGCAGGACAGTCACCTTCTCGAGCAGACTGATCTTTTCGGCCTTCTTGACTTCCTCAGCCTGATCAACT
This sequence comes from Arenicellales bacterium, assembly GCA_029287915.1. Lineage (GTDB taxonomy): Bacteria > Pseudomonadota > Gammaproteobacteria > BMS3Bbin11 > BMS3Bbin11 > BMS3Bbin11. The sequence continues at coordinate 1,729 of JARFQE010000032.1, forward strand.
GACTCCGCCGCCTCGTCCAACACTGCAGCCTTCTGTGTCGCAACCATCGCGTGGCCAAGTACATCGTCAACCTTTTCCTGCACTTTATCCGTAGCCTGGTGCGCCTCGGCCGCCTCGCCCTTTGCCTGATTGGCGATCGCCTGGATGTCTTTTTTGCCTGCGCTCTCCGCGGCATCTATGGTTTTCTGTATATCCGTTGCAGCACGCTTGGCCTTGTTTGCCGCCTCTGCAGTCTCGTCGAGTGACTGCCTGGCCTCAGTACCGATATCGCTCTGCATGCTGGTTGCCTTGCGTGCGGCATCAACGGTTTCATCGACGGTTGACTGTACCTCGTCAATACGTTCATTGGCCTCACCCAGGGCTTGTTGCACAGCTTGAAGTTTTGCCGCATCTCCCGTTGTCCTGACTTCGTCGACCCTGTCAGCAACCTCTTTCAGTTGCTTTTTTGCCGCAGCAGCCTTTTGCTTGATCTCCTCAGCCTTGTCGATCTCCTTGTTCTGGCGTCGTACCGCTATTTCTGTATGGGCGATCTCCTGCGCCTTGCCCTTGACGACCGACTGCCAGCCATCCGCCTCGACCAGCAATTCTTCTTTTTTCAGTGGCTTGAGCAACAGGGCGAGTTCATCGGTCGGGATCAGTGGATCCGACGTGGTGGTCGGCAATGGCGGATCACCACTCTCTGCGGCAATTGCCGAAGACAGGGAAAGACAGCTAATGAACAGCGTTGTAACTATTAACAAAAGCAGTGAATGTAGACGTATAGGCATGGTATTTAATTCAGATAATTATTAAAGGGGACGAGGTTTCTCAATACGGGCGGTATTATCGCTGATACTAAGTAATAATAGTGGCACGCCCGAGACGATTCGAACGTCCGACCTCTGCCTCCGGAGGGCAGCGCTCTATCCAGCTGAGCTACGGGCGCGTGGGGGACGTATTATGACCTCTACTCCGTTCAGGGTTCAAGGCATTGAACATTTTTAAATGATATCTGTTGCTGTGATTGCCGGATCACGGGCTGCCGTTAATGACTGGTCCCGCTAGAACGATTGATTTTATTGAATACATTGTATTTACCTGATGGTTTTTTCATAGGCAGGCGTTTAATCTCCTCTAGTGTCTCAGCGTCATAAACAATCAATTCGCCGTCCATGTCCCAGACACTCAGCAGAGCATGTTTGCCGTATCGATCGAATTCTACATGGGCAGCATTCTTGCCGGGCGAAGGTTTAAGTGTTTTGACGATTTCGAGAGTGCTTTTATCAATAATATGCACTGCCTCGTTGTTTGGCCCAAAAAAAACATCTGCCCAGGCATAGCGGGAGTTTTCATGGCTGCGCATAAAAAAGCCGGGACCCAGCGTTTTTATACGTTTGATGGTTTTCCAGTTCTGCATGTCGATGATGCTTATTTCTGCCTTCTGTAGATTAGGAGTCGCCATCACCGGAGTCCCATTGTAATTCCAGGTTATGCCCGAGCCGAGGTGCGGTAAGCCGGTTAATTCAAGATCGGCTATCTTACGGCGTACATCGAGATTAACGACCTGACCATTCTTCGCATTGCGTGCGGCACCCATCAGATGAGTGTAGCTCTGATCAAACTGAAAATCGTCAAGATAATCATCCAGAGGAATACGTCTGACTGGATAAGGCGCTTTGTCTTCGATTCCTTCTCCATGACGGTAATCATGCACCAGTCCGTTATAAACAGGTTCATGATCATCGTTATAATAGATCTCCCACACTTCGGGAATGTCTTTAAGTGCTGCAACAAAACTGTTTCGTGGCGCTGCGGTATAAACGGCACTGACACGCGACGTACTACCCTGCTTGTCTTTAACCTCGATCACCTTGAGAGGCTTTAAATCCTGCGCATCCAGGATCACCAGCGTATGCGGCAGATAGTTTCCCACTATGACTGTTTGGCCATCAGCCGACACCGCCAGGTTACGCGTATTGATTCCGGCCCTGATTTCCGCCACTGTTTTCAGGTTATAAATATCAAATTTGCTGATCCAGCCATCTCGAGAAGCAAAATAAACATAACGCCCATCAGGTGAAAACTTTGGGCCTCCATGTAGTGCAAACTGCGTCTTGAATCGATGAATCGGTTCAAAGGTATCACCATCCAGTATCGTTGCATGATGATCGCCAAGTTCGACCACCACAAACAGGTTGAGCATATCAGCGTTAAAAACAGGTGTATCTCCGAGACTACCGGGTTTGTAATGCGTAATATAAGTGTTTCTAATCTCGGGCATGCCCCATTGAGGGATATCGTCTAATGGGGTGTAGATGTAATCAGCAAGCTGTTGTATCTGTGCTGTTGATAAAATCTTTTCATAGGCAGGCATCTGCGTTGCTGCACGACCGCTTGTGATAACAGCAACAGCCTTGTTCTTGCGCAATCTTTTCAGATTTTCCGGCAACAAGGCCGGACCCATTCCTCCCAGTCGCTGATTGCCATGGCAGCCACTGCACTGTTGATCATACAGTTGCTCAACGGGACTGCTATCAGCAAATAGACTGCTACTATATAAATAAAGGATTACGACCAGTATCTTAGTAATGCTTTTATGGATATTCAGCATGTCATGCAGGAGATAAAAGAAAAAAGGGTTGTAGACAAAAGTATTGCTTGTAAAGAATTTCTACTTACTCTATTTGAGCATAATACGACAACGATGGTTGTCCTGTTTTTTTAATCGAGTTTCACTTCAGGCAATTTTTTTATTACGCGACCACGGAGTCAGTTTTAGTCTCTCATCACCGCCTACCACCCCAATTTCCTCATCGGTTAAATAACAGGCCGGGTCTTCTGCCCAGAAATTACCGGACAGCTGGTAAGCGCGTACACGGGTATTGCCACCGCAGACATCCAGGTACGTGCATTTTCCACAGCGACCTTGCAACGGCCTGGGGTGAGATTTCAATCCATCCATCAATGGATCACTGCGGTCC
>JARFQE010000116.1 GCA_029287915.1 Arenicellales bacterium
CCTAGAATTCCCCCTCTTTTCGCAGGCCGGAGATTTTTCACCGGCCTGTGTCTTGTTTTGGGCTGGAGAATATTGAATGCCAACAGTTAATCAGCTGGTGCGTAAGCCGCGTCAGCGTCAGACAAAAAAGTCAAATGTACCTGCCTTAATGGCCTGTCCACAGCGCCGTGGCGTGTGTACGCGTGTATACACCACGACACCTAAGAAGCCAAACTCTGCATTGCGTAAAGTGGCACGTGTCAGGCTGACAAACGGCTTTGAAGTAAGTAGTTATATAGGTGGTGAAGGACATAACCTGCAGGAGCACTCGGTAGTACTCATTCGAGGTGGTCGTGTAAAGGATTTGCCAGGTGTACGTTACCACACGGTACGCGGCTCTCTGGATACCGCAGGTGTCTCAGATCGTCGGCGGGGTCGTTCGAAATACGGTACAAAGAGACCGAAGTCTTAAATATCGCCAGATAACACTGAATATTACAGTATACAGAAATATACGGATTTAACCGATGCCAAGAAGAAGAGAAGTACCCAAGCGCCAGATCCTGCCAGACCCTAAATTTGGTAGTGAGACACTGGCAAAATTCGTCAATATTTTAATGCTTGATGGTAAGAAATCAGTTGCTGAAAAAATCACCTATGGCGCTCTGGATCTTATACAGGAGCGAGGTAATAACGACCCGATTGAAGTTTTCGAAACAGCATTGGAAAATGTTCGACCTACCGTCGAGGTGAAATCTCGTCGTGTTGGTGGTGCAACTTATCAGGTGCCAGTGGAAGTTCGTCCGAGTCGCCGTACAGCACTGGCTATGCGCTGGCTGGTTGAGGCCTCTCGCGCACGTGGCGAGAAATCCATGGGGATGCGTCTGGCTGGGGAATTGATGGATGCCTTCGAGAATCGGGGCACTGCAGTAAAGAAGCGTGAAGATACACATCGTATGGCAGAAGCCAACAAGGCCTTCTCGCATTTCCGCTTCTAGGAAGAAATTATATAGAGACGAATTATTTTGTCAGTAGAAAGGATTTATTAAGGAAACATTGTAAAGTGGCACGTAAAACACCAATCAAACGTTATCGTAACATCGGCATCATGGCACATATTGATGCAGGTAAGACGACGACTACAGAACGCGTTCTGTACTATACCGGTATTTCACACAAGATTGGTGAAGTGCATGATGGTGCCGCAACCATGGACTGGATGGAGCAGGAGCAGGAGCGCGGCATTACCATTACTTCTGCAGCGACAACCTGTTTCTGGAGTGGGATGCGCAAGAACAAAGATGAACACCGGATTAATATTATTGATACTCCTGGGCACGTCGATTTCACTATTGAAGTGGAACGTTCACTGCGTGTACTTGATGGTGCCTGTGCCGTCTTTTGTGCCGTTGGTGGCGTAGAGCCACAGTCTGAGACGGTGTGGCGTCAGGCAGATAAATATCAGGTGCCTCGCATGGCTTTCGTCAATAAGATGGACCGTGCCGGTGCTAATTTTTTGCGTGTAGTTGAGCAGCTTAAAGACAGGCTGGGTGCCAATGCTGTGCCTATGCAGTTGCCTATTGGGGCAGAAGAGAACTTTGAAGGGGTTGTCGACCTGATTCGCATGAAAGCGATTTACTGGGAAGAACAGAATATGGGCGTCAACTTCGAAGAGCGCCCGATTGCTGATGATATGCTGGAACAGTGCCAGTCATATCACGAAGCACTGGTTGAATCAGCCGCTGAGGCAAATGAAGACTTGATGGACAAGTACCTGGAAGAGGGTGAGCTGTCTGTAGAAGAAATTCTCGAAGGTTTGCGTATACAGACACTGGCAAATGAGATTGTCTGTGTATTTTGCGGCTCAGCCTTCAAGAACAAGGGTGTCCAGGCGATGCTAGACGGTATCGTTGACCTCATGCCATCACCTCTGGATGTGCCTGCGATCAAGGGTATTCTGGATGACAAGGATGAAACTGAAGCTGAGCGTCCAGCAGATGATAATGCACCTTTTGCATCACTGGCATTCAAGATTGCAACAGATCCTTTCGTTGGTCAGCTGGTATTCTTCCGTGTGTACTCCGGCGTTATGAAGTCAGGTGATACCGTGTTCAACCCGGTAAAACACAAGAAAGAACGTATAGGGCGTATTCTGCAGATGCACGCAAACTCGCGTGAAGAGATCAAAGAAGTGCGTGCCGGTGATATTGCCGCAGCCGTTGGTATTAAAGATATCACGACTGGTGACACACTGTGTGCCACAGACAATATTATTACCCTGGAACGGATGGAGTTCCCTGAACCGGTTATTTCACAGGCAGTTGAACCTATAACCAAGGCTGACCAGGAGAAAATGGGCATTGCCCTGTCCAAGCTGGCCCAGGAAGATCCATCGTTCCGTGTATTTACAGACCATGAGTCTGGCCAGACCATTATATCGGGTATGGGTGAGCTGCACCTTGACATCATTATTGATCGTATGAAACGTGAGTTTAATGTGGAGGCCAATGTCGGCAAGCCGCAGGTGGCTTATCGCGAAACCATTCGAAGCACAGTTGAACACCAGCACAAGTATGCAAAGCAGTCAGGCGGTCGCGGTCAATATGGCCACGTTTATCTTCGCCTTGAGCCTCAGGAGCCTGGCACCGATTTTGAATTTATTGATGAGATTAAGGGCGGTGTTGTACCTAGAGAATTTATTCCGGCGGTAAAGAAAGGTATTGAAGAAACTATGGAATCGGGTGTTATGGCTGGTTTCCCGGTTGTTGATGTCAATGTTGCCCTGTATGACGGTTCATATCATGAAGTGGATTCATCAGAGCATGCGTTTAAGGCGGCTGGTTCGATCTGCTTCAGGGAAGCCTTCATGCAGGCCAATCCACAGCTTCTTGAGCCCATTATGGCGGTAGAAATTGTTACACCGGAAGAGTACATGGGTAATGTGAATGGTGATATTTCATCACGTCGCGGCATTATCCAGTCAATGGAAGATGGCCCTTCAGGAAAAATCATACGCTGTGAAGTTCCTCTGTCAGAAATGTTTGGCTATGCAACTTCATTGCGCTCTGCCACACAGGGCAGGGCTAATTATTCGATGGAATTCAAGAGGTATGCTGCAGCGCCCAATAATGTCGCTGAAGCTGTGATCAAAAACAAGAAGTAGTTATTAGATAACCAATAGATTTAGACGATTACCAGTTCGAGGAATTTAGGCATGTCCAAGGAAAAATTTGAACGTACGAAGCCCCATGTAAACGTGGGCACAATTGGTCATGTAGATCATGGCAAGACGACCCTGACGGCGGCGCTGACGACGGTGCTGGCGAAGCAGTTTGGTGGTGAAGTCAAGGGCTACGATCAGATTGATAATGCACCGGAGGAACGCGAGCGTGGAATCACGATTGCGACCGCACACGTTGAGTACGAGACGGAGTCCCGTCATTATGCTCACGTCGACTGCCCGGGCCATGCTGATTATGTAAAGAACATGATTACCGGTGCTGCGCAGATGGACGGTGCTATTCTGGTGGTCAGTGCAGCGGACGGTCCGATGCCGCAGACGCGTGAGCACATCCTGCTGTCACGCCAGGTTGGCGTCCCCTATATCCTTGTTTATATGAACAAGGCCGACATGGTCGACGACGAAGAGCTGCTGGAGCTGGTTGAAATGGAGATTCGCGAGTTGCTGGACAGCTACGAATTCCCGGGTGACGATACGCCGGTTGTGATTGGTTCGGCCCTCAAGGCGCTGGAAGGTGACACCTCGGATATAGGCGAGCCCTCCATTATCAAGCTGGCGGCGGAGATGGATTCATACATTCCACAGCCGGAACGTGATGTTGACAAGCCCTTCCTGATGCCGATTGAAGATGTGTTCTCGATCTCGGGTCGTGGCACGGTGGTGACGGGTCGAGTAGAGAGTGGTGTGGTGAAGGTCGGTGAAGAAATCGAGATTATCGGTATCAAGGATACCGCGAAGACGACAGTGACCGGTGTTGAGATGTTCCGCAAATTGCTGGATCAGGGTGAGGCTGGTGACAACGTTGGTATTCTGTTGCGTGGCACCAAGCGTGAAGAAGTGGAGCGTGGTCAGGTGCTTGCGCATCCTGGCTCGATTACGCCGCACACCAAGTTTGAAGCAGAAGTTTATGTCCTGAGCAAGGATGAAGGGGGTCGTCATACGCCATTCTTCAATGGTTATCGCCCGCAGTTTTACTTCCGTACGACGGATGTAACGGGTGCCGTTGACCTGCCGGAAGGCGTGGAGATGGTAATGCCTGGCGACAATGTGAAGTTTACTGTCAGCCTGATTGCGCCGATCGCGATGGACGAAGGTCTGCGCTTTGCGGTGCGTGAAGGTGGGCGTACTGTTGGCGCCGGCGTTGTATCTAAGATTATTGAGTGATCATGGAAAACCAGAAAATCAGAATCAAGCTAAAGGCCTTCGATCATCGTATGATTGATCGCTCCGCATCTGAAATTGTTGATACGGCTAAACGTACAGGCGCCATAGTAAAAGGCCCTATACCTTTACCTACAAGGATTGAACGATTCACACTGTTGAGTTCACCTCATGTCAACAAGAAGGCTCGGGACCAGTATGAAATCCGTACGCACAAACGCATTATGGATATCGTAGACCCGACTGAAAAAACTGTAGACGCGTTGATGAAGCTGGATCTTGCAGCTGGCGTTGATGTCGAAATCAAACTTAGTTGAGTTTGAAGCGGACGAATTGGAGTTAATGTAATGGCAATTGGACTAGTAGGGCGCAAAGTCGGTATGACCCGTGTATTTGGTGACGGTGGTGAATCTACCCCTGTTACCGTGCTTGAAGTTACACCGAATCGTATTGCCCAGGTCAGGAATATCGATACTGATGGTTATACCGCAGTACAAATGACTGCTGGTAACCGTCGCCCTGGCAGAGTAACAAAGGCTATGGTCGGGCATTTTGCCAAAGCTGGTGTTGAGCCGGGCCGTGTAGTTAAAGAGTTTCAGACAACTGATGAGCAGATTGCAGAATTATCTGCTGGTTCTGAGGTTGGTGTCGAGATCTTTAACGATACCCGATTTGTTGATGTCACGGCTACCAGTAAGGGTAAAGGTTATGCCGGTGTAATGAAACGTCATGGATTTGGTGGCGGACGCGCTACTCATGGTTGTTCAATTTCTCATCGTGCACCAGGCTCAACGGGTCAGAATCAGTCTCCGGGCAAAGTGTTCCGTGGTAAGAAAATGGCTGGACAAATGGGTAATGTGACTAAAACTCAGCAAAATCTTGAAGTGGTTCGGGTGGATGAAGAGCGCAACATGATTCTTCTGAAAGGATCCGTACCGGGTTCCAGAGGCGCTGATGTCATTATCCGTCCGGCAGTAAAGAAATCATAGATTAAAAGTAATAACCAGGGTTTGAGGAAATAATGGTGCAAGTTTCAGTTTTGAAAAGTGACGGTGCAGACAGCGGCAAGAAGCTCGATCTGGCAGATGCCGCATTTGACGCCAGCTATAACGAAGCGTTGATTCACCAGGTAGTCACTGCCTATCAGGCAGGCGCCCGAAGTGGCACACGTGCTCAGAAAAACCGTGCAGCAGTTGCCGGCGGAGGTGCAAAGCCCTTTCGTCAGAAAGGAACAGGGCGAGCTCGTGCTGGTACTATTCGCAGCCCAATCTGGCGTGGTGGTGGAAAGATCTTTCCAGCATGCAATGCAAATTTTGCGCAGAAAGTGAACAAGAAAATGTACAAGGCAGGAATGCGTTCAATTGTTTCTGAACTGATGCGGACAGATCGCATGACGGTTGTGGACTCTATGGACGTTGCTGAAGTCAAAACGAAAGCAGTTGCCGACCAATTGAAGGCCATGGGTAAGGCAGATGTATTAATCGTCAGTGACACTCCATCAGAAGCACTGATCCTTAGTACACGCAATATCAGGAATGTCGATGTGACGGATCTGACCGGTTTGAATCCTTACAGTCTGCTCAAGCATGCCAATGTCATTATAACTGCTGATGCAGCAAGTAAACTTGAGGAAGTACTGGTATGAGTGATTCTGCGCTGTATAACATCATTCTGGCGCCACACGTGTCAGAAAAGAGCACCCAGCTGGCAGACAGCGCCAGCCAGGTTGTCTTCAAGGTTGCAATCGACGCCAGCAAGCCGCAAATTCGTCGTGCGATAGAGAAACTGTTTTCTGTCGAAGTCGAGTCGGTGAAGGTTGTGCGCCAGAAAGGCAAGAAGAAAAATTTTGGTCGTATTGCGGGAAAACGTAAAGACTGGAAGAAGGCATATATCAGATTGAAACAGGGCCAGGACATTGATTTCCTGGCTGATGCAGGATAGACAGGCTCAGGATAAATAGTAATGGCTCTTATCAAATCAAAACCAACGTCACCTGGACGCCGTGGGCAGGTCAGTGTCAAGACTGCAGGTCTGCACACAGGCAAGCCATTTGCCGGTCTGGTAGAAAAGAAAAATACCATTAATGGTCGTAACAACAAAGGCCGCATCACGGTAAGGCATCGTGGCGGTGGCCATAAGCGGCATTATCGTGTGATTGACTTTAAGCGCAACAAGGACGGCATTCCAGCAAAAATTGAGCGTATTGAATACGATCCAAACCGTAGTTCACATATTGCACTGGCATTGTATGCAGATGGTGAACGTCGCTATATCATTGCACCGAAAGGTCTGAAGGCCGGTGATAGCATAATGTCCGGAGCTGAAGCGCCTATTTCTGCCGGCAATGCTTTAGCGCTGCGCAATATTCCGGTGGGCACAACGGTACATTGTGTAGAACTAAAGCCAAAGAAAGGTGCTCAGATTGGCCGAGCTGCCGGTAGTGTTATCCAGTTTGTTGGTCGTGACGGCGATTATGCGCAGCTTCGATTGCGTTCCGGTGAAATGAGAAAGGTACATCTTGATTGTCGTGCCACTATTGGTGAAGTCGGAAATTCAGAGCATTCGTTGCGTAAGCTTGGTAAAGCCGGAGCAAAGCGCTGGCGTGGTATTCGTCCTACTGTCCGTGGTGTCGCAATGAACCCGGTTGATCATCCACATGGTGGTGGTGAAGGGCGTACATCGGGTGGCCGCCATCCAGTATCGCCATGGGGTGTGCCGACCAAGGGTTACCGTACACGTAATAACAAGCGTACGGATAATATGATTATCCGTCGTCGCAGGAAGTAAGCAGGAGTAGCATTTATGCCACGTTCGATTAAAAAAGGTCCATTTGTTGATCATCACTTGATGGCCAAGGCTGAAAAAGCTGTCAGTGAAAACAATCGTAAACCGATTAAAACCTGGTCCAGGCGTTCGATGATAATGCCTGAGTTTGTTGGTCTGACAATTGCAGTACATAACGGTCGTCAACATGTTCCAGTTCTTATTTCGGAAAACATGGTCGGCCACAAGCTGGGTGAATTTGCGGCAACGCGCACCTTTCGTGGACATATGGCTGATAAGAAAGTTAAACGATGAAAGTTAAACTAATCACGGTATCGCAGTAATGGAAACGCAAGCTGTATTAAAATATGTAAGAACCTCACCGCAGAAACTGCGTCTGGTGGCAGACCAGATTCGTGGCCTGCAGGTTGAGCGTGCGCTGGAAATTCTGGAGTACAGCACAAAATCAGGTGCTGCAACAATCAAGAAAGTCCTGAACTCCGCAATAGCAAATGCTGAACATAATGATGGTGCCGATATTGATGAGCTATTTGTAACCACTGCCTTTATCGATGGCGGGCCAACGCTAAAACGTATACGTGCCCGCGCCAAGGGCCGTGCAGCAAGAATTCTGAAACGAACCAGTCACATCACCATCAAGGTGGGTGAAAAACAGGGGAGTAAGTAAATGGGCCAGAAAGTCCAACCAATTGGTTTCAGACTTGGCATCGTCAAGGACTGGACAGCTAAATGGTACGGTAACAAGCGGCAGTACGCCGATTTTTTGACTACGGACATGAAGGTCCGTGCATATCTCGAAAAACGACTGAAGAATGCCGCGATCAGCAAGATAGTTATCGAGCGGCCTTCGCAGAATATGAACATCACGCTGTACACTGCGCGCCCAGGTATCGTTATCGGTAAAAAGGGTGAAGATATTGATCGTCTGCGTAAGGAACTTGGCAAGATGGTTGATATGCCAGTACAGATTGGCGTTGAGGAAATACGCAAACCTGAAATGGATGCCAAGTTAGTAGCTGAAAATATTGCTCAGCAGCTTGAAAAGCGAGTAATGTTCAGGCGTGCAATGAAGCGCTCAATGCAGAACACCATGCGTCTTGGTGCAGAAGGTATCAAGATCATGATTTCGGGACGCTTGAACGGTGCAGAAATTGCTCGCACAGAATGGGTAAGAGATGGTCGTGTTCCTTTGCATACACTTCGTGCTGATATCGATTATGGAACTGCTGAAGCATTGACAACGTATGGAATTATCGGCATCAAAGTCTGGATTTTCAAAGGTGAAGTCCGTGATGCTGATGAAGGTGACAGCAATGTCAAGGTTGCTACTGGGGCCTGATGGAGAAATAGAACTATGCTGCAACCCAAGAGAACTAAATTTCGTAAGATGCATAAAGGTCGTAATCGCGGCCTGGCATCTCGTGGAAACAAAGTAAGTTTTGGTGAATATGGTCTGAAATCAGTAGAGCGAGGCCGCGTAACTGCCAGACAGATCGAAGCTGCACGCCGCGCAATGACACGTCATATTAAACGTGGTGGTCGAGTATGGATACGCATATTCCCGGATAAGCCAATTTCAAAAAAGCCTCTTGAAGTAAGAATGGGTAAAGGTAAAGGAAACCCGGAATACTGGGTTTCGCTAATAAAGCCGGGCCACGTCCTTTATGAAATGGAAGGGGTCTCAGAAGAGATTGCTCGTGAAGCATTTCGTCTTGCTGGAGCCAAATTACCAGTCAAAACAGTCTTTGTATCAAGACAGGTGGGCTAAATGAAAGTCAATGATATAAGAGCACTTGATAGTAAAGCGCTGCAGGCAAAGCTCGATGAATTACTAGAGCAGAAATTTACACTACGCATGCAGATTGCAACTGGACAGCAGGGTAACCATGCAGCTTTGAGAGATGCTAAGCGTTCGATTGCTCGTGTAAAAACTATTATGAATGAGAAACATAGAGGCGACGCATGAGCGAACAGGAAAAAATTGCACGTTCAACAAGTGGAATAGTCATCAGTAACAAGATGGATAAAACCGTCACGGTTCTGGTAGAGCGTCAGGAAAAGCATCCGCTGTATAAAAAATACATTCGGAAATCAACCAAGCTACATGCACACGACGAATCTAACGAATGCAATGAAGGCGATACTGTGCAGATTGAAGAATGTCGACCGATGTCGAAAAGTAAAAGCTGGCGTGTTATTGAGGTGGTAAGTCGCGCGAACTAACTGCAATTACGGCGATTGACTTAATAGAAATGAAACATATCAGGAGTTCAGGGTAATGATCCAGATGCAAAGCGAACTTGATGTTGCTGATAACAGTGGCGCCAGGAAGGTCATGTGCATCAAGGTGCTTGGCGGATCCAAGCGCCGCTACGCCGGTATTGGTGATGTAATCAAGATCAGTATCAAGGAGGCCATACCAAATGGCCGTGTAAAAAAAGGTGATGTCTATAATGCCGTTATTGTACGGACCAAGAAAGGTGTGCGCCGGAACGATGGTTCATCGATTCGTTTTGACGGCAATGCAGCAGTACTGCTGAATACTCAGTTACAGCCTGTTGGCACACGAATATTTGGGCCGGTTACACGTGAATTGCGCACAGCCCAGTTCATGAAGATTATTTCACTGGCACCTGAAGTTCTCTGAGGGATACAGATAATGAATAAAATTAAGAAAGGTGATGACGTTATCGTAATAGCCGGTAAGGACAAGGGAAAGCGTGGCAACGTTTTGCGTGTACTTGAAAATGGTCGAGTGATGGTAGATGGCATTAATATCGTAAAGAAACACGTTCGTCCAAATCCACAGGCTGGTGAAACAGGTGGCATAGTTGAACAGGAAGCGGCAATGGATATTTCCAATGTCTCCTTGTTTGATGAAGCGACAGGCAAGGCCTCTCGAGTTGGTATCAAGGTCCTTGAAGATGGTAAGAAAGTCAGAGTGTATAAAACATCTGGCGAAATGGTCGACGTATAAATAGCAGGTTATCGACATGGCTCGTTTGGAAGAATATTACAAAGAAACAATTGCTCCGGCATTAATGAAAGAGCTTGCTCTTGATAATGTCATGCAAATACCCAGGATCACCAAGATCACTCTCAATATGGGAGTAGGTGATGCAGTGGCAAATAAAAAGGTTATCGAATTTGCTACTAGTGACATGGAAAAGATCAGCGGACAGAAGCCGGTTGTCACTTATGCGCGTAAATCTATCGCCGGTTTCAAGATCCGTGATGGTTGGCCGATTGGTTGCAAAGTCACTCTTCGTAGAGAACGCATGTATGAGTTTCTCGACAGACTGGTAACTATTGCAATCCCTCGTATCAGGGACTTTCGCGGTCTTCCAGCGAAGTCATTCGATGGCCGGGGAAATTATTCACTGGGTTTGAAAGAACAAATTGTGTTTCCGGAAATCGATTACGAAAAGGTTGATACTATCCGAGGTCTGGATATTACGATTACTACCAGCGCGGCCAATGACGAACAGGCACGCGCATTGTTAATGGGGTTCAATTTCCCTATAAAGGCTTAAAGGTTAATTATGGCTAAAAAATCAATGATAGCACGTGAAAAGCGTCGCAGAGCTTCTGCGGACAGGCTGCTTGCAAAAAGGGCTGCTCTGAAAGCGAAAATTATCGACCCGGAGGTCTCTGCTGAAGAAGCAATGGCTGCAGTATACGCCTTGCAGAAACTGCCTCGTGACTCGAGTAAATCACGTCAGCGCAATCGCTGCAGCATGACCGGTCGTCCTCATGGTTACTATCGTAAGTTTGGACTCTCTCGTAATAAATTACGTGAAGTGGTTAACCGTGGTGAAGCTCCTGGTGTAGTTCGGGCCAGCTGGTAAAGCGATAATTTATTAATTAAAGATACATCAGATTCAACGACACTGAGATGATACGAACATGAGTATGAGTGACCCAATTGCCGATATGCTGACACGTATTCGCAATGCCCATCACGCCGAGATGAACACGGTAACCATCCCTGCATCGGGCACCAAGAAGGCCATTGCTGAAGTGCTCAAGGCAGAAGGCTATATAGAGTCGGTTTCTGAAGTGAAAAATGACAATGGTTTCACTTCTCTTGAGCTGACACTGAAATATTATCAGGGCAGCCCTGTTATTGAGATGATCAAACGTGTCAGTAAACCCGGTTGTCGGGTATATACTGGCAAAGATGATATCCCGACCGTCAATAAAGGTCTTGGCATCACTATCATATCAACTTCTAAAGGTATCATGACCGATCGCAATGCCCGCAAGGCTGGTGTTGGTGGTGAAGTGATCTGTTACGTTGCTTAATATAGGTGAATCATGTCACGAGTAGCTAAAAATCCTGTTTCATTGCCGGGTGGTACTGAAGTCACAATCAAGGATAATATGATTGTCGCAAAAGGCCCGTTAGGAGAATTGACGATGAATAAGCATCCTCTGGTAAGCGTCGAACAGGAAGATGGAATTTTGAAGGTCGCAGCAAATGATGAGTCTATGCAGGCTCGTGCGCTGTCAGGCACGACACGTGCGCTATTATCAAACCTTGTTAATGGTGTGACGACAGGATTCGAAAAGAAATTAACGATCATCGGTGTGGGTTATCGTGCCCAGGTACAGGGAAAAAACCTAAACCTTAGCCTCGGTTTTTCTCATCCGGTTGTTTATCCTATTCCTGATGGAATTAACATTGAAGCACCTAGTCAGACAGAGCTCGTAATTAAAGGTGCTGACAAGCAGAAAGTAGGCCAGGTAGCCGCAGAAATTCGTCAATATCGTCCACCAGAGCCATACAAAGGCAAAGGTGTTCGTTACACTGATGAGTATGTAGCTCGTAAGCAGGCCAAAAAGAAATAACCGGTAGGTCAAGAAATGAGTAAAAAATCATCACGTATGCGTCGAGCAACCAAGAGCAGATCAAAGATCGCTCGACTGGGAGCAGACAGGTTAAGTATTCACCGTACTCCAAGACATATCTACGCTCAGGTGGTTCAGGCTGAGACTGGTAAAGTTATGGCCAGCGCTTCAACCGTAGAGGTTGAAATACGTAAAGAGCTTGGAAATGGTGGAAATATCGCAGCAGCATCAGCTGTCGGCAAGCGTATTGCTGAAAAGGCTGTTGAAGCTGGAATCAAGACCGTAGCATTTGATCGCTCCGGTTTCAGGTATCACGGACGCGTCAAGGCTCTGGCCGAGGCAGCTCGTGAAAATGGATTGGAATTCTAGGAGTCGATTATGGCTGCACGCCGTATGTCAAACGAAAAGCGCGACAATTTAATTGAAAAGCTGATCAGTGTCCGCCGAGTTGCAAAAGTTGTAAAGGGCGGACGTATCTTTGGTTTTTCAGCACTGGTAGTTGTGGGTGATGGAAACGGGAAAGTCGGAATGGGTCGAGGCAAGGCTCGTGAAGTGCCGGTAGCTGTTCAGAAGGCACTGGAAGAAGCCCGTAAATCAATGATTTCAATAGACCTTGATAAAGGCACTCTTTTCTATCCGAGTGAAACTATCTTTAGCGCTTCTAAAGTCATCATGCGTCCAGGATCAGAAGGCACCGGAATTATTGCTGGTGGCAGCATGCGTGCAGTCTTTGAAGCGGCTGGTGTACGTAATGTACTGGCTAAATGTATTGGCTCTACGAACCCGGTAAATGTAGTACGGGCAACGATGAAAGGTCTGCAAAGTATCAGTAGTCCTGCACATGTTGCCGCAAAGCGTGGTCTGAAAGTCGAAGACCTGCGCGACTAATTGATTCTGGAGCATCATTATGGCTGACAAGAAAATGCTGAAAGTAAAGCTCGTCAAGAGCATGTATGGCCGTGGTAGCAAACATATGGCCTGTGTAAAAGGACTCGGTTTACGCCGTATGCACCACACCGTAGAAGTAGAAGATACTCCGGCAGTGCGCGGCATGATTAATAAGGTCAGTTATCTGCTTGAATGGGAACAGGTGTAATCATGCGTTTGAATGCAATCCGGCCAGCTGCCGGTTCAAATAAAGAATCAAAACGTGTAGGTCGTGGTATTGGATCCGGCTGGGGCAAGACTTCTGCTCGTGGTCATAAAGGGCAAAAAGCACGATCCGGTGGTTATCACAAGGTTGGCTTTGAAGGTGGTCAAATGCCACTACAACGCCGCCTGCCAAAACGTGGTTTCCGTTCTGCCATGTCACTTACTACAGCTGAAATTCGCACCCATGAACTGGGTAAAATAACGGACGATGTCATTGATTTGGCTGCGCTACGTAATGCCGGTCTGATTAATACTCGAATTACTCGTGCCAAGGTGATGCTATCTGGCCCTGTTGAAAAAGCTGTCACGTTGAAAGGGATTGCGGTAACTAAGGGTGCCAGAGAAGCAATTGAAAAGGCTGGCGGAAAAGTAGAATAATGGCAAAGGCAGGTACTCCAACCAGCGGTGGCTCTGGCGGCCTGACCGAACTGAAACAGCGCATATTTTTCGTTATCGGTGCGCTGATAATATTTCGCCTAGGTGCGCATATTCCGGTTCCCGGTATTAATGCCGAGGCACTGGCAGCACTTTTTGCTCAGACCAAGGGCTCGATCGTTGATGTGTTCAACATGTTTTCTGGTGGCGCACTGAGCCGTTTGTCTCTGTTTGCACTTGGCGTGATGCCTTATATTTCGTCATCAATTATCATGCAGATGATGACAGCGGTGATCCCGACGCTTGAGCAACTGAAGAAAGAAGGTGAGAGTGGTCGCCGTAAAATTACGCAATACACCCGTTATGGCACCGTTGTGCTGGCTACATTCCAGGCGCTGGGTATTGCCATAGCACTGGAATCACAAACTGCAGGCGGCATGAATGTTGTGATCGCCGCAGGGCTTGGTTTCAAGATAACTACTGTCATCACATTAGTTTCAGGTACCATGTTCCTGGTCTGGCTAGGTGAACAGGTAACTGAAAGAGGCATTGGTAACGGCATCTCTCTGATCATTTTTGCTGGTATTGTGGCTGGCCTGCCGTCGGCCCTGGGCGGCACCCTGGAGCTGGCGCGCACAGGTACTTTTTCACCAATTGGGGTGTTGCTGCTGCTAGTAGGTGCACTGGTAATTACTGCCTTTGTTGTTTTTATGGAACGTGGCCAGAGACGAATAACAGTAAACTATGCACAGCGCCAGCGCGGCCGAAAAATGTATGCCGGCCAAAGTAGTCATTTACCACTGAAAGTTAATATGGCTGGCGTAATACCACCTATATTTGCCTCAAGTATCATCCTCTTCCCTGCAAGCCTGGGTAGCTGGTTTGGTCAGGCAGAGGGCATGCGCTGGTTACGTGACCTGTCAACTACATTGTCGCCAGGCCAGCCTTTATACGTGATGATTTATGCGGGCCTGATAGTATTTTTCTGTTTTTTCTATACGGCATTGACATTTAATCCGCAGGAAACGGCAGAGAACCTGAAGAAATCAGGTGCCTTTGTACCGGGCATACGTCCCGGTAATCAAACGGCGAATTATATTGACGGTGTTGTATCCAGATTAACCCTGGTTGGTGCCGCCTATATTACTTTTGTCTGTCTGGTGCCTGAGTTTCTGATTGTTAAATGGAATGTTCCATTTTACTTTGGCGGTACATCATTACTGATTATCGTGGTTGTTATAATGGATTTCATATCGCAGATTCAGTCTCATCTGATGTCACGTCAGTATGAGAGTCTGCTGAAAAAGACGAACCTGTCCGGCAGTGGTCTTGGGTTTGGTCGTTGAGGTAAAAGAGAATGAAAGTTCAAGCATCAGTAAAGAAACGCTGCAGAAATTGCAAAATTATTATTCGCAAGGGTGTGGTGCGCGTGATCTGTAAAGACCCACGCCACAAACAGCGTCAGGGTTAATATTTAATTGAATAAAGCTTGTACTGCACCGGTAACCTGGGTGGGGAACCGGTAACGTAGTGCTTTATATCTAACAAACGATTGATTTTGTGTGTAAAGGGCAGTATCCTTACGCGCTTTTCAAATTTGCACGAATCCATAGTGGAGAGCCTTAAATGGCACGTATAGCAGGGATAAATCTACCAAATTATAAACATGTTGTGATTGGACTTACGTCAATCTACGGCATAGGAAATACACGCGCACGCCAGATATGCGACGCTGCAGGTGTAAAACCAGATACCAAGTGCAGTGATTTAAGTGATGCAGATGCGGAACAATTGCGTATCGAAGTCTCAAAAATCAATGTGGAAGGTGATTTGCGTCGTGAAACAACAATGAATATCAAGCGCCTGATGGATATGGGCTGCTATCGAGGAATCAGGCATCGTCGTGGACTGCCGTTGCGTGGTCAGCGTACCAAAACTAATGCACGTACTCGTAAAGGTCCAACAAGACCAATTCGCAAGTAAGATTCACGTTAAGAAATCAGGCACACAGAGTAAAATATGGCTAAATCAGTATCAAGTTCTAAAGGAAAGAAGCGTGTAAAGAAGAATGTCTCAGAGGGCATTGCACACATTCATGCAACCTTTAATAACACCATTATCACTATTACCGATAGACAGGGAAATGCCCTGTGCTGGAAAACAGCCGGTGGTTCTGGATTCAGGGGTTCAAGAAAGAGTACACCTTTTGCCGCCCAGGTTGCCGCAGAACATGCTGGTAAAGATGCCAGAGACATGGGTGTTAAGCACCTGGAAGTTCGCGTCAAAGGTCCTGGCCCGGGTCGCGACTCAGCTGTGCGTGCACTAAATTCTGTAGGATTCGAGATCAGTAATATCTCGGATGTTACACCTATCCCACATAATGGTTGCCGCCCGCCAAAACGGCGCCGCGTCTAATCAGCCGGAGATTTAACAGTGGCAAGATATATCGGATCAGTCTGTCGTTTATGCCGTCGCGAAGGTGGCAAGCTTTACCTGAAGGGCGAGCGTTGCTTTACAGATAAATGTGCAGTTGAGAAGCGTGCCTATCCTCCTGGACAGCATGGTCAGCGTCGTACACGTGTCTCGGACTACGGGCTCCAGCTAAGGGAAAAACAAAAACTTCGTCGCATATATGGTGTGATGGAGAATCAGTTTCTTGATTATTATAAGGAAGCAGACCGGATCAAGGGCTCCACAGGTGATAACCTGTTGAGACTACTGGAGGGCCGTCTAGATAATGTTGTTTATCGTATGGGATTCGGTAGTTCCAGGGCAGAGTCACGTCAACTGTTACGCCATAACAGCATACTAGTAAATGGTAAACGCCTGAACATTCCGTCGTATCAGGTTCGCCCTAGTGATGAAATCACCGTCACTGACGCCGCTAAACAGCAAATTCGAGTCTCAGCTGCAATGGAAGCCGCTGAACAACGCGGTGTTGCCGATTGGCTGGATGTTGATTTCAAGGCAATGAAAGGGGTTTATCGTTCTGCACCTGATCGCAGTGAACTGCCAGGTGAGATCGACGAGTCTCTCGTTATCGCATTATATTCTAAGTAATAAAGTCTCAGACTATCTAAAGAGGGATAGCAATGTCAGATTCACCAACAGATTTTCTGAAGCCGCGTTTTGTTGATGTCACAAAGATAGATGACAACCATGCACGTGTGGCTATTGAACCGCTTGAACGCGGATTCGGTTTTACTCTGGGCACAGCCCTGCGTCGTATACTGCTGTCATCTATCACAGGCTATGCGATATCCGAAGTAAAAATTACCGGTGTTGATCACGAATATGACAACATCGAGGGTGTGCAGCAAGATGTACTTGAGATTCTGATGAATCTCAAGAGTGTTGCCCTTTCACTAGAGGGCAGGGAAAGCGCAACTCTACACGTAAAGAAAATGGGCCCTGGCGACTTAACAGCTGGCGATCTTGCCACTGAACATGATGTGCTGATTGCTAATCCGGATCTTGTCATCGCACATATCAGCAAGAAAGTTGAACTGGAGATGGAAATAGGTGTGACACAGGGTAGAGGCTATCATACCGCTGTCTCAAGAAAGAATGATGAGGAAACCAGCAGTATTGGCGTGATCAAACTTGATGCTTCGTATAGTCCAGTTCGTCAGGTTTCCTATGATGTTGAAGCTGCCCGTGTAGAACAACGTACTGATCTTGATAAGTTGATTTTCACCCTCGAAACCGATGGTACCATTGATCCGGAAAAGGCCATTCGGATGGCAGCAACCATCCTCTTTGAACAGATCCAGGTTTTTGTCGATTTGAAAGTAGAACCGGCTCCACCGGAAGCTCC
The DNA here is from genome assembly GCA_029287915.1 of Arenicellales bacterium. Taxonomy (GTDB): domain Bacteria; phylum Pseudomonadota; class Gammaproteobacteria; order BMS3Bbin11; family BMS3Bbin11; genus BMS3Bbin11. Next base: position 17,361 of record JARFQE010000116.1, read on the forward strand.
AGAAGAACCGCCTATCGATCCTATTTTACTGCGTCCGGTAGATGATCTGGAGCTGACTGTGCGTTCTGCAAATTGTCTCAAGGCAGAAAATATTTTCTATATAGGTGACCTGGTTCAGCGCGATGAAAGTGAGCTGCTTAAGACACCTAATCTTGGTAAGAAATCATTGACAGAGATAAAAGACGTTCTTGCCCAGAATGGACTCTCTCTTGGCACCAAACTAGAAGTATGGCCACCTGCATCACTGATTCAAAGCAGTGATGAAAATGCCGCTTCAGGACTGTAGAGGTTTCAGCATATGAGACATCGTAAAAGCGGCAGAAAACTGAACAGAACCAGTGCGCATCGCAAGGCCTTGTTCAAAAACATGACAGTATCACTACTTCGTCACGAAGAAATTCGCACAACATTGCCGAAGGCGAAGGAACTGCGTCGTCATGCCGAGCCTTTGATTACAATGGCTAAAACCCCAAGCGTTTCCAATCGACGACTGGCATTTTCACGCCTGCGTGATCGTGAAATGGTCAGCAAACTGTTTGATGATCTTGGTGTCCATTACAAAGATCGACCCGGCGGCTACCTGCGAATTTTAAAGTGTGGCTACCGAGCGGGTGACAAAGCTCCGATGGCTATCGTACAGATGGTGTCACGTGAAAAAGTGGACGCAGATATTGACGAAGCATCCAGCGACTAAAAACAGTCAGTAATAGAAGAATCATAGAAATGCCATGCACTGATTCAGTGCATGGCATTTTTTTTGTCATCGTTCTAGTTGACAGCGCTTGTCTATGTGAATACTCTGAAATCATGCCACTATAATTTTTATGGTTTTTCTTTTTTTGCTTCCAGGGAGGTAGTCAATGATCACATATGACGAACTAAATGCTCAGAATGACTCAATTACTGAACTTTCCAACGTGCTTCTATATCTGTTCAAGGAACGTTCGATGTGCGATACAAATGCATGCTGTGAGCTTTTTCATCGCTACGTAGACAAGGTTAATGCTCATATAGATCTGGTAGATAAGAATCTGTATGGAGATTTACTTAATCATTCAGATACTGAAGTCCGCAACCTGGTAAATAATTTCATGTCAGGTTCACAGGAAATAAAAAAGCTCATTAATGCCTATACCCGCCAGTGGTGTCCGCACCGACGTCCTGATGAGCTACTTATTGGAGATCATGAGCGTTTTCTGTCGGAAACAGAGGGTATGTTCGAAATGATTCTGCAGCGAATTCAGGATGAGACAGAAAAACTCTATCCATTGATTAGAAAGACCAGTGGTGACATGGAAACAGCTGCCTGAACTAAAGCAATAGAAAGGTCTACCTCATTATTGTCAGGGTTGTCACTTCGCTAGGCTGGTCAACAACTGACCGCAATATTGATGATTGCTCTATTTACTGATTTTGGCCTTGATGGCCTGTATGTGGGGCAGATGCATGCCCTAATCAATTCGGCTTTGCCTGACACCAGGGTCATCGACCTGTGCCATACCTTACCGGCACAGGATATTTGTGCAGCATCATATCTCCTTCCTGCCTATACCCGCTATTTACCACCGACCAGCATTATAATCTGTGTCGTTGACCCGGGCGTTGGCAGTGAACGTCCACATGCCGTCTGTAAAGCTGACGAACACTGGTACATCGGCCCAGATAATGGCCTGTTTGATGTTCTTCAACAGCATGCCCATAGTTTCAGTAAGTATCACTTTCGCTGGCCTGGTCAGGTCAGCAACAGTTTTCATGCTCGTGATGTCTATGCTCCCGCTGCCTGCCTGCTATCTGAATCTAATGACCCAGCAGTTCTAAAAATACATCCTGCCCTCGATTCAGCACTGGCATTTCCAGCAGAACTTAATGAGATTATCTTTTTCGATCACTATGGAAATGCTATTACCGGCCTGCGCAGCAGCTCAGTAAGCACTGATTCCATTATAGTTATCAAAGACCATAAGCTGGACAATGCGAGAGTTTTTTCAGATGTCTCTGCCGGGCAGGGTTTCTGGTACGAAAATGCCAATGGCCTGCTGGAGATTGCTGTCAATCAGGGTAGTGCAAAAGACACTCTCGGGCTGCAGCGTGGTGATTCATTTCATATAGCCTGATTATATGCAAATCGAGACTATGTGACTGACGCCCAGATTGTAATTGCTATATACAATACAAGGTTGGTAGCAATTTTGACGGTGAAGCCCGTATCGTAGCAAAAGCCAGTAATAGTCACTTCTGTTAATTTCAGGCGCCTTCTTTCCGCCACTAGCAGGGGTAAATAAAGGTGCAATGGCTGCGGGTACAATATAGCTATTCGATAGCAAGCATGATTGTCATTAGCGTGATTTTAGCGATGTTGATTTATCTAATAGAAATTTAACTATCTCAACAATACCGTTTGCCGGGTATCATTCACGCAGCCGATTGAGATTTTGCCCTTTGCAGCAATGGTTTCAGATATGCACCGGTATAGGATTCCTTTACTTCGCTTATCTGTTCCGGTGTGCCGGCAGCAATAACCATACCACCTCCAGCCCCCCCTTCGGGCCCAAGATCGACAATCCAGTCAGCGGTTTTGATCACGTCAAGATTATGCTCGATCACGATTATGGTATTGCCCTGATCACGCAGTCGATGCAGAACTGATAGCAGCAATTCAATATCCTGAAAATGTAATCCTGTTGTTGGTTCATCAAGGATATAAAGTGTTTTTCCTGTACCGCGCTTCGACAATTCACGAGACAGTTTGATACGCTGGGCTTCGCCTCCTGAGAGCGTGATAGCACTCTGACCGAGACAGATATATCCTAAACCAACGTCGATCAGTGTATCTAGTTTGCGTTTTACCACCGGGACAGCCTGAAAGAAATCTGAAGCCTCGTCAATACTCATCTGCAGGACTTCCTGAATCGTTTTTCCCTTATAAGTAATGTCCAGGGTTTCACGGTTGTAGCGTGCCCCTTTACAGCTGTCGCAGGGGACATAGATATCTGGCAGGAAATGCATTTCCACCTTGATCATGCCATCGCCATGACAGGCTTCACACCTGCCACCTTTGACATTAAATGAGAATCTACCGGGTTTATAGCCTCTTGCACGTGCCTCGGGAGTATTGGAAAAGAGTTCACGTATCGGGGTGAAAAGGCCGGTATAGGTCGCCGGATTTGAACGTGGTGTGCGGCCAATGGGGCTTTGGTCGATATCAATGACCTTGTCGAAGTGCTGCAGACCTTCAACAGCATCATGAGGAGCAGGTTCCAGGCTGCTGCCATTCAGGTGCACGGCGACCGCAGGGTAAAGGGTGTCATTAATCAATGTAGATTTGCCCGACCCTGAAACTCCTGTGATACAGGTGAACAGGCCGACTGGGAGGGAAGTTTCAACATTGCGTAGATTGTTTCCGCATGCACCTCGAATCACCAGTTGTTTTTTATCATCGGGCACAGTTCTTGTTGCAGGGACAGCAATAGAGAGTTCACCAGATAGATATTTTCCTGTCACTGAAGCCGGGTTTTTAAGAATTTGTGCCGGTGTTCCTTCAGCAACAATGTGGCCACCATTTACGCCGGCACCAGGGCCAAGATCCAGCACATGATCCGCACTGAGTATTGCTTCTTCGTCATGTTCGACAACAATGATCGTATTGCCGAGGTCGCGCAGCTGCTCAAGCGTTGCCAGCAGGCGGGAGTTATCTCGCTGATGCAGTCCGATTGAAGGTTCATCTAGTACATACATTACACCAACCAGTGCTGATCCAATCTGTGATGCAAGACGTATGCGCTGGGCCTCACCACCAGACAGTGTTTCTGCAGAACGACTCAGGGAAAGGTAACCAAGGCCGACATTAGCCAGAAAGCCCAGCCTTTCCATGATTTCCTGCGTGATTCGACTGGCAATTTCGGCACGCGAACCAGTAAGTTTCAATTCCCTGAAGTAGTCGACTGCCTGATCAATGGGCAGGGCAGAAATATCATGCAGTGCCATATTTCCAATAAATACGTGGCGTGCTTCTTCACGCAGGCGACTGCCCCCGCATTTTTCGCAGGCATGGACTGATATGTAGCGTGCCAGCTCATCTCGAACAGCATGTGATTCTGTCTCTTTGTAACGGCGTTCCATGTTTGGAATAACACCCTCGAAAGCATGGGTACGGCTTTGACCGCGCATACCCCTGTAATAAAAGGTTATCTTTTCATTGCCGCTACCATCGAGAATGACTTTTTGTACCTTCTTTGGCAGATCTTCGAATGCGGTGTCAATGCTGAAACCATAATGCTTCGACAGGTTTGTCAGCAGGTTGAAATAGAAGCCATTGCGTCGATCCCAGCCAGCAATGGCACCGGCAGCCAGGCTCAATGACGGATCACGAATTATTCGGTTCGCATCGAATAGCTGTCGCACCCCAAGTCCATCACAGGCAGGACAGGCACCAGCGGGATTATTGAATGAGAATAATCGCGGTTCAAGTTCGGACAGGCTGTAGCCACATTTTGGACAGGCATAGCGAGCTGAAAAAACATGTAGTTGTTCCGCCCCATCTCTCGGTTGAGTCAGCACATGAACCAGGCCATCACTCAGTTCCAGAGCAGTTTCAAATGATTCAGCCAGCCGCTGTTCAATTCCTTGCTTGACGACCAGGCGGTCTACTACCGCTTCAATCGTGTGCTTGATGTTCTTTTTAAGCTCAGGTGATGATTCCAGTTCAACGACCTCTCCATCTATACGCGCACGGATAAAGCCTCGTGTCCGCAACTGCTCAATGACCTGGCTATGCTGGCCTTTTCGTTCCTGTATGACTGGTGCAAGCAGCAGCAGGCGCTCGCCTTTTCCCATCGCCATGACCTGGTCAACCATCTGGCTGATGGTCTGTGCTTTCAGCGGCAAGTTATGCTGCGGGCATCGTGGCTCGCCAATGCGCGCAAACAGCAGGCGCAGGTAATCGTGGATTTCGGTAACCGTGCCTACCGTGGAACGGGGATTATGCGAGGTGCTTTTCTGCTCGATGCTGATCGCAGGTGACAGCCCTTCGATATGGTCGACATCGGGTTTTTCCATCAGCGACAGGAATTGCCGTGCATAGGCCGACAGGGATTCTACATATCGTCGCTGCCCCTCTGCATAAATAGTGTCGAAGGCAAGTGATGATTTACCTGAGCCAGATAGCCCTGTGATGACGATGAGTTTATTGCGCGGCAGGTCCAGCGAAATATTCGCGAGGTTATGCATGCGTGCACCGCGGATACTGATATTTTTCATTACAAAATCAAACAAGCCTGGTCGGTTACGGGTAAACCATTAATATAAGTCCAATTCACCGTTATTGGCAAAAAGCATTACGTTTTCAAAGTGATTACCATGATGCCTGGTCTGATGGCAGAACCAGTATGGGATCAGGATTGTCATGAATATCTTTACAAATACCATGATCTCTTCGACTTCCTATGCGTCATGGCGCGTTCACGATTTATTTCGAATGTTATTGATATTGCGTAATGAATAAGCGCCTCGATAAGAGTAAAATCGACGCTTTTTTAAGCAACGAATCAACAGCAAATAGATTTCGAGTAGTGCATGAAAAGAAGTACTAGAAAAGGCACCCCAATGACATCATTAGAGCGTCGCTCTGTCGCTACGCTTGCAGGTGTATTTGGTCTGCGCATGCTGGGACTGTTCCTGATATTGCCTGTATTCGCGCTCTATGCAGATCAGCTGCAGGGTAATACCGCTTTCCTGACCGGCGTGGCAATAGGGGCCTATGGTCTAACCCAGGCGATATTTCAGATCCCATTTGGTTTGTTGTCAGACAGATTTGGACGAAAACCCGTGATAGCGGCAGGTCTGCTGATTTTTGCCATCGGCAGTGTTGTTGCAGCCATGTCAGATAGCATAACTGGTGTCATCATCGGACGGGCTCTGCAGGGCACCGGTGCCATCGCCGCTGCAGTTATAGCCCTCGCATCTGATCTGACAAGGGAAGAACAACGGACCAAAGCCATGGCGATGATAGGCATGACCATAGGCCTGGCCTTCTTTATGGCATTAATGCTTGGGCCGGTGCTGGATCGAAGTATCGGTGTAGCGGGCATATTCTGGCTGACAGCGATACTTGCGATCTTTTCCATTTTTGTGATTTATAAAGCCGTACCAACACCGGTGGCCAGTCATATCCCGTTGGGCGGGGAGTCGAGTTTACGAAAACAGTTCGCCGTCATTCTGAAAGACATCCACCTGTTGCGGCTCGATTTTGGTATTTTCAGCCTGCACCTGGTATTGACGGCTCTTTTTGTCGCCGTTCCTTTTACCCTCGTTGAGTCTCTTCAGATCCAGCGCGAATCTCACTGGGGTATTTACCTGCCGGTGGTTCTGCTGTCTGTTCTGGCAATGGCGCCGCTAGTCATAATGACCACTCGTAAAAAACGTATACCGAACATTTTTTTGACCGGAATAGTTCTGCTGCTGATCGGTGAGCTGTTGTTTGCCTTTGGCGCCTACTCAACAATCTGGTTTTTGCTCGGAATGGTGATCTGGTTTACCGGTTTTAATACCCTGGAGGCACTGCTACCGTCACTGGTTTCACGTCTCGCTCCGGTACGAAATAAAGGAGCAGCGATCGGTATTTACAATAGCGCAGAATTCTTTGGTGCTTTTCTTGGCGGAGCCCTGGGCGGGCTCATGTTAGGCAGATTTGGCACACAGGGAGTATATCTGATGTGTGCAGGTATTATTTTGTTATGGCTAATAGTTATGCTGCCAGCAAGCCCTCCCAGGTTACTGGATACCCGCGTATTGCGGTTCAGTGAGCTCGAGTCAATGGAAAATAGTATTGTCAGTGAATTGTCTGCTATTGATGGTGTGGAAGAAGTTATCACCATGGCGCCACATGGTGTGGTTTATCTTAAAATAGATTCCGAAGTGCTTGATTCCGATGCCCTTGACAAGTATGAGACAGCTGCAGGCAATTAATATATTATCTGCACTGATGGTGGATTCACTGATTCTGTAGACGGGTTTCATGGAGAAGAAGCCTGTAATTTAAAATTTAAGGAGGCGTTAACGATGGCAAGAGGCGTAAACAAGGTAATTCTGGTTGGTAATCTGGGTAAGGACCCGGAAGTCCGCTATTCACCTAACGGTAGTGCGATGGCGAATGTGACTATCGCTACAACAGAGTCATGGAAGGATAGGCAAACCGGAGAAAAACAGGAAAAGACAGAATGGCACAGGGTTGTCTTTTTTAGCCGACTGGCCGAAATCGTCGGAGAATATCTTAAAAAGGGCAGCCAGGTATATATTGAAGGGCGCCTGCAAACCCGCAAATGGCAGGGACAGGATGGACAGGACCGTTATACAACTGAAATTGTAGCAAACGACATGCAAATGCTGGGTAGTCGGTCAGCTGGTAGCGGGACATCTGACTGGAATGATCAACAGAATACAGCGAACGCTATACCTGGACAGGCACCATCGAGCAGTACACCGCCAGCGGATGATTTCGATGATGACGTACCATTCTAGGAGCTGGTTGAGTCAATATTTCTAAATACTGCATATTAAAGCCCCTCGGAGCAGGGGCTTTTTTTTGGCATTATTTTATTCTGCATGAAATTACCATGACCAGTTATTCATAATAATTACAAAAAATGATACCTTTCCAGCAACCTATGATTGTATGGCCTGTCTAACTTTCTTTCGGGAAATCCACTCTATTGATATCCATCATATATAACTTTTGTCCTGCGAATGTGAGTGAGTTATGACCAGTTTTATGCATAAAGGTGCCGGACTGTTTGTTCGATTTTACAAACTGACCCCCGCTATTGTAATTGCCTCTTTATTAACTGCCTGTGATAAAGGCGAGAATAAAGATGCGAAGCACTCTAAAGCTGAAGTGATTAGCGCGATACAGGCATCATCAACTACAGCAGACAGTATTCAAGTGCAGGCACATGACAGGCAATCAGATATATTCAAACAAAAGTCGGCTGCATCATTAAAACCATTATCATCCTTCCGGCCCGCTGCAGCAAAGGCAAAGGTCCTGTTCGAATTACCTGTGTGGGAGAAAACTCCTGCGGAAATTGATTCTTCAGTTGATACAGCGATAGCAAAGGCTGATAAAAAGCTTGATGCTATTGCAGCCCTGTCAGTTGATGACAGTAATTTTTCAAATACAATCGCTGCACTGGATAGTGCTTTTTACGAAGTCGTCAATATCAGTGATCGCATCGATGTCATAAGAGAGAGCCACCAGAATAAGGAGATGCGTGACAAGGCGCTGGAAACGAGCAAGAAGATCCAGGCCTGGTATGTTGCTGCGGGATTCCGCGAGGATGTCTATAAAACGGTAGCAGCTTATGCAGAAACCGGGCCTGAACTGCAGGGAGAAGATGCGATGCTGCTGAAACAAACCCTGCGCGATTATCGACGTAACGGGATGGCATTAGCAAAAGATAAACGTGAGCAGTTAAAAGCATTAAAGACTGAACTCAATAATATGAGCCTGGAGTTCGCCACAAATATTACAGATGCGAAAGCTGTTGTTGAATTCACCGCTGAGGAACTGGCCGGCATGCCAGAGGATTTCCTCAATAACAAGGATTTGAAAACGGAACGGGGAACGTACGAAGTAAAAGCAAATGTCACCTGGCAATACCTCGCGGTTATGCAGGACGCAAGCAATGAGGACACAAGGAAAAAACTGGTTACGTTACGTTCGAACCGGGCCAGGGAGAAAAACGTTCCCTTGTTTTCCAAAATGCTAAAAACTCGTGCCCAGATTGCTGAAATGCTTGGTTATGACAGTTGGGCTGATTATCGAATCGAGACTAAAATGGCAAAAAGCGCCAAAACCGCTTACGATTTTGAACAGCGCCTGGTCAAGGGGCTGGAACCCAAGTTTCAGGCAGAAATGGCATTGCTGCAGAAGCTGAAAGCCGAAGAGACCAGCAACTCTGACGCAGTGATCAATCTTTGGGATATCCGCTATTACAAGAACAAACTGAAGAAAACACGTTATCAGGTTGATACCGACAAATTAAAAGTTTATTTTGAACTTGATCGTGTGCTGAACGGTATGTTCGGGATCTTTGAGGAAATATTCCGTCTAAAAATCGACAGGAGTGAACCGGGCTATAAATGGGTCGAAGATTTGCGTCTTTATGCGGTGACAGATGCAAACTCAGGTACCCCTCTGGGGCTGATTTATATGGACCTGTTCCCGCGCGATAACAAATATGGGCATTTTGCCCAGTTTGGTGTGACTACTGGCAAGCTGCTCGACGATGGCGTCTATCAGCGACCTGTCGTGGCCCTGATCTGTAACTTCCCACCGCCTACCGATGACAAACCCTCATTGCTCAAACATAGTGATGTGGAAACCCTGTTTCATGAGTTTGGCCACGCCCTGCATTCCGTTCTAACGCAGGCTAAATATGCCTCTTTTTCAGGTACCTCGGTGCCAAGGGATTTCGTCGAGGCACCCTCACAGATGCTTGAAAACTGGGTTTGGGATAAATCAGTACTGGATCGGTTTGCAGTTGATTATCGTGACCCGAGCAAAAAAATCCCAGCACAGACACTGAACAAGATGGAAGAGGCCAGGCTTGCTACCATAGGCACCTGGTATCGTCGTCAATTGTCCTTTGGACTGCTGGATCTTAATTTACACATGAGCAATGAACGGCAAGACTTCGAAAATTTTGTTGAAGTCAGTAATGACATAATGGCGGATGTTTATCTCGATCCTCCCACTGACACTGCCTTTGTCGCCTCGTTCGGTCATCTGGGTGGTGGATATGATGCAGGTTACTACGGATACGCCTGGGCAGAAGCAATATCAGCCGATCTTGCCTCGGTATTCAAAAGCAGTGATGGTGGTCTGATGGACAGAGAAATTGGTAAACGACTGCGTGATGAAATCTACGCCAAAGGCGGATCGCGAGAGATTGATGACTCAATACAGGCTTTTCTTGGACGACAACGCTCACTACAGGCTTTCTTTGAGTACATAGGATTGAGTGATGAAAAATAATAAATCCAGTGCCTTCATACTGGGTTTATTTATCTTTCTGGGCCTGGCCACAGCAGGCAAGCTGCTTGCTAGTGCGGCGATCAGTTACAGGGAATTCGAGCGTACAGTGACAGTAAAAGGTCTCGCTGAAAAGGAATATCCCGCCGATATTGTGATATGGCCAATCCAGTTTACTGTCGCCAATAATGACCTGGCTGAACTATATAGTTCTATTGAGACTAGTACAGACAAGATCAGCAAATATCTTGAAAAAAATGGTATTGATAGCGCTGAAGTATCTCTTTCCAGCCCTGCGATTACCGACAAGTCAGCTCAAAGCTACAATAATTCAAGACCTGCTGAGTTCAGGTATACCGCTATACAGATAGTGACCGTTTATTCAAGAAAAATTGAGCAGGTTCGTCGTGTAATGGCGGGTTTGGCACAGCTGGGGAAACAGGGTATTGTCTTCAGTGGTGGCTATGAAACTCGTCCTGAATATATTTTTACCCGATTAAATGAGGTTAAACCGTCAATGATCGAACAGGCAACAACCAAAGCGAGGGAGGTTGCAATAAAGTTTGCCAACGACTCAAAGAGTAGGCTAGGGAAGATCAAGCGAGCATCTCAGGGACAATTCAGTATCACTGGCAGAGACAAAAACAATCCCCATATAAAAAGGATTAGAGTGGTCTCGACCGTTGAGTACTATTTATCTGATTGAATAAGCACTAAATGGTAGCTGAGCCGTCTGTTGTCGGTAGACAGCTCTACCACCTTCAACGACTTCTGCTCAGGGAAACCTAAGATCCAGGCATCATCGCTGGCGACCTTTGACAGTGCATCCCCGACGACACCACGAATCATTTTAGCTATCAGGTCCATATTCCATTGGCGAGTCCATAGATCTTGCCACCATTTTTAACGTACAAAGGAATAGAACAGGCAACATGGCAAGCCACTGATACTTAGTATCAGTGCACCAACAAGATTTATGCCTGTTTAATTCTAACAGCATTAGTGGGTATTTAAACTCAGTAGCCATGATTCAGTTACTATTCATCTTTTTTGAGTTAAAGTTATTAATTATGAACAATTGCAGGGCAAAATTTCTGTTAATTCTGCTGCCGATATTTTATATCGGGCAAAGTCCTGCTGCGTTGTCTGAACAAGAATTACTGCAGCAGCTGCGAGCTGATTATGCCTCCCTGGTGCAGGCGAGAAATGATTTTGAGGCATTAAAAAGTCGAGGCAACCCGCGTGCTGAAGAAGTTGCAGACTTTGCTGACTGGATCAGCCAGCTTCGTGATCAGCTGTTTGATGACTGCCAGAAGCTTGCAGCTATCTCCAGTACTCCTTTGCCAGCGGACCTGCCCTGTAACCGATTGTCTGCCAGTAATCCAGCGCCGGCTAATATCGATATCATCGAAGAAGCAACTGAAGCACAAAAAACGAAACAACTAACGGATCAACTCAATGGCTCCCTTGGTGAGTTCGACGAACGACTGTTGAGAGAACAGGATCGTATCAAGGCCCGCACGCCACAAACTGAGACCACAGCCAGTTCAAAGGCGGGAGGTGCGTATGCTGCAGATCAGGCGAACGACTCAGGTAATACTTTGGATAATACAGGTGACGGTGGACAGGCCGGTCAACAGAGTCAGCGAGCTGGTGAGACTGACAATGAGGGCACTCGTAGCGCCAGTAATGGAATGGGTACACCCGCCAGCTCATCGTCCGGTACCGAAGGCAGTATTCCTGAAGATATTCCTGATGGCAGCGATGACGATATTATCGCCCGACAGATTCGCGAGGCAGCGGAAAAAGAAACAGATCCTGAACTAAGAGCGAAACTGTGGGATGAATATCGGCGTTACAGGGAGGCAATACATTAGAGGCCGAAGATGACTATTAGTAGAAATCTTTTTGTAATATTTGCTCTGTTTGCTCTACTGACAGGCTGTGCTACAACTGCCGGGGAGCGCACTGTCAAACAGCAGGAAGTTCTGCAGAAAGCAAAGCAGGAACTGCCTGAGGAGCAGCTACTTGATGTCTGGATCGAGCAGTTTAAGCCTGGTGAACTAGCACAGGACAAGAACAAAAATCGTGGATTATCGATGGAAATCCGCGAGGCTGAGGCTCGTTATGTGCCGGTCCACCTACGCAGTGTGATGGAAAAAACCGGATATTGGGGCGCAGTAAGGGTGGTACCGCGTGATACTGAAGGGGCAGAAGTCCTTGTTTCTGGCACTATCAAGGAGTCCGATGGGGAAAAGCTGGTAATCGAGATTACAGCAATTGATGCCACTGGGCGCAAGTGGTTCAATCGTGAATACAGCGGTACTGCAGAGAGCTATCAGAAACTGAGTCCAAACACTGATAGCTTTGAACCTCTTTATCATGCCATTGCCAATGACCTGGCACAGTACCGCAATAAACTCGCGAATAACGAACGGACCACTATCCGGCAGATTGCCGAAATGCGTTTTGCAGCTGACATGGTAGCGGATGCGTTTGCTGGTCATCTAATCAAGGATGAAAAAGGTCGTTACAGTCTGCTCAGGTTGCCGGCTGAAGATGATCCTGCCTACCGTCGTGTTCAGTTAGTACGTGAGCGAGACTATCTTCTGATTGATACGCTTAACGGCCACTATGACAACTTCTATCGAGAGATGGTTTTTCCTTATATGGAATGGCGTCGGGCACGCAGCATAGAAGCCGCTGCCTTACGCGAGGTCAAGAAAAAAGCCAACACCCAGAAGGCATTAGGAGTTGCTGCTATCCTCGGTGCAATTGCAATCGAAGCATTGGGTGGTTCCAATAACAATGTGCCAACTGGAACTATGCGAGATGTTATGGTTATTGGCGGACTTTATTCAATTAAGCAGGGAATCGACACCAATGCGCAAAGTACTATCCACCAGGCAGCCATTGAAGAGCTTGGTGAGTCGTTCAGCATTGAGGCAAAACCACTGGTCATCGAGGTTGACGGCGAGGAGCATGAACTAACGGGTTCCGCTGAAGCGCAGTATCAACAATGGAGGGAGCTGATGAGAAAAATCTATGCTTCTGAAACTGGCCTGGATCCCGTCTCCAGCAATACAGGTAACTGATTCAGTGGATTATGATCTAAGACCACCTGGCGTAACTCCTGCCAGCTCTAAAGCACCGGAAACAAAAATCATTGCAGCAGGTGGCAATGGCCTGCATCGTCTGGTCTGGGCACTGCTTGGATTTATTGTTGCCCTGACACTAGTTGTCCTGTTTGTTTTACCCTACATGGTTGCCGACCAGCTGGCAGATGAAGACACAACAGTCGCTGGCGCGGCTGATGTCATGCAGCCGCCGCCACTGGCAATCAGTGTTGTGCGTCAGGATGCCGAGCAGGCACTGCAAAAATTTTTACACCTGCGCGCGCAGCCGGATCTAGCGAATGCTGAGCAGTGGGCAAATGGAGCCTGGCAAGCGGCGATGGATGCAGCTGCTGCTGGGGATGATCATTATGGCCGAGGACAATTCAACGCTGCTTTACTATCCTATGAAGATGCCAGCCAGCAGTTGTCTGATCTGCAGGCCAGCCGGATGAAGCGCCTGACAGATACCCTTGCGCGTGGCTGGCAGCTTCTGCAGCAGAATGATACGGATGAGGCTGTTGAGGCTTTTGAAAGGGTCCTCGCCATGCAGCCGGACAAGCAAGAAGCGCGCCGCGATGCACAGCTAGGTCTTGCGCGTGCCACGGTGAGGGATGAAGTATTGAAGCTGATGCAACAGGGAAAACACGCCGAGGCCGATAATAATTTGCAGCTTGCAGCCCGATCCTATGCAGCTGCATTGCAGCTCGATTCACTTTATGTACCTGCACAGAAGAGCTCTCAGCTGGTCAATGCCAGGCTTGATAGTCTCGCTTTTCAGGAAGCCATGGGCGAGGCATTGCATAGTCTGGATAGCGGAAATCTAAAGATTGCTCAACAAGCCATAGAGATCGCTGCGCGGATCTATCCCGATGAGCCTGCGGTAAAAGATGCCCGGCGACGTCTTGCAGCTGCCCAGCATCAGTCCAGGCTGAATAACTTGCGCAAAAAGGCTGAGCAATCTGCACAAAATGAAAACTGGTCAGTTGCTGCTGATTATTATCGCAAAGCGATTGAGCTTGATGCACGGGCTGCCTATGCCCGTAGTGGGCTTTCCCATGCGCAGAAGCGCATGCAGCTGCACGCGCAGCTTGACCATTACCTGTCTGATAGCACACGACTTTCTTCAAAAGAACCATTGGATAATGCGCGTAAACTGCTGGAATCGAACAAACATCTACCTGCAAACGAGCCAAATCTATCGAGAAAGATAGCCAGCTTGAAGGAGGCCGTCAGGCTTGCCTCATTGCCAGTTAATTTATATCTCCATTCAGATAACGAAACCGACATAACAATATTTCATGTCGGACGATTCGGTAAATTTCTGGAAAAGCAGGTCACGCTACGACCTGGCCAGTATACAGTGGCCGGATCCCGTCCCGGTTACCGGGACGTGCGCAAGGTCATCGTTTTGCAACCTGGAACCAAAACACAGTCTCTGCTGATACGCTGCCGGGAGCCGATTTGAGTCGTGACTATTTCATTAATGATGCGCGTGGGCAGAGACATGCCAGCGAAAAAGAACTGCCGTTGCCAGTTGGTGGAAAAGATCTTGCAGGCATCGTTATTCCGGGGCTTGAAGCTGACCAGCTGCTTGCCCATATAGCTCTTTCACAGGGGCATGCATACATTCAGCCAGCTGGTAACTACGACAGTCTCTACCATAATGACGAACGCCTGACTGATTCTGCCTGGCTCAAATCTGGAGACCGGATCCAGATAGGCGATTCTGTCATGAGCTGGGAAGTGCAGGGAGACAAAGTACTTATCAAGGTGTTCAAGATGTCGGAACTGCATCACCCGAGTCCACCAGTGCAGCCGCCGCCGACCCGTTCACCCTCTGAAAATGATGCTATGCCGGTGCACACGGAGGATATAGAGCATGGATCCGGTAGCAGACGTCGACGCAGAATTATTCTCATTGTTGTCAGTTTCCTGCTGCTGGCTGCAGTATACCTGTTGATGGTGACACCACTGGTCATAAAAGTCGAACCGCAAGCTGCAACTATTACGATGAAAGGTTTTCCTCCGCCGCTATCATTATGGGATTCCTGGCTGGTATTCCCGGGGCGCTATATCATGCGGGCCAGGCACCCCGGTTATTACCCGCTTGATGAAGAGCTTGATATCAAGATGGGTGGGACGAATGATCTGTCTTATGAGCTGATAGAGCTGCCCGGTCTGTTGAATATCAAAACAAACCCGGTCGTGGATTTTAAGCTATATGTGGATGACGATGACGTTGATACAGTGTTGAACGATGAGGGAATGGCAGAGATCAAACGGGGAAGTCATCGACTGCGTATCGAGACAGAGCGTTATCTCGACCATCAGCAGGAGTTCGATATTCAGGGATATGGCAGGCAGCAGCAACTGGATGTCAGCTTGCAGCCTGGATGGGCAGCTATCTCGATTTTCAGCCAGCCTGTCGGGGCAGAGGTTCTTGTCGATGGAGGGCTGGTCGGACTGACACCGCTGGTGACTGACATACTACAGGGGCAGCATCAAATTACATTGAAAAAACAGGGCTTTAAAAGCGTAAGCTTTATGCAATCTGTAGAAGCTGGCATTGCTGTCAGGCTGCAGGAAATTCAGCTGCAGCCGGTTGATGGTCAGCTTACTATAAGCAGCACTCCGGAAGGGGCAAGTGTGATGGTGGAAGGTAAGTATCAGGGTACGACACCGGTGACAGTAAATCTGACCGCCAATACGGAACATACACTTCTGCTGAGCAAGGCGGGCTACAGCACGAAACAGCAGCGCATTACCCTGAAACCGGAACAAGAGAGCGCCATCGAAGTAAAACTGAATGCCGTTTATGGCACAGTATTTCTAACAACACGGCCTGCTGGCGCGACGGTGGAGATAGATGGCAGAAAGGCTGATATTAGTAGTGGGCGTCTGCGACTGACGACCCGCTTACATACACTTACGGTCAGTAAACCTGGCTATGTCACAGAGCGATTGTCCATCACACCTCGCCGGGATATTAGCCAGAATGTAAGCATTTCACTGAAGACAGCCCAACAGCAGGCAGCACAGCAGAAATTGTCCGCTACACCACTGGTCATTACAACGAAGGCAGGTCAGCAACTGCAGCTGCTGAAGCCAGAGCAAAGTTTTACCATGGGGGCATCTCGTCGCGAAGCAGGACGGAGGGCCAATGAAAATAAGCGTCTGGTGAAACTGCAGCGCCCGTTCTATTTTGCCCGTAACGAAATCACTAATGAAGAATTTCGTCAATTCCGTCCCTCGCATGACTCTGGCCGTCTAGATGGTGCGGCACTTAATGGTGACACACAACCGGTTGTCAATATTAGCTGGGATGATGCTGCGCGCTACTGCAACTGGCTAAGTGAGAAGCATGGCCTGGCAAAGGCTTACACCGAAAAAGGCGGTAAAATGGTTGCAGTTAAACCAATGACGATCGGCTACCGCTTAGCCACCGAGGCAGAATGGGCCTGGGTAGCACGTATGTCCGCTCAACAATCAGAGCAACGCTACCCGTGGCAAGGTGGATTCCCGCCAGTCAGAAAAAGCGGTAATTTTGCGGATGCAAGCATTGCAGACACGCTGGCGGATGTGGTGCCAGATTATGATGATGGCTTCCGTGGTAGCGCACCAGTGGCCAGCTTTCCTGCATGGCCGAAGGGCTTTCATGACCTTGGTGGTAATGTTGCCGAGTGGGTAAATGATTTTTATACAGTTTACCCGGGGGAGGCGAATCGAATGGTGACGGATCCACTGGGTCCGGCCTCGGGTGAGCATCATACTGTACGTGGATCCAGCTGGCGGCATGGCAATATCACAGAGTTGAGATTGAGCTTCCGTGACTATAGTAATAAACCGCGTTACGATCTAGGATTCAGGATTGCACGTTATGCAGAGTGAGAGACGGTGGAGATAAGTATTTATAAACCTGTCTTGTCAATAGTTCTGGCGATTGCCTTATTCCCTGCAATGGCTGAGCAGACTGATACTGACCCAAAAGCTCCATCATCCACGGCTGCGCCTGTACAGGACATCTCCAGTGAATCCTCAAAACAAGATTTTAAGGCCACTGAGCGATTTACTCCATCGGAAAAGCTTCGAGCCGATGACGCGGTATCGTTTCCAGTGGATATATAAATTATGAGTTTCAGGTTTTACGATTTAGGTTTTACGTAATCCGTAATACATAAAACGTAAAACTATATAGATAAAGCCATATCATCAAAAATACATGACGACATTACCAATATGAAAAAAACCTTGCCGACTGAATTCATCTATCAGGTCTTCGCGCTGCTGATTTCCTTTATCATCGTGCATGCCGTGTATGTCACGCTTGTCCGTCCCTCTGCAACGAGCCACCTGCAGCAGGAAGCGGCTAATATAGCCGCAGACCCGGCATATGTTCCACAGGAATCGCTGTTTGTTGTCATTAAGGACTACGAACAGGAAACCTGCTTCGTTTTGATGCTTTGGGCCCTGTCCATATTGAGCTACAAGGGACTGGCTGCCTGGCGTCAGCATAAGCTGCTTGAACGTGATCTTTTACAGTTGCCGAAAAGCCTGCCCATCGGCCCGGAAGATACCCGTGAACTTGCTGAGCGTGTGCATGGCCTGCCGTCATTAGAGAAGCAGTACCTATTGCCTCGAGCCCTGCTGACCGGGATTGAACGCTTTAGTGCTACCCGTAATGTGCAGGATGTATCGACTGCTGTCGGGGATGTATGTGATTCGGAAGGCGAGCGGCTCGAATCTGAACTATCGATTATTCGCTACATCGCCTGGGCTATCCCATCGGTGGGATTCATTGGTACTGTACGTGGCATCGGTGATGCGCTTGGTCAGGCACATCGTGCAGTAGGAGGTGACATTTCCGGGGTTACCGAAAACCTTGGTGTGGCTTTTAACTCGACTTTTGTCGCACTGGTAATCAGCATCATTTTAATGTTCTTCATCTACCAGCTGCAGCTTTTGCAGGAGAGGTTGGTGCTGGATAGTGAGCGATACGTTGATCACTGGCTGGTGCGGAAGCTCAGGTCATGAAAAAAAGTCTGAAGTTCCAAATACCAGCCTGCAAGATGTTGGTTCTAGCTTTTTTACTTGCTACCTGGAACTTGTAACGGTTTTTCGATAGTAATGAAACGCCGATCAATATCACCGTTCTCGCTGTCGTTCCTCGACATTATGTTCTGTGGCTTTGGTGCTGTTGTACTACTGGTGCTAATCCTCAATGCGGATACGGTGCAGGCGCGCAATGAGGTTTTTGCTGATTTGCGTTCAGAGGTTGTGCGAATGGAGAACGAGGTGATTGTCGGACGTGAGAATATGGTTGTCGCACGCAATAGTCTCGAGGCCACTGAAAAAGATCTTCTGCTAATACAGGGTGATGCCGAACGTATACAGCAAAGCATTCTGGAAATCGAAGCAGGCCTGACCAATCTGCGCCATCAAACTGCCGCAAGTCAAGAACATATTAAACAGCTTAAATCCGATGTCAGCGGGCTGGATAAGAAGACCCGGCATTTATCGGCAGAGCAACAGGATAAACGTAATCAGGGCAGCAAGGTACACCAGTTTTCTGGTGAGGGTAAGCGTCAGTATTTGACTGGTCTTAAGCTTGGCGGAAAGCGTATCCTGATACTGCTTGATGCATCGGCCAGCATGCTCGATGAGACCATTGTCAATATCATCCGCTTGCGCAATATGAGCAATGAACATAAGCGTGTCGCCGACAAGTGGCAGCGAGCCATGGCAACGACTGAGTGGCTGATAAGCAACCTGCCCGATTCCGCAGAGTTTCAGCTTTACCTTTTTAATACAGAGTCACGTGCAGCACTCGCATCAAGCAAGGGCAGCTGGTTGTCAGCGAGTCAGACGGCTGATGTGGCAGCTACGGTCAAAGGACTGCGCCAGACAGTGCCGCAAGGTGGCACCAGCCTCTACCATGCTTTTGAAACTGCGAAATTACTGAAACCCAAACCAGATAACATTCTGCTCATAACGGATGGTCTGCCAACACAGGGGCGTAGCAAACCGTCAAAAGCAACAGTGAGTAGTGAACAACGGCTACAGCATTTCAGCCGCGCCGTGAAAGTTATCCCTGCAGGCATACCCGTCAATACTATTCTGCTACCGATGGAAGGTGATGCTTATGCAGCAGCGGCATACTGGCAACTCGCTGTGGACACGAAAGGTTCTTTTCTGACACCGGCAAGGGACTGGCCATGAGCAGGACACGTCGACGTGATATTGATATTTTTAACCTGTCGTTTCTGGACGTCGTGTCATGTGGTTTTGGGGCCATCATTCTTCTGCTGGTGATTGTCAAGATTGGCGAGCCTCGTGTCATAGAACGTCTAACAGTCGATCTCAGCGGTCAGGTGCAGAAACTAGAGCAAGAATTGTTTCAGATTCGTGGCGAGACCAGTGTGTTGAATCGAGACCTGACCGAAAAACAGCAGCAATTGTCGGTCAGTAGAGAAAAACTGGCGCGCCTGAAAGGCAGTCTGTCTGATATCAAGGGACAGTTTGCCAATATGCAAAAAGAGCGTGATGCGCAGGCAATCATCGAGGGACAGCTTTACAGCGCACAGCAGAACCTGACAGAGGAGATGCGTCGACTGCTGAAAAGCAGGCAGAAGCTAAGTAGCAGTCGTATCGGTGGTGTACCGGTCGATAGTGAGTACATCATTTTTATTATCGATACTTCCGGTTCGATGAACCAGTTCGCTTGGTCACTGGTGCTGAAGAAAGTAAGTGAAGTGCTTAAAGTCTACCCAAAGGTGAGAGGCATACAGGTGATGAACGATATGGGTGAATACATGTTCCAGGCCTACAGCGGAAAATGGATACCAGATTCACCTTCACGACGCCAAGCAATCAACCAGCGCCTGGCGAGCTGGAGACCTTTCTCCAATTCCAGTCCAGTGGAAGGTATCGAGGCAGCCATCAGTCGATTTTATGCAAAAGACAAACGTATTAGTCTGTATATCTTTGGTGATGATTTTTCACAAGGCTCTATCGAGAAAGTAATCAACACTGTAAATCGCCTTAATCGTGCTGACCGTAGTGGCAAACATCGTGTCCGTATTCATGCAATAGGTTTTCCTGTGCTGTTTAATGTTAGTGGTATGAACAGCAATGCTGTGCGGTTTGCTGCCTTGATGCGCAAGCTGGCAGAGAACAATGACGGCACCTTTGTCGGCCTGAATAGTATTCGGCCATAGAGCAAGGAAAAACCCAAAACAGAAGACAAATACTGGCTAATAATGACATAGTTGTGATGTAAGGAGCTTCTCTGACAGCATAAAATGCTGCAACTGGCTACATTAAGCAGTAAGGAAATTGGTCGCTATCGGCTACGCTTGATACTCAGCCGTTATCGGTCAGTGCGAATAAATTGATGTCTCTATACGGACTATCCATTTATCCAGTATAACGCTGTCTTAGAAAGTTAAAATTAATTCAATCTATAATAGAGTAAGCGATATCATTTTTTTTCAACGGTCGTATCGGCCCCGTTATTTACTGCAGCAGCATTATCGTCTTGCTGCATAATATCCTGAGCAGCGATAAATTCTGCTTCTGCAGCGGGATAGCCCTCTTTACGAAGTTGTAGCGATCTACTTATGACCCTGCATTTCTGATATTGATCCATTTATTACTCCAGAGTTGAGCGAGTACGTCATGAATAAGCATAAATAGTAAAATCATTGACGATACAGTTTTTATGTTGATTTCAGAATTATCATAATTTTTCGATGAATTGACTTTAAGGGTAAATCGAAGCGTCTGTATGTGTATGTCCGCCAGCTGACATATTCAGTTAACATGACTGAGATAAATACAGCTCTGTACAGTGATACGATTTCTGCCTTGGCGAAGAGAATTCCACTATCTCAAGCAAGAATCTCCTGATTCATTTATCTATATGAAGCGTCAGATATGATCCCCTGTAAAAGTCAGTATATAGTTATTATCGTATTACCTTTATTCTTATAACTGGCTTACAGTATACAAAGTCATAATGTCTTTGAGTATAGTGGAAAACCCTGAATGACTGATGCGGGTTGCGGATTCAAATGGTCAACGCAATATTTTGTTAGAATAAAGCAGCAGCGTTGGAGTTTAAATTATGGCGTGCAGGCATGGGAGACAGCAGGCTCGACAACAGTCAAACCTAACAAGTGACCAGAGCCAGTCGAGTATATGCATGCATGCGTCTTGGCAGATTGGGAATACGACAGCGTGAAGCCTTCTGAATACAGATTAAATTCTAATTTTGTTTTAAATGAATTTATGTGTGTCAGTTGACCGGCACCTCAACTTTATAACGTAGAGTTAATGTCGAGCTCTGGGGATTGGTCCACATCAGACAATAGGTTTGCATGCTGTCTGCTGACAATGCTCCGTTTCTGCTAATCATCATTTGTTCAGTAACAGGGTATCTGATCTCTTTCCCCTGGTGATAATGTATATTGAAAAGCGCTGCCGAGGAACTTTGAAAGGAGTAGCTAAGTTTCACACCGGTATCTAGCTCGTGACAGGACTCGTGGACTTCACCTGTACGAAGATTGAGAGATCGATTCTCATCAGCATGAACAATTGAGCAGTAACTGAGAATAATCGTGGTCAGGACAATAATGTATTTGATGTACATGGGAATAGAATTATTTTTTCCTTCGGTTGCAGACTTTATATACTAGCCTTTTTTACGTCACTGTGCAGAATATATCTACCATCAAACATGTTATGGTATTTACCCTTTCTTTTTTAGTTATCCCTGTTCTTGAATTACAGGTGCTTCGTCGTATATAACGTATGGATCTCAATATGCTGGCATTAGATCATTTTGATTTACAGGAGGACTCTCGATGAAAGTATTAAATTCACGTACAGGTATACTTGCTTCACTACTTGTTGCGTTTGCGGGAGCTGCCAGTGCTGTCTCCTATGCTGTTGATCCGACAGAAAGTGCACGTATGGAACTGATCAAAATCATTGAACAAGATGTCAGGCAGACTAGTCGTGAACTGAACAAGAGCGAGCTTGATCCACGTGTGATGCAGGTGATGGCACGTGTACCTCGCCATGAGTTTGTGCCAGCAGAAGAAAAGCCTAATGCCTATGAAAACAGGCCGCTGCCAATTGGTTATGGACAGACCATATCACAGCCATACATCGTCGCAATAATGACTGACATGCTAAATCTAAAGCCTGACAGTAAAGTGCTGGAACTGGGTACGGGCTCAGGTTATCAGGCAGCTATACTGGGTGAACTGGCGGGTGAGGTTTATACAATCGAAATCGTTGAACCTCTCGGGCTTTCAGCGAAAGAGCGTTTGCAGCGACTTGGTTACGATAATGTTACTACAAAAGTGGGTGATGGATACTATGGTTGGGAGGAACATGCCCCATTTGATGCCATTATCGTGACTGCGGCAGCCAGTCATATTCCACCACCGTTGATCAAACAGCTAAAACCCGGCGGTCGTATGGTGGTGCCAGTTGGTAGCCGTTTCATGACGCAGCAGCTGCTACGGGTTGATAAGGGTCTTGATAACAAGGTGGTCAGCAAACAGATAATGCCAGTGTTGTTCGTTCCGGTAACCGGAAAACATTAGGCTAAAGCAGAGACCTGGTCGATCTGTACATGCAACAGCGTCCACCGTATCTCTCCATCGCGCTGATATCAGGTGCAGCACTGGCGTACGAGATCCTGTTGATGAGACTGTTTTCTATAATACAGTGGCATCACTTTTCCTACATGATTATTGGTCTTGCTCTACTGGGCTACGGTTTTAGCGGGACATTTGTTTCAATCTTTCAGCGCTGGCTTACGGCACGATTCAATTATGTTTATCTTTCCAGCCTGCTGTTATTTGGCATGACATCGGTCACAAGCTTTATGCTTTCCCAGATATTACCTTTCAATGCTGAACTTATCCTGTGGGACAATCATCAGGTCGTCTATCTAGTAGCTATTTTCCTACTGCTCAGTCTGCCTTTCTTTTTTGCCGCCACTGCTATCTGTCTGGCATTTATGCAGTACAGGGAACAGGTATCACGTATCTATGCCTGGGACCTGGCTGGCGCGGGCCTCGGCAGCCTCAGTGTGATCGGCTTATTATTTGTGGTTTTCCCACACAATTCCCTGCTAGTCATTGGTACGCTGGGTCTGCTATCACTGCTGATTGCCAGTGTGGAAATTCGAATGAAGAAGTTTATACCTGTGCTTGTAATGCTTGGTCTTGGCACAGCGGTTCTCACACTGGTAGCAGAAAATCTGGATTTACAGATGTCGTCATATAAGAGCCTGCCACAGACTTTGCGCATAAAAGGAACAGAGGTTATCGAGCAGGATTCCAGTCCTTTTGGATTGATCAGCATCGTCGACAGCGCAACTATCCCTTTCAGGCATGCCCCTGGACTTAGTCTTGGCAGTAGTGAAGAGCCGTTGCCGCAGCTGGGTGTTTTTACCGACGGCGATAATATGACAGTTATCACAAAAGCAGCTGAAGACCCGTCACAACTCGCCTATCTTGACCAGGTGACCTCGGCATTGCCATATCACCTGGCTGACCCAGGTTCGGTGTTAATTGTGGGTGCCGGTGGCGGTACGGATATCCTGCAGGCACTATATCATTCAACCTCAGTCATTGATGCAGTCGAACTGAATCCGCGGCTGATCGACATCGTCGGGTCTCGCTACAGAGATTTCAATGGCGCCCTGTACCAGCGTGATGGTGTCAACGTACATGCAGGTGATGTGCGCGGTTTCCTGTCACAGAATAAAAAAAAGTACGACCTCATACAGCTGTCACTAATGGATGCCTTCAATGCATCAGCATCAGGACTGTATGCACTAAATGAGGATTACCTGTATACCGTCGAGGCACTCAAACAGTATCTGGATCATGTTGTCCCGGGTGGTTATCTGGCACTGACGCGATGGGTCAAGATACCGCCGCGCGATACGTTGAAATTGTTTGCCACAGCGATCGATACACTCGGCATGCTGGGTGTGGACAATCCTGCTGATCGGCTGGCACTGATTCGTAGCTGGCAAACCAGCACCTTGCTGATCAAAAACGGAGTATTTAACGATCAGGAAGTGCACAAGATATGGGAGTTCAGTGATTCACGTTCTTTCGATGTTGCATTTGCAGCCGGAATAACACCACCAAAAGGCGGCTATAACCAGCTTGTAGAGCCCTGGTTCCAGGATGGTACTGCGTCATTATTGTCAGAAGGCCGCGATCGGTATCTCAATAACTACAAGTTCGACCTCGAGCCAGCTACCGATGACAGGCCATACTTTCATCATTTTACAAAATGGAAAACGTTGCCGGAAATATTCAGATTACGTGATCGCGGTGGCATGCAGTTGATCGAGTGGGGTTATGTCGTGCTGGTGATGACGCTGCTGATTGCGGCAGTACTGAGTGTAGTTCTGATTACGCTACCGTTGCTGGTTTTACCTCGTACGCCAGTTGAAGAGAAAAATGCTATTAGCAGGACCCGTGTTGTCTTGTATTTCCTGTTGATTGGTATTGCTTTTCTGTTTATGGAAATTGCCTTAATGCAGAAGTTTATCCTGTTTCTGCACCATCCGCTGTATTCCTTTGCTGTGACCCTGGCCACGTTTCTGGTCTTCGCTGGACTGGGAAGTTATTTGTCCGCAAAATTAGGTCATCATTACAGCAGATTTACTACTCTGAAAGGATCGATTACTGGTATTGTATTAATCAGCCTGAGCTACATTTTGATGCTGGATAACCTGTTTATGTGGCTATCGGTAATTCCCGTATTTTTCAAGATTCTATTGACCATAGTTCTTATTGCACCACTGGCATTGCTGATGGGCATGCCTTTTCCCCTGGCCCTTTCAACCCTTGCCGAACGAGCACAGGCATTGATTCCGTGGGCATGGGGAATCAATGGATGCGCCTCGGTAATCAGCGCCAGCCTGGCGACACTACTGGCTATTCACTTTGGTTTCAGTACTGTTATCATGGTGGCAATATTGTTATATGCGTGTGTAGTGCTAGTATTTCCTGATCCTGGACAGGCCTGAAGTAGCTTCCGGACTCACATTTGAAATTTAAAGGGCTATTGTGCTGGGCTATCTATTAGGCAATACATGTTAAACAGATACGCTTACTGAAAAGGCGTTTCAAATAAACAGGTATCTTGTTGCAGGGCGTTTTTTTATTGCAATTATTCGGTCTGTCGTTGAAGGTAATGTCTATACTGCAATGAATGCTGCAGCAACGATAGCTTTATACCTGACTTAGCACCTTAACGAATCTCATCGATACTATATTTCTTCGAGAGTATGGTAGGGCTGACTAGCGCATAGCCCTGTTGCTGCCAATGCACAAGTTCATTTATAGCGGATGGTACTACTTCAATAAAACCCTGAAAATCTTCTACCGCATATCCATAGTCATCAGCAGCAAGCCCACATACCTTGAACTTGACACCCAGTTCTGAGAAATACCGCATTCTATCCACAGCAACTTTATAGCGTTCATAGTTTTTACTTGCTACGGTAACAATTTCCATGCCATGGATAACGACAACGATATCCATCATCTCTGGATCCATACTATAAGGTTCTTCCATCAGACTATTCATTAATGACCTGACCCAGTACAGGGCAGAGTTGATATCTTCAGGTTCATTAAAATAAAAATCGTATACTACCTGTGGTTCAGCATAGGGTGTTTCGACATAACCTGCACCCTCTGCGAACAAAGGCAAAGTGAATGCAAACAAAGAGAGCAGGATAATCTTCTTTAATAGGTGTTTCATACCATGTCCTCCTGATGTTTTCAGTTTTCAGTCTTGAAACTTGGAACTTGGAACTCTTAAATCCATTATACTCACAATAGTGTCTTATATATGATTATTAACATCACACATACATGGGCAGAGTAATGGCCGAGCAGGGTGTTTCAGGCAGACAGCGTATAATCAATGCAATCGGTTTTTCCTATGCAGGTCTAATAAGCACGTTTAAAAATGAAGCGGTATCCAGGCAGCAGTTAGTTCTTACAGTCATCCTCATGCCTGTCGCTCGCTGGCTGGATCAGGGAATAGTTGAAAAAGTTTTACTTATATCTTTCCTGCTGCCTGTATTGATTGTAGAGCTAATAAAATCAGCGATAGAAAGTGCCATCGATCGTATCGGTATCGAACAGCACGAACTTTCGGCTCGAGCAAAAGACACCGCGTCAGCCGCTGTATTTCTTGCCCTGCTTAACGCTTTCTTCATCTGGCTATCAATACTAATTTTTGTGTGGTTTGATAAATTCATGAATACATACAGTGATTCACAATCTACCAGATGCACCATTGATAGAAGCAGCCTGAGGCCTGTATAAGTACTGATCATGACTATTCCAGACACATTGGCAATGATGCGTGAACTGATCAGCATTCCATCAGTCAGTAGTGTCAGTCCCGATATTGATATGGGAAATCTTGCAGTCGTCGAGCTGCTGGCCAGTTGGCTGGAAGAACTGGGTTTTGCGGTCGAAGTCATACCCCTGAAGGGTATGGCCAATAAGGCGAATCTTGTCGCAACATTGGGCAGGGGGCAGGGCGGTCTGGTGCTGTCAGGTCATACCGACACCGTCCCTTTTGATGAACAGTTATGGAACTTTAATCCATTGGCTCTGACAGAGACAGGCAACCGTCTCTATGGCATGGGAACCTCAGACATGAAAGGTTTCTTTGCCCTTGCTATTGCTGCAGCAAGTAAATTTTCTAAAGATGATCTGAATAAACCTCTTCTCATCGTCGCCACAGCCGATGAGGAGTCAAGTATGAATGGTGCGCGTGAGCTGGCAGCCAGTGGAAACCTGCAGGCTCGTCGAGTGCTTATTGGCGAGCCGACAGGCCTGCACCCGGTAAATATGCACAAAGGAATGATGATGGAATCTGTGCATTTACATGGCTGTTCCGGTCATTCCAGTGACCCATCTCTCGGTGTTAATGCACTGGAGGGAATGCATAAAGTGATTGCTGAGATACTTAACTGGAGAGCTACGTTGCAAAACCGCTTCCAGAATCATCAATTCAAGGTACCTTTTCCAACACTGAATCTAGGGCGAATTACTGGCGGTGATAATCCGAACCGGATTTGTGGTGACTGTGAATTACATTTTGATCTGCGCCCGCTGCCAGGAATGGTAGCAGAGGATCTACTTGCTGAGTTGCAGCCTCGTCTGCAGTCTGTTATCAGGGACTCAGGGCTAACTTTAACATTAAGAACGCTGATGCAAAATGTTCCTCCCTTTGCCTCTGATAAGGGCTCGCAAATAGTTGCTGCTGCAGAAAATTTAACGGGTTTCTCTGCAGAATCGGCTGCTTATTCAACTGAGGCGCCATTCTTCCAGCAAAGTGGGCATGATGTCGTTGTGCTGGGTCCAGGTGACATTGCACAGGCGCATCAGCCGGATGAGTTCATCGCTCTGGATCGATTGCATCCAATGATTGATGTACTGGATGGGCTGATTCGACGATTTTGTGTTGCTTAAAGGCTCGATAAATACGATTATATAAAAATAATATTGATAACAAGATTGACAGAAATATCCGTAAAATCAGACAGATGGCTAAAAAGAAAACTAATAAGATGACTCAGTCAAAGGACTTTGTGTCGGACTTTCGTCAGTCGGCACCGTACATTCACGCACATCGTGGTAAAACCTTTGTGCTCGCCTTCAGTGGTGATGCGGTGGCAGACGAGCATTTTCCTTTACTGGTACAGGATATCGCCTTGCTGAACAGTTTGGGAGTGCGCCTGGTCATTGTTCATGGTGCGCGACCACAGATTGAACAGTGCCTGAAACAGCGCAAGGCCAACAGTGAATATGTCAATGGAATACGCGTAACCGATGCGGTCGCCATGGAGTGCACCCGTGATGCGGTTGGCAGTATTCGTGTGCAGATTGAGGCATTGTTTTCAGCCGGAATTGCAAATTCCCCAATGGCTGGAGCACGTATTCATGTTGCTTCTGGAAATTTTATTACCGCACGCCCATACGGTATTCGTGATGGAGTAGATTTTGGCTATACCGGCCAGATTAGAAAACTGAATACTGAAGCCATACTGCGCAATCTTGACGCACGCTCTATTGTCATGTTGTCACCGCTGGCGTATTCAGTCACCGGTGAGGTGTTCAATGTCAATTCTGAACAGGTGGCAACATTTACTGCTTCGGCTATCAATGCCGATAAGCTGATTTTTCTGCTAGACGGTAAAGGTCTACGTGACGCACGCAGCAAGATACTGCGGCAGCTAACGAGGCACGACGCGGAAAAGATTCTGGCTTCCAGGCGTAAACTGGATCCTGAAACCAGGGTGCATTTGCACAGTGCTATAGAGGCTGGTCAGAATGGTGTCGAGCGCGTACATCTAATCCCGGTATCGACAGAGGGGGCTCTGCTACAGGAGCTGTATACTCGTGATGGCGCAGGCACGCTGGTCACTGCCAGTGACTATGAAGTCAGCCGTCAGGCGACTATTGATGATATCGGCGGTATTATTGAATTGATCCAGCCACTTGAAGAACAGGGCATGTTGATCAGACGCTCGCGCGAGCAGCTGGAGATGACTATCGATCAGTTTTATGTAATGGAACGTGACGGCCTGATAACAGCCTGTGCAATGCTGATTCCGTATCCTGAGAATAATATGGCTGAACTCGCCTGTCTGGCGGTGCATGCTGATTACCGCAATGCAGGGCGTGGTGATTCGATGCTGCAATTTGCTGAAAAGCAGGCATCGGGGCTGGGTCTGGATGCGCTGTTTGTTCTTACTACGCAGGCCTCCCACTGGTTCCGTGAGAGGGGTTTCGAGACCCTCAAAATGGCTGATCTGCCGGTCAAAAGGCGTTCATTATACAATTATCATCGAAACTCCCGCGTTTATTTCAGGTCGCTGAAGACCTGATATCCACCTGGCTGTATCTAACAATCATATATAGAGTGGTATGCAAGCCTTTGCTGGGCTAAAATGCCGCGCTGTACAGTTTGCCTGGAGATGTAGGGTTTGAGTGAAGGAGTATTGATAGAACAGGGCCTGGATCTGATGCTATATGGCATGGGAACAGTATTTATTTTCCTTACTTTGCTTGTCATCGTCACAGCACTGATGTCAATGCTTATTCGGCGCTGGTTACCGGAAGAGGATGCAACATCCCCGCCTACTTCTGCCAGCAATACCAGCAGTATAGATGTAGATGGTCGAGTTCTAGCCATTATCCAGGCAGCAATAGACAAACATCGCAGCCGAATAAAATAACAAGCTCTTTCAGGAAACATTTCTTTCATGACTGAAAACAAAAAACCTCTTGGTATCACTGATGTTGTTTTGCGTGACGCACACCAGTCACTGCTTGCCACGCGTATGCGTCTTGATGACATGCTGCCAATTGCAGAAAAACTCGATCAGGTCGGCTTCTGGTCACTCGAATCATGGGGCGGGGCAACTTTTGATGCCTGTATACGTTATCTCGGCGAGGACCCGTGGGTTCGAATTCGTGAACTGAAGGCAGTAATGCCGAACACGCCGCAGCAAATGCTGTTCCGTGGCCAGAATATTCTCGGCTACCGTCATTATGCAGATGATGTCGTTTGCAAGTTTGTAGAACGTGCTGCTGTAAATGGTGTGGACGTGTTTCGGGTATTTGATGCGATGAATGACCCGCGAAATCTTGCTACTGCGATCAAGGCGGTGTGCAAGCTTGATAAGCATGCCCAGGGGACCCTGTCATACACAGTCAGCCCGGTCCATAATATTGATACCTGGCTGGATCTTGCGCGCCAGCTGGAAGATATGGGATCACATTCTATCTGCATCAAGGATATGGCTGGGCTGCTTACGCCCTATGCTGGCTATGAACTGGTCAAGCAGTTGAAGCAGACAGTCCAAATCCCTATTCATATGCAGTCCCATGCGACGACTGGTATGTCTACAGCAACAGCACTGAAGTGCATTGAAGCCGGTATAGATAATGTCGATACATCGATATCTTCTATGAGTATGACCTATGGTCATTCGCCTACTGAAACACTGGTCGCCATTCTGCAAGGGCAAGACAGGGATACCGGGCTGGATCTGCAACTGCTGGAAGAAATTGCTGCTTACTTCCGCGAGGTGAGAAAAAAATATGCCTCTTTTGAGGGTTCGTTGAAAGGTATCGATTCACGTATTCTGGTGGCGCAGGTGCCTGGTGGTATGCTGACAAACATGGAAAATCAGCTCCGTGAGCAGGGTGCTGCAGACCGTTTTGATGAAGTGCTGGAAGAAATCCCACGAGTACGCAAGGATCTTGGCTACATTGCACTGGTCACACCCACTTCACAGATTGTTGGCACCCAGGCAGTACTGAACGTTTTGACCGGGGAACGTTACAAAAGTATTTCACTGGAAACTTCGGCCGTGCTGAAAGGGGAGTATGGGGCAACACCATCACCGGTCAATAAGGAGTTGCAGCAGCGTGTGCTGGAAGGTAAAGATCCTATTACATGTCGGCCGGCAGATTTGATTGATGATGAGCTGGATAAGCTAACAGGAGAACTTGAGCAAATAGCTGGTGAAAAGGGCATACAACTGGCTGATGGTGAAAATGAAATAGATGACGTACTGACATATGCCCTGTTTCCTCAGGTTGGTCTGAAGTTTCTTGAAAACCGTGGTAACCCGGATGCCTTTGAGCCTGCGCCCACTGGTATTGAACATGAAACCGTCACCAATGAGGCAGGAGAAGAGGTCTATACGGTTACCGTCGAAGGCCATTCCTATGTCGTCGGGGTACGTAATGGTGGAGAAATCTCATCAGTCACTCCCACTATATCAAAAGAGGAAACTACAACTCCAATTCCTGCATCGCCCCCGGTTACTGGAACAGGTACACCTGTCAAGGCGCCTCTGGCAGGTACGATTTTTAAAATTCATGTTGCCAATGGTCACGCAGTCGCCAAGGGAGATGTATTGATTATTCTGGAGGCGATGAAAATGGAAACAGAGATTCGCAGCTCTCAGCCCGGTGTCGTCAGTGATATTCTGGTACGCGAAGGTGATTCTGTCGCCGTTGGCGATAACCTGCTGCTGATAAAATAAGGCAGAAGCTAAGATGGAAAAGCTAATTGGTTTATGGCAAAGCACAGGGCTTTTCCAGATGGAAATCGGCCAGCCCGTTATGATAGGGATCGGTTTCTTCCTGCTATACCTTGCCATCCGCAAAGGCTTTGAACCATTGCTGCTATTACCGATAGGATTTGGTGCAATACTGGTCAATATACCAGGCGCTGGCCTGATGGATGCTCCACTGATGGAGGCTGGTCATTTAATTGAGCCTGGTGGTTTTCTTTACTATATCTATAACGTCGGCATCTCCACCGGTGCTTTCCCACTGATAATTTTCATGGGCGTTGGTGCAATGACCGATTTTGGTCCGCTGCTGGCGAATCCAAAAACACTTTTCCTTGGTGCTGCCGCCCAGTTTGGTATTTTTGCTACTGTTCTTGGGGCCGTCGCAATCAGTTCTGCCGGCTGGATCGATTTCAGTATCTCTGATGCAGCCGCGATCGGGATTATCGGTGGGGCGGATGGGCCGACAGCCATTTTTGTTGCCAGTAAACTGGCTCCTGATTTGCTTGGTGCGATTGCAGTTGCTGCATACTCATATATGGCTCTGGTTCCGATTATTCAGCCACCGATTATTCGCTTGCTGACGACACATGAAGAGCGCTCTATCGAAATGGTACAGTTGCGTCATGTGTCTCGCACTGAAAAGATCATTTTTCCACTAATTTTGCTTTCACTGGTTGCTTTGCTATTGCCTACCGCGACTCCTCTGTTAGGAATGTTTGCTCTTGGTAATCTGATGCGAGAAAGTGGCGTTGTCGACCGCCTCAGTGATACGGCGCAAAATGCTCTAATAAATATCGTAACGATTTTCCTCGGCATTGCAGTTGGTTCCAAAATGAGTGCCGAACATTTTCTCAATATCAAGACACTCGGGATACTTGCACTGGGTATCGTCGCCTTTGGTATCGGTACCGCTACAGGAATTCTTATGGCCAAATTGATGAATACGATTGCCAGTAACAAGGTCAACCCTCTGATTGGCTCAGCCGGCGTTTCTGCCGTTCCGATGGCCGCTCGTGTCTCTAACCGTATGGGTCTGGAAGCCAACCCGCATAACTTCCTGTTGATGCATGCCATGGGCCCTAATGTTGCGGGAGTCATTGGTTCGGCTGTTGCAGCCGGTGTAATGCTGGCATTACTCGGTTGATCCTGCAGAAACCTGTTTGTCGCATCATTATATTTTTTTGAATGTATGATCATTTTACTACTCTAATGCTGAAACAAGTCTTTTTCTTTCTGCTGATGCTATTGCTGACAAATTCCGTTCATGCATCTGGTATCGCCAGGTTCAGTGGTCTGGATAATGGCAGCCCTTACACTCTGAGCCTGGAATATCTAAACAGGGCTACATCACGAATCGACATGGATGATAGCAGTGATGTTGAGTCGTACCTGTTATTCAAAAACAGGCAGGGACAGGTGGTTACTAGATACCAGGGAAATACCCTGGTAATGGATTTAGCTAACATGAGTCAGATGGCACAGAGTCTGGGCATCATGAACGTGCTGGGAATAGATTCTGAAACATTGATGATCAATGTTGTTAGTATGAAAGCAACCGGTAAAAAAGAAAAAGTATCCGGAATAGAAGGAGAGGTTTACAAACTCACCTGGATCAGAGATAACATTCAATATCAGGATGAACTGGTCGTAACCAGTGACAGCAAGGCATGGGAATATACTGAAGCCTGGATCGATGTGATAAAAATCATCAGCAGGTCGAGTCCATCTATAAACATCAATGGTGGTGAACTGCTAACCAGGGTCAGTAATGATAAGCTTGGAATACTGCGTATCGGTAATCGTTTTCGCCTTGTATCAGTGCACAATAAAACTGTTAGTCCTGAACGTTTTATTGCTCCGGACACCAGTTTCGAGATACCAGGACTGGGTGATTTGCTCGGCAATCTGTGACACTGTTAATATCAACAACGGTTTAATAACAATGGATTCTACACATGAAAAAAGTTCTAATGATAATTTTATTTTCTCCACTGACTGTATATGCACAGGGTATGAATCAGCAGGATATGCAGAACATGATGGGCCAGATGCAGGAAATGGCGGCATGTATGCAGACAGTCGATCAGAATGAGGTAGAAGCACTTGACAAAGATTCAAAGATATTTGAAGCAGAAATGAAGGAGCTTTGTAATGATGGTAAGCGCGACGAAGCTCAGAACAGGGCAATGGCATATAGCAGAAAGGTGATGAATTCGCAGGCATTTATAACCATACGCAAGTGTACTGAGAATATGCCTGCTTCAATGAGAGGAATGATGCCAAATATGGATCCGGATGAAATTGCAAAAGATTACAGCAAGCACCATATTTGTGATGAGATATAATTTTCTGCCGTTTACCTTTTGTTGAGAAATCCGTCACACTTACTGCAATTAAAATCAATCAATATTGGAGTCTGTTATTATGAGAAAGTCCGCAATGCATAAACGTATAGCTGTCATTACCCTGTGCCTTTTGCTGGCACCTTTTATATTCACTACTAATGCGATGGCCGCTACAGCTCAGGAGATTGATGCCAGGGTCGATGCAACTTTAAAAATATTCCGTGCCCAGGTGCCGGGTGCCGATCAGTATCTCAGTGTTGCAAAAGGTGTACTGGTATTCCCCAGTGTATTCAGGGCAGGTGTTGGTATCGGTGGAGAATACGGTGAGGGTGCAATGCGAATAAACGGTAAAACAGTTGAGTACTGGAGTACTGCATCAGCCTCAATTGGTTTTACCTTTGGTGCCCAGAGTAAATCACTGATACTGATTTTTCTTGATGAAGCCGAGCTGATTAAGTTCAGGAACAGTGAGGGCTGGCGCGCAGGTATCGATGGTTCTGTGGCTTTTGTTGAATGGGGGAAGGCGGAGAACGTCGATACCATTAATACAAAGGATCCTATCCTCGGTTTTGCATTCGGTAACAAGGGCTTGATGGCAAATATTGCACTCGAGGGTTCAAAGTTTATTCTTCTGAATAAGGAATAAAGCAACAAAAAAGTCACAAGTTCCATTTTCTAACACCCAAAAAAACTTGAAACTTGTGACTGATAATTTACTTTACCTTTTGTGTCGCTTTCATTCTGGCTTCCTGTGCATCGATTACTGATTTGAAGGTAAGGTAATATTTCATGATGTTGGCTACATAATGGACCGGTTCGCTACTGGCATAGCGTCGCGTCACATACTCAACATTATGGAACCATTTGTTTGGATTTTTACCTAGCTTTTTAGCCTTGTTCCGCATCTGGTTGATCCTGCCCGGTCCTGCGTTGTAGGCTGCCAGCGTAAAGGCCAGCTGCTCAATCGGTGGAATTTTGGGGTCAGAGAAATATCTTGAACGCAGAAATGCCAGATACTTTGTCGCAGCGTGTATGTTCTTGTCATAGGACCCTTTAACACCTGTAATCCCTATATTCTTGTCCGCTGCAGTTGATGGCTTGATTTGCATTACACCGACAGCGCCATGATTGCTCTTTCTATTCTGGTTCAGTTTTGATTCCTGATAACCCAGTGCCGTCAACATAACCCAGTCGATGTTATATTGCTCACCATATTTCATGAATGACTTCTGATACTTGTGTAGTCGTTGCAATGTTTTGTCATTGACAGGGTTAGTAATCCATTTTGTGTTCTTGTAATAGCGGTTGAATATAACGTTCCCAATTGTGGTGCCATGTTTATATTTTTTTAGAAATAAATTCAGTTTGTATAGCAGGTCCTTATCGCTTTTTCTTACTGCCCAGGCTATCTTGTTACCTGTACTGATAGTCGCCGCTGTTTCTGGAACAATATCTTTTAGTGTACGTGACCACAGTTCTGCAATATGACTATCAACTACGGTGTATTGATAGATTCCTGCATTGACCATCTGCAACAGGTCCTCACTGGCAAGGCTTTCATCTGCCTCAATAATCTTGATGCCAGGTTTTTTTTCTTTTTTAAGCTGTGTGTTCAATTGTTTCAGGTGAGAATAGTAGCTGCTGCCTTTGACGACATGGACAGTCTTGCCAGCCAACTCGGAGGCGTTATCAATTTTCTGTACGCCTTTATTACGTACGACAACTTCTGAAATGTTTATTCGATAGGGACTGCTGAATGCGACTTTAGCACTGCGCTTAGGGGTGATGGTCATACCCGCTGCGACGATATCACCTTCGCCACTTAATAAAGACGGTATTAACTGATCAAAGGGCTGGGCGATAAAAACAAAATGTATTTTTTTGTCTGCAGTGAGCCCCTTATTGAGATATTTTTCAAAGGAATTCATCAGCTCATATTCGAGCCCTGCCTGTTTGCCTTCAACGAAAAAGTAATTCGTGGCATTGTAGTTGACCAAAACGCGTATGGCACGCTTGCCTGCTCGTATTGGATCTACTTTTCTTTGTTCCAGTATGAGTTCAGACTCCTTGCCCATGCTGCTAGTTTCATTGCCAGGTGAAGCTGCAGCTGCAAAACTCTGAGGAAAAACAACAAAAAGTATGAGTATTGTAAACAGTGAGATTTTTCTGTTACGGATTAATGCTGGCATAATTTAGACCCTTTTACATCAGCTTAGTTATTCGGTGATTCGGGCTTTTCCCTGCTACGCTGATCAGCTGCTTTTTTAACGAGATAATCTACTGTCTCAAATAAGTCTTTCATGCCAGTCTGCGACGCCGAGGTCAGGTAACGTCCATCAACGAGTATGGATGGAACACCTGAAATGCCATAACGCTTTGTCATAATTGCCGCCTGACGACTTAGAGAGTCCACGCTGAATGAGTTGTAGGCATCGAGAAATTCTTTGCGGTCCACTCCCTGGGTGGCGACAAAGTCTGCAATCTGGTCTTTTGTCATAATCTTTTGTCTCTTGACATGTATTGCATTCATCAGAGCGTGATGCAGTTCTTCTGTTTTATTCAGTGCTTCAAAGGCATAGTAGGCACGGGCATGAGGAATCCAGTTTTCACGGAAGACAGCAGGCATACGAATGAACTGGGCATTGGCAGGCATTTTTTCTTTACGCCATTTATCCATTGGTTTTTCCAGATTAAAGCAATGCGGACAGCCATACCAGAATACTTCCCTTACCTCGACCTTGTCACCGGTGCTGACCGGAAATGGCGTGGGGTATGCTGTGTATTCAACACCTTCTTTTAATTCTTTTGCCAGCAGTGTGTTCGGCAACAGGCATATCATTAATGATAGAAAAAGAGCTTTTTTCATTTTCATTTCTTGTCCTTACAGTTTTTTTCTGGTTAATAAAGCGTCAGATATCAGTGCGCGGAGTATTTGTGCTCCAGGGCATGTAATAATTTGCCATGTATTCCCCCAAAGCCACCATTACTCATGACCAGGACATTGTCGCCTGGCTGGCTCATGGAAACCACTTCATTGACGAGCATATCGAGATCGGTTTGAATGCTGAGTGGTGAAATTTCATTCGTCATTTCAGAAACATTCCATTGAATATCTTCCGGCTTGTAGACAAAAATTTTGTCTGCAAGTTTCAGTGAATTTGCCAGGGTTGTTTTGTGCACACCCATTTTCATGGTATTTGAACGAGGCTCAAGAATAGCAATAATTCTTTCATTTCCACAGTGTTTTCGTAGCCCCTGCAGGGTTGAAGAAATTGCGGTCGGGTGGTGGGCAAAATCATCATAGACTGTTATGTTGTTGATGCTGCCACGAACTTCCATTCTTCTTTTTACATTTTTAAACTTGCCCAGGGCAGCGATAGCAAGCTCAGGTTTTACGCCTACATGGGCAGCGGCAGCAATGGCAGACAGAGCATTAGTAGCATTGTGGGCACCCATTAATTGCCAGTTAAGTGTCCCCAGTGCTTCACCACGGTCTAGAACTGTAAAGCGTGAATAGTCTTCTTCCAGACACTCAATCTGCCATTCACTTTTTCTTCCGTCTGTGATGCTGAAATATGTTTGCCCAGACCAGCAGCCTTTTGCAATGACATCCCGCAGAGCTTCATCATCGGCATTGACGACGAGTTGTCCTGTGGCCGGCACCGTGCGGATGAGAAAATGAAATTGCTGCTTGATTGCATCAAGATCATCAAATATGTCCGCATGATCAAACTCAAGGTTATTGAGTATCAGTGTTTTTGGGTGATAGTGGATAAACTTTGAACGTTTGTCGAAAAAGGCAGTGTCATACTCATCTGCTTCGATAACAAAATATTTTCCACCACCTGCGCGGGCAGAAATACCAAAATTTTGTGGAATCCCGCCAATAAGAAAACCGGGTTCAAGGCCGGCATATTCCAGTATCCAGGCCAGCATGCTACTGGTTGTAGTCTTGCCGTGCGTACCGGCAGCAGCCAGCACGTGACGTCCTCGTAGAAAATGCTCAGCCAGCCATTGCGGGCCGGATATGTAATTCAAGTCTCGTTCAAGAACGGCCTCGACTTCCGGATTCCCGCGCGACAGGGCATTACCTATGACAACAATATCTGGTTGTGGATCGAGATTGTCAGCATCATAACGGTTAATCCTGATGCCAAGTTCTTCAAGCTGTGTGCTCATCGGCGGATAGGGGTTATCGTCAGATCCCGAAACAGTCACTCCCATCTCTCTGGCCAATACAGCAATGCCGCCCATGAATGTGCCGCAGATTCCAAGGATATGAATATGCACTTCTATGTCAGCTCCTGCTGAAGCTCATTTGCAAACAAAGTAAGCATGCTCATACCAATAATAATCTGGGTAATGATGCTGATCAGTATAGCTTTTCCTCTACTGGCGTCCAGCGCATGGCGGTAGATGTGGACCATCACGACAAATGACCAGACAGCAAGGGCGATAACGGCAAGCAGAGGAATGGTGGCCTGTTGCTGGGCATCTTCACCGATGGACAATAACCAGCTACGAAAAGGCCATACAGCAAGCTGTATCAGCACACTGGTGCCATAGAAAGCCGTCAAAGTCTGCAGCGCCCGTTCTGATTTCTGGTTTAATGCCAGGATAACCCAGACGGTAGCCGTCAGGATAGCGACCTGGGTCAGGGCAAACATCAGTTTGCCAGACAAGTCATTATTCATGTGGTCACCGAGCATGGCAGTGACGATGAGTAAAAAACCGGTAATGATCAACAGGTTTTGAGAAGCGGGTAAATCCTGAGGACCGCGGCGTAGCCTTATAAGGTCAATAAACAGTAAGAAAATGGAATTCACTGGTGTCGGGTTTTACTGATTGGGTTGAACAGGGGTCCATGAGAGAATATCTCGCTTATATTCGAATTCACAACAACTGGATTTACTAATACCCGGTCGGGAATACCTATGAGTAATAACGGAACATTTTATATCGATAGTGCAACTGAATTAAAGGCATTCTGCGACGAATTGCTAAAAGATACATGGATAGGCGTTGATACAGAATTCATGCGCGAACGCACCTATTATTCCGAACCCTGCCTGGTACAGTTGTCAACTGATACCGGCATAGCCTGCGTGGATGTACTTGCAATCAAGGATATCACGCCTTTAAAAGAGCTGCTGTGTCGACAAGATATTGTTAAATTGATGCATTCATGTAGTCAGGATCTGGAAATATTCCACCTATTGTTCAATGCCATACCGCCAAATATATTCGATACCCAGGTGGCA
Organism: Arenicellales bacterium; assembly: GCA_029287915.1. Taxonomy (GTDB): domain Bacteria; phylum Pseudomonadota; class Gammaproteobacteria; order BMS3Bbin11; family BMS3Bbin11; genus BMS3Bbin11. The sequence goes on from JARFQE010000116.1 coordinate 56,267, forward strand.
GCGGCATTTACCGGCAGGGGTGATCAAATCTCCTATGCCGCACTGGTTGAAGATATCTGTAGGGTCACCCTGCACAAGGCGCATACTAGAGCAAGATGGTGTAACCGGCCGCTTTCACAGGATGAAATCCATTATGCTGAGGATGATGTCAGGTATTTGCCGGCATTGTATGAGGTGCTGGCTGAAGATCTTGAAAAAACCGGGCACAGGGCATGGTTTGATGAAGAAATGCAGGGCTTATCGAATACCTCGGTGCATGCAATCAATGAAAAAAATGCCTGGCAGCGTATCAATGCACTGAAACAGATGACCGGCCGCCCCCTGGCTGCAGCAAAAGCCCTGGCCGGCTGGCGTGAGAGCAGGGCGCAGGCCCGCAACAAGCCGAAAAGCTGGATACTGGCTGACAAGGTTCTGATACAAATCGCCTACGCACTACCTGAAACTTTAAATGAGCTTGCTGCAATTGAAGGCATCAGCGAAGGTTTTGTTAAACACCAGGGACAACGAGTATTATCAATCGTCCGTGATTCTGCTGACCATAATGAGTCAGAGCAGGCAACTAGGCCGGGTCGCCCAGATGCCAGGGAAAAGGCGTTGAAGAAGGAACTGGCAGGGATACTGGATAAGGTGGCAGGAAGTTTGAATATTCCTGCATCGATACTGGCAACGCGTCGTGATCTGACTGCGCTGATTCATGGCGATAGTGAACTGCCGGTGCTTAAGGGCTGGCGTGCCGAGGTAGTGGGGAATAAACTACTCAAGCATTTGCATGAAATGAACAGCTAAACTACACAAAGATGACTTGCGAAGGGCCTGTATGAAAGGCAGGTCAGGACAGTCGATAGTGAGTCTGAGTGACGTTGCCGTTGATAACAATTATACAAAGGCGGCGACACGCTCAATCGTCCAGAACGCCGCAACAGAGCCAATCACATAGGTGGCCGTAATTTCGGCCCAACGCATCGGTTGTAGAGCGATAGGCTTTAATGCCAGGTTAAGCAGCAGTACTCCAATGACGAAAGCCAGCTGACCGAGTTCGACGCCGACATTGAAAAATAGCAGGGCCAGCGGAATTTCTGTCTGCGGCAGACCGACTTCGGTGAGGGCACCGGCAAAACCAAAGCCATGCAGCAGGCCGAAGATAAAGGCAACGATCCATGGGTAGCGCTGGGTAATGCCAATCCTGCCCTGTTGCAGATGTATGATCTCTGTCGCCAGGAAGAGGATACTTAATGCAATAACAGCCTCCACAGGAGCCTGGGGCACATTAACAAAACCAAGGGTGGCGGCAGCCAGGGTAATGCTATGAGCAACAGTAAACGCAGTGATTGTTCCAACCAGCCGTTTCCAGCCCTGGACAATGAGCAGCAGGGCAAAGACAAACAGCAGGTGATCAATGCCCAGCAGGATGTGTTCAAAGCCCAGCAACAGGTAGGTGCTGATCACTTCCATTGAGGAAGGTTCACCTTTCACCACAAAGCTTGCTGCCTGCGGAGTCAGCCTGACGGTTTGGGTTGTCCCGCCGCGATGTTTTAGCCTTACCAGTACATCAGTCAGTGTCTGTGCCAGTCCGTTTATCGCAATTTCGCCATGGGTCAGGCCATCGTTGCAGCTAATAGTCCATTGCCTGACCATGGCCGCTGCTACCGGGCGGCTGGAAGGTGGGGTCAATTGCTCGCAGGAGGCAGGGAACGCGGGTGACAGGCGCAATACAGCATCGCCTTTCATCGGCACTTTCCATAACACGGAATATTGATTCACGGCGGTTTCGTTAATTTCGAGATAGCCGGGCCGCACCTCATGAGCGAGTGCAGGCAGGGCGGATAACAGCAGGATGACCTGTCTCTTATACACATCTCCGAGCCCACGAGACCACGGCT
>JARFQE010000056.1 GCA_029287915.1 Arenicellales bacterium
GGTCGATACCAATAAGCATACACGTCAACCGGACACTATCAGTGAATCCAGTGAGATGGCCCCTGCAAAAAAGCAGACCAGCGTTAATTAGGTTGCCTAGCTTCTGAGCTCAGGTGGGAAAGCGTAAGCTGTCAGGTGTGAGCCCGTAATCCCTGTGTGGGACAGGTCCATACCTTCAACATGTTGCAGCGTGTCTGCGGTTATCAGGCACATCGCTTCGGCTGGATCGCCCTGTCCAAAGCTCACGATAAAGTAACGACCATCCAGGCTGAGTTCGATACCCCTCGGGTTTGGCAGGATATAATAGTGCAGCAGGCTGCCATCTTCCATATTCCAGAAGGTTACCAGGTTGCCCGCCGGGGTCGTGGCGCCCATGATGCCAGTTTGATCATTGATGCACACACTGAGTGACTCATCAAAGAGGCGTTCAACGAGTTTTTGTGGCTGAGTCAGTGTATGAAGTTTATCGCCTTGCCGGATACTGATGCCTCCCAGGGATTTTTCAGGTAACCCACTCCTCTGGGCAGATACCACAGCCAGTTTTCCGTCAGGCGTTATATCAAGATGACCTGCATTGACGTGCTCTGCATCAAATTCCAGTTGTTCTATCAACGACTGAGACTCGATATCAATAAAACTCACGTTTGGTTTAATGCCACCTTTTACACCGCCTCCATTGGTTACAACCATGGTTTTGCCATTATCTATAAGATGGCAGTCATGAGGTGAAGAACCAAAGCTTGGAAACTCGCCGAGATAATCGTGAGTGATTGCGTCGCGGACCGCAATGACGCCTTCAAAGTCGCCTTCAACAATGGTTTCAGTGCAGAACAGTAATTTGCCATCGTTTGAATAGGCACCATGGCCATAGAATTGACGATTGTCTGCAGTAGTTATGTTACGTGTCACGGTGCCAGTCTTGAGATTGATTTCGCATGCGCCCTTGCCGCGTTTTTCAAATACAGATACCAGTTCCGGGTATATGGGATCAGGTACGATACCATGACCAAAGAAGTCCATAGGGATGGTTGTCAATGGTACTGTGGCATGATCAAGATCGAGCACGCAAAGGTTGAAAAATTTTTTCCCGTCATCCTGTTTGGTGTGAAAAGCTGCGCCCATAATCAGACCAAGTTGCACCTGGCTGGTTTGGGTAACAGGTGAAGAGGTACCGTTATACGCAGGTTGTCTGAAGTTCAGGTCAAATGTAGGTTTAAGCTGGGTATTGTTCATTGTCTTCATGTTATCCAGGGCGAGGGTTTATCAGAAACGGATGTATTCCCATCGGCAGTTATATATACCAGTACCATCGTTTTTGTTGATGCATGACCACCGGTAGCGACAGCCATAAGTCTCAGTCATCCCGAGTGCGTCATCTTCAGTGCTGCCTTCCGGCAATCGATAAAGGCAATCAGCAGTCGCCATGCGCAGATCATCATCTTCCTCTATAGGCGTCGCGGTCTCGGCAACAATTGGCTCATCATCTTCAATTTCAGCTGACACTGTAGTTGTACCGGCAGGTGTAAGACTGCTGTCTGTGCCGGTGTCGCTACTTTCTGCAGATATGCTGGTATTTACAGACGGGCTTGTGACAGCCGTGCGGGATATGCCAGTAGTAAAGATCAGGCCACTGCCGCCTCGAGCTGTCGTACTGGAATAAGCGGTATTCGGCACGATACTCGCCATGGTGCCAGTTGTGGATGATGGGTCATCGAGATTGCTCGCATGGTTAATAAGCGTAGTGTTGTGTGAGGCGTTTGCCTGTCGGCTTGCTGCGTCATCGGGACTGCTGCTGTCCAGGATCTCCTCGTAGCCACTAGAACTGGAGTTTTGGCTTACTTGGGCCCGAGTCTGGGTCTGGATCTGGAGCTGAGGTGTTGCAACTTGGGTGCGTGAGGTCTGTTGAGCAGCATGGTTCTGTCGCGCCATGTATTCCTGGTAGCCATAACCAGCATAGGCGACTGTAAAGACACCTGCAAACATGATAATCGTGAGATAGGACTGTTTCATCTGGCTGGTTGGAATAGAGAAAATCGAAATACTATCACCGGCTTATTACGTAAATGTGAACAAATATTACGAAGCGATGAACGGTCAGATTGATCCTGGTCATAGAGTTGCAGGATAATCTGCCCGGATGATGTGATTCTGGTATCTTCCTCACTGTGAGAAATTTGAATTAAACAGTTATATTGCACCGGAGTTCAGTGTGATGAGTATTCCAGAGCAGATACTTGCAGAATGGGAGCAAAGAAATGGGCCTGCGGCCCTGTCGACTGTCTCGAATGATGGCATGCCTAACGTTGTTTACACGGCTTTTGTCAGTCAGTATGGAGATGATGCATTTATCATAACGGATCATTTTTTTAGTAAGACTCGTGACAATATCCTTCAGGGTAGCCGTGGAGCTTTGGTATTTATGTCAGGTGACGGCAGGCGATCGTATCAGCTTAAGGGTGAGTTTGAATACCATAAAGATGGGGATGTGCTGGAAAAGGTCAGGGCTTCTATGCCGCCAAATTTACCCAGCAAGGGAGCAGCCATACTGAGAATTAAAGAAGTCTATTCAGGCGCAGCAAGGTTGGATTAACAGGCACCGGTATACAACTGGTATTAAAATTCCCATACAGCATTGCACGGAGTTATTGTTACTTGTGTGGTTTAATGTGATGCGTTGAATATTCAATCGTCGTTATCATATCTATGTTACTTCCAGTGACTGTACATTTCCCTGCTTTTTTATGTGCTTTCACAAGCTTCGTGCTTTGGGTAATTAGCCATGAAGCGTCAGGAATAAGCGCTGTATTAGAGTTGATCGGCAATGGTTTCTTTCAGCGTGTCCAGCCATTTTTCAGGCAGCTCTTCTGTTAGTTCCACCGATTTCTCCAGGTCGGGCAAGAGTACCTGGTCAAGAAAAGCCTGTACTGCATCGGGATCCGAGGTCGCGATATTCATCTCCTTGTTTATGCGCAGGCTGAGTTGATCAAAGTTCGCCGAGCCAAGACAGATCCAGCCATCATAAATTGCACCCTTGATATGGGACGGGCCGGGATAGATGTAAACACGTATACCATTCCTTAACATGGCATTAATGGCTTTAACATTGCTGCGATCGATAAGCCCGCTATCTGACAGGTAGGGAATAATGACACGCACATCAACGCCACGACGTCTCGCCATGGCAAGCTCAAAGATCATGTCATCCGATGTGAAGTAGGCATTCTCGATATATATGCGTTGCCTTGCATTAGCTATGGCCGCAAGTTGTGCGCGTAATATCTGGGAATCACCCGGTTTTGTATAGAGCAGCTTGATGGGTATATCGTCAGGCTGTGGCAGGT
>JARFQE010000061.1 GCA_029287915.1 Arenicellales bacterium
CCTCAAGCTGGAATACCTGGTGGTCGACCACCTGCGCGAAGTGATCGCGGCGTGTGAACAGGAACAGGATTTTGAAACCCGTGAAATTCTTGAAATCCTGCTGACCGACACCGAAGAAGACCACACCTACTGGCTGGAACAACAGCTTGGCCTGATCGATAACATCGGTCTGAAAAACTACCTGCAATCACAAATGTAGTTGTCAATCGGGGGAAATGACGCGCGTGTTGTACCGGCGTTGCCTGATAACAAACTGAGATCTGGTGAGAGCCACCCTGGTGTGGTGATTTCGGTGGCAGCTTTACAGGTAGACCATCCGGCTAATGGCCCAGGGGTCCGGCGTGAATTCTGGCGTGATTGACTGATTTTAAAGAAGGGATTTGGTAGCGGGGGCAGGATTACTTCGGACATCCTGTCCTTCGCCACAAGGGCCGTGCTGCGCACGTTCAAATCGCTCCAGGCGATTTAGTTGAACTTACAACCTTCGGGTGGCGTACCCGCGAAGCGTACATGCGAATGTTTGACCCTACCCAGTCGCAGCCCTGTGCAGCTCTTTCTAGAACATCGTATTCCTGTTTGCCGACTTCTGTGGAACGACCTGCAGAACGTCCCAGTGTTCTACGATTTTTCCATTGTTGTCGAATCGAAAGATATCTATCCCGGCATAGTCGTCAATCCCTGGCCACTCCTGGTGACAATGAAGCACGACAAGATCCCCTTCTGCAATTGCTCGCTTGAAGTGGACCTTCTTGCCCGGAAATTCCAAAGCCATGCGCTCGAAGTAGTCAACGAAAGCCTCCTTGCCATCGGCAACTTCCGGATTGTGCTGAATATAAACATCACCGACATATGTTTCCATTGCTTTACGAGGTTCGCAGCGATTGAACATCATGTCGTAAAATGCCTGCGCGTTTGTTTTGTTCCGGTTATCTTGATTATTCATTATCGACCTTCCCGCTCCAGGTAATGAGCTGAGAATTTATAGCATGTCGAATATAACGTAGTAAGCCAGGCAGCTAAGCATTGAGTTGATACATAATGCTACGGCTCTGGAGCAATCCGCGGCCATCCACCGATGAGTCGATCACCCATTAGCCGGTTAATCCGGATATTGCATGAGAATGCAGACAATGCGGGCTAGTCCTTTTCAATCTCTATCAGCGTTTCATCAGGGCTTACAGCGTCACCTTTCTGGACATATACTTCTTTTACGGTTCCGGTTACGGGAGACTGGATCTCTGTTTCCATTTTCATCGCTTCGGTGACAAGTACCGGCTGTCCAACTACGACCTGTTCGCCTTCTTTTACCATCACCTCAACAATGTTGCCGGGAATGCTGGTGGACACATGACCTTCGGACGTGGGCTTTGGGCGTTTGCCAGCAATCGATCCCTTAACTGCGCCTTTGGCGCCGCCATCGAGTACGACTTCATCCAGTGTCTCTATCAGTACTTCCTCCGGAACGCCATCGACCGTGAAATAGAAATGGCGTTTGGCCTCACCCCGATGACCAGCGCCTGTCACCTTTACGTTGTAGCACTCGCCGTGTAGATTAATGTTGAACTCGGTAGGCGCCGTATTGCTTTCCCCCTTGTCCTCTGCTCTCCGATTCATGGGCTGTATTGGTTCCGGTCGTAAAGCTCCCGCTTCCCGTTCCTCGAGAAATTTGCGCGCTACTTCGGGAAACATTATGTAGGAAAGGGTATCTTCATCTGATTTTGCCAATTGACCAATGTCATAACGCAGGCGACCAAGTTCAGGTTTTAACAGATCTGCAGGACGGCACTCGATCAATTCCTCGCTGCCGACAGCCTGTTGTTGCAGAGTGGGATTGAGCACGCCAGGGGGCTTTCCATACCCGCCCTGTAAATAGCGTTTGACTTCGTTGGTGATGGTTTGATAACGCTGGCCGGTAAGTATGTTTAGTACCGCCTGGGTACCGACAATCTGTGATGTCGGTGTAACCAGTGGCGGATAACCCATGTCTTCCCTGACGGCAGGGATCTCGACCAGCACTTCGTTCATGCGGTCCAGTGCATTCTGTTCGCGCAGTTGATTTGCCAGATTTGAAATCATGCCTCCCGGTACCTGGTTGACCTGGACCCGCGTATCCACTCCTGTGTAATCACTTTCAAACTGATTGTACTTCTTGCGAACACCATAGAAGTAAAGTCCGATTTCCTGGATGGCCTCGAGGTCCAGCCCGGTTTCATACTCGGTATTTCGCAGTGCCGCCACCAGGCTTTCGGTGGGCGGATGAGATGTGCCGCCGGCGAATGATGATACGGCTGTATCTATATGCCGGCAGCCATTTTCTATCGCCTTGAGCTGGCACATCTCTGACTGGCCTGCGGTGGAATGGCAGTGAAGATGCAGGGGCAGGTCTACCGCGTCAGTGAGTGCCTTCACCAGCTCGCCCGTGGCGTATGGCGTTAATAATCCAGCCATGTCCTTGATGCAGATTGAATCGCATCCCATGGCCTGCAGTTCACGCCCCATGGTAACGAAGCCGCTGACGTTATGTGCCGGGCTTATGGTGTAACAGATGGTTCCTTGTGCATGCTTGCCCGCTTCCCTGGTCGCTTCGATAGCAGTACGCAGGTTTCGTAAATCGTTCAGGGCATCAAAAATACGAAATACGTCCATGCCGTTTTCTGCTGCCTTGTTTACAAATGCATAAACCACATCATCTGCATAGTGACGATATCCCAGCAGGTTTTGCCCCCTTAACAACATTTGCGTACGGGTATTCGGCAGTGCTTCACGCAGTTGGCGCAGTCGGTCCCAGGGGTCTTCTTTTAGAAAACGCAGACAGGTGTCGAATGTGGCACCACCCCAGCACTCCAGAGACCAGTATCCTATGGCATCCAGCTTTTCACAGATTGGCAGCATATCTTCTATGCGCATACGGGTGGCTATCAGGGACTGGTGGGCATCGCGCAGGATGACATCTGTAATGTGTATCTTGTTGTTCATTAGATAACTCCTGGTTAAAGGCCTGTGTGGGCCGATGTGGCCGCAGCAAGAACCAGTGCAAGGTCTTCCGGGCTGATTTTTTGCGAGAATTGCGTGAGCTCGGGGTGGGCTTCGACAAAGCCCGTATTGAAGCTGGCTGCGCGAAACTCCGGGTGGTGAAGAATTTCCAGGTAGTAGGGGATCGTTGTTTTGATGCCCTGCAGTCCCATATCGCGTAAGGCACGCTCGCCACGATTGATCACGTCTTTCCAGTTCTGCGCCCAAACGATCACTTTCGCCAGCATAGAATCATAGTGGGGTGGGATTGTGTAACCGGTATAGATGGCCGTGTCCGTCCTTACTCCCGGTCCGCCTGGCGCATAATAGCGGGAGATGCGTCCAAAGCTTGGTAGAAAGTTGTTTTTAGGGTCCTCAGCGTTGACGCGAAACTGAATGGCATAACCGTTATGACTAATCTGGTGCTGTTCATAACTTAACGGTAAGCCTGCAGCTATACGTATCTGTTCCTCAACGATATCTACGCCGGTAATGGTCTCAGTAATCGTGTGCTCGACCTGTACACGCGTGTTCATCTCCATGAAATAGAAGCGCCCGTCCGCATCAAGCAGAAATTCGACGGTACCGGCATTGGTATAATTTACGGCCTTGGCAGCCAGCACCGCCAGCCCTCCGAGATACTGCCGCTGGGCTTCATCCAGTTGCGGTGATGGCGCGATCTCGATCAGTTTCTGGTTACGACGCTGGATCGAGCAGTCACGTTCGTAAAGATGAATAGCGTTTCCATGGTGATCTGCCAGTACCTGCACCTCTATATGGCGCGGATTGACGATACATTGCTCCAGAAAGATATCAGCGCGCCCAAACGCCTTGGTCGCTTCTGAAATGACCCGATCATAGTTTCGTTGCAGTTCTTCCGCTGAATCGCAGCGCCGGATTCCCCTGCCTCCACCGCCCGAGGTTGCCTTCAGCATAACCGGGTAGCCGAAAGTTTCAGCCAGCTCCAGTGCCTGGTCGATATTCTCCAGGTTGCTGTCTGATCCTGGTGTAACAGGAAGACCGGCGGCCTTCATGGCGTCGCGCGCTTCGGTTTTGTCCCCCATGCGTTTGATAACATGAGCGGGCGGCCCGATAAATGTAATTCCGCGCCGCTCACAAGCCGCGGCTAACTCGGGATTTTCAGACAGAAAGCCATAACCCGGGTGTATTGCGTCGCATCCGGTCGAAACAGCCAGGTTTACGATACGGTGAACATTCAGGTAGCCGGTCAGGGGATCACTGCCAATACTAAATGCTTCGTCAGCTTTTTTTACGTGAAGGGAGAATCGGTCGGCCTCTGAGTAGAGGGCGACAGAACGTATGCCCATCTCCGCGCATGCGCGGATGATGCGAACAGCTATTTCACCCCTGTTTGCGATTAATATCTTTCGTATCATAAGTCGATCAAACCCTGGTTTTTTCTGATAATAATGAATGTCTATTTATTCTAATCGATGGCAGCAATCTGAATACTTTCTCACCAAACTACCTGGGTATGCAAATAGCCAGATAATCCAGCTCAACAGCCAGGAAAAATCCTGTAATCAAAATGGTGTTCATATTACCTGCATAGTTTGTGCGTAAGACGCTGTGATATGGGCTTGTGTGCTCGAAAACGGTGTCGTTAAAGCACTCCGATCTCTGTAATTCTTTGAGAAATCTAGATATTTTGGAGAATCATACATTCTTTTACAGATTAAAGGGGACACGTTAAAGGGGAAGTAGCGGTTTTATTCGCCCTTTCGACACATATACAATCGATCGTTTGTTAGTTTAATTGCTTGCAATAACAACCACCCGACATATATCGA
>JARFQE010000039.1 GCA_029287915.1 Arenicellales bacterium
TGGTGTAATGCAGCAGGCCGGTATCCACGTCTTCCAGCTTGTGCAGGCAGCAGCGCCCGCAACCGTCGCACAGGGACTCCCATTCCTCCCGGCTCAACTCGTCCAGTTTTCCTCTATTCCAATATGTATCTGCTTCTGTAACCATTGGCAGCATCAGACTGTGGATTTGGCCGGGAGAGCGTTCATGGCACTGACATGCCTGTGGTGGTTCGCGTGATTATACCGTTAAAGCGGGCGGGGGACGCGTGGTGGAGCTGACCAGGCAGAAATTTGCCTGGGCGATGTATGACTGGGCTAACTCGGCGTTTGCCACTATCGTAATTGCCGGATTCTTTCCTGTCTTTTTCAAGCATTACTGGAATGCCGGTGTTTCGGTAACCGAGAGTACCTTTCGACTGGGTATGGTCAATTCCATTGCCAGCCTGGCCGTCATGCTGATGGCCCCTGTTCTCGGGGCTGTTGCGGATCATCTGGGGCGGCGCAAGGGTATGCTGCTCATGTTTGCTGCTCTGGGCATGTATCTCACGGGTGCGCTCTATCTCGTCGGTGCCGGCAACTGGGTACTGGCCGCGTGTTTCTATGCCGTTGCATTGATCGGTTTTTCGGGTAGCAACATATTCTATGATTCATTGCTGCCTTTTGTGAGCAGGGCAGAGGATGTCGACCGGACATCCGCGTTCGGTTTTTCACTCGGGTATCTTGGCGGCGGAATCCTGCTTGCTATCTGTGTGCTTTTAACACAGAACCCGTCATGGGCCGGACAGGAAAGTACGTCAGATGTAATACGGCTGTCATTTATCCTGGTTGCAGTATGGTGGATGCTGTTTACCCTTCCACTGGTTTTCTACGTCAGGGAACCTGACGGGCATGCACGGGAACCGTCAAGGGGCGTGTTACTGGCCGGTTTTCGACGGCTGGGGAAAACCTTTCAGGAAATAAGACAGCTGCGTAATGTCTGGATTTTTCTGCTTGCCTATTGGCTCTATATCGATGGTGTTGACACCATCGTTCGTATGGCTGTTGACTACGGGCTGTCACTTGGCTTTGAGCAGAAAAGCCTGCTGATGGCCCTGCTGATCACCCAGTTCATCGGCTTCCCTGCTGCGCTCGCCTTTGGTCATCTTGGTGACAGGTATGGAACAAAAACCGGCATATTTCTGGCGATCGGGATATACATCATGGTGACTATCCATGGCGCAATGATGACGGAGGTCTGGGAGTTTTATTTTCTGGCATTTGCAATCGGCCTGGCGCAGGGCGGAATTCAGGCGCTCAGCCGGTCAATGTATGCGCGCATGATACCGGCAGACCGAACAGCAGAATTTTTCGGTTTCTACAATATGATGGGCAAGTTTGCAGCGATCCTGGGTCCGTTTCTTATGGGGTGGATGGCTGCAATGACGGGTAATCCACGGGCGGGGATTATGTCGTTGTTGGTCTTGTTTGTTGCGGGAGGCGTATTACTTGTCTTTGTCAGGCCAGGAGAGCGTTAGTTAACCGGCGATTAGTTACATACATGCCGGAACCCCAAGATGTAGGAATATGATATGCGCTGATTTACCATATTCTGTGTTAACAGTTCCAGTTACTGAATAACTTAAGTGGTTGTAATTTAAGGCATAATAGAGTATAAATTGATTCTAATAATAAACATAAAAAAAATGTGTGATTTGATGGGATTTATATGAATTAATGTGGTTCGGAGGTATCTGCAGTGACTGAAAATAACGAAATCAAAACACGCCAATTTTACAGTCAGCTTATTACGAATTTTAATAAAGATGACGGCGTTATGTGGTGCTTCGCAGACCCTGCGCCACGTCCCTGTTTTACGCCGCAATTGTTGGATGATCTGATTAAGTTTTATCAGGTTGTGCACAATAAGAGCAATGAAGAGATTCGTGCGGGTCTTTCTCCATCTATAAAATACCTGATATTGGCTTCATATCGACCTGGTGTTTTCAGCCTGGGTGGTGACCTGAGTTTGTTCATCGAATGTATCAAAGAGCGTGATCGCAATAAACTCCAAAATTATATGCGCTTGAGTATTGATGTCCTTTATAAAACGCATACGAATCTCGATGTGCCTCTAAGTACGATTGCCCTAATCAGGGGTAATGCACTAGGAGCAGGATTCGAAGGCGCATTATCCTGTGATTATCTGGTGGCAGAAAAAAGTGTCCAACTTGGCTTTCCGGAAGTTTTATTCAATATGTTTCCTGGAATGGGTGCGTACAGTTTTTTATCAAGGAGAATAAATACTGCACAAGTAGAGAAGATGATACTAAGTGGCAGGATATATTCTGCACAAGAATTATATGAAATGGGCGTTGTTGATGTAGTGGCTGAAGATGGGGATGGAATTAATGAAATCAATAAATTTATTAAAATACTCACTAAAAACAAAAATACTCGAAGTGCCTTGTTGAAAATCAGGCATCGTGTAAACCCGGTCTCCCTGAAAGAGTTACTGGATATTGGTGAAATTTGGGTGGATGCGGCTATGTCACTTGGTTCGAGAGAGCTCAAGACAATGGAAAGACTGGTTAGATCTCAGGATAGAATGGCAAAGACACTTGTTCAAACAGAGAGT
>JARFQE010000108.1 GCA_029287915.1 Arenicellales bacterium
GCAAATTGGCATGTAACACCCAGTCTCCGATGGTGATGCGCAAACCGGCCTGTAAGTCCTTGTCGTGAACGTACTGAACGGGTAAGTTTACATTCAGGTTTGCGGCGAGTGATTTTTCCAGTTTCCGCTGTGTGTCATCATCAAGCGGATAAGCACTGCTGATCATAACAATATCTGCTGAATTGTCTGCGGCAGTACGCAGGGATTTTTTTTTCTCATCGGGTAATGATGACAAATCTTTCAGTAACAGGTCGATCAGTCGCTTTTCCATTTCTGGACCTGCCGCGACAGACAACAACCTTGAGGCAAAACGAGCCCCCTGATTAAGAGCCAGCTCTTCTGTGTGAAGCCTTTCAGCATCAATCTTGTGTTGCACGATTACTCGATTCTTTTCTCTCTCCTGTTCCAGCGCTGCATGTAATGCCTCCATGCGCCGTGCGCGTTCTGCCTGAATTTCCTTATCCAGCTCTGTATAGGCTGTTTGCCGTTCCTTCTCCCATTCGGTCAGACGGTTTTCGAATTGATCACGTAGCACTTCAGCATCGGCGTGCTTTTTTTCCGCATCACTGAGGACCTTCTCGATATCTGTTCGGCGACGACGAATAACATCCAGCACCGGTTTGTAAAAAAAATGTTTCAGCAGCCAGACCAGGATCAGGAAATTGATGATCTCGAGCAGGAAAGTGGACCAGTTCAGTTCCAATGTGTGCTCCAGAGCCTTACCAGTTACAGCTGATTCGCCTGCTTGCTATTTCAGCAGGTATTCGAGTAGTGGATTCCGGAACAGAACAATAAGCACGATAACCAGCACGTAAATAGCCAAAGACTCAATCATGGCCAGGCCAATGAACAGAGTGCGCATAATAGAGCGTTCTGCTTCCGGTTGTCTGGATAATGCATCAAGAGCACTGCTGATGGCCCTGCCCATGGCATAGGCAGGAACCATTACACCCAGAGCAATGCCGAGGATTGCAACCAGCGTAGATGCCAGGCTAAAGGTGGTTAGATCAGGCATGAGTTACTCCTTGTTTTGTAGCTGTAGTTTTTGTGATTGTAAGCCGCCTGCGACATAGATGAGTGCAAGCATACCAAAAATATATGCTTGAACCAGCGCCTCGATAATATGCAGCATAAGAATTGGGATAGGTGCCAGAAAGCCAGCAACAAGCAATATCAGCAAAGCTGCCATTTCCAGACTCATCATATTACCGAACAGGCGTACGGCCAGTGCAATAGTACGTGTGATCTCGCTGATAATGTTGAATGGCAGCAGTATGGGGCTTGGTTTTATATAATGGTGAAGGTAGTTCTTCAGCCCTCGACTACGGATTCCAAACCAGTGCACGGACAGGAATACCAGGAAGGCCAGTGCCGCTGTTGCAGAGAGATCGCGCGTAGGAGAATGGACGCCGGGGATCAGTCCGCTCAGGTTAGCAATGACCAGGAATACCCAAAGTGTACCGATAAATGGAAGAAGTAATCGGCTCTGGTCAGGGGCAGCACCATGGATTGCCTCCTTGATCGTACTTACAATGCCCTCCATGGCAGTTTGCACAAGTCCGGGTTCTATCTGTAGGCGTCGGGTGGTCAACCAGCAGGCAAGTGTGAGGGCGGCCATGATCACCCAGGTTGTAACAACGGTATAGGTGACTTGTAGTGGCCCCAGCTGAAAGGCGATTGCCGCTGTCAATCCTTCATTACCCATGACCTATTCTCTTATAAAAAGATATACATTTACGGCACCGAGGAGCACACCCAGTATGATCATACTCAAGGTCCAGTGTATTGAATAGCCATCCGCCAGCTTATCCAGCCATTGCCCAAGGTATGCACCTGCAACGACTGGTAGTACGAAAAGGATGCCCAGCGTACCAGCATAGACGGTCTGTGAAATCAGGGTAGGGCGGTCTTTTTCAGCCTGTTTCATTCGTTGTGCCTGGACTTCCACCATTTTACGGAGTTCATCCTGGCGCTTCATCCTACAAATCCCCCCTCACGGCCCATCATCCACATGTGTCTCAGTATTTCTTCCTCCATATGGTGTAGTCCATCTTTCATCGTACGGAGCTCTTCTTCCTCCTCGAGTAATTGCTGCTGCAGGAGTGTACTGATTTTCTCGTAGTTATCATCGATCAGGTAGCTGCGCGTGCTGAGAGATAATTCGTTGTCGAGGAAGTACAGAACGGCACCAGGCAGCGCCAGGTATTTCCAGGGCTGATCACCGACGCGGAAGCGTGCCAGACCGAAGACCAGCGAGGTGATTATACGAGCGTGGTTAGCAAGGATGCCGAAGCTGCCAGAAGCATCCTCTCCTACGAAGGAGGAGACACCTTCAATCCTTTCTGTTTGTGTAGCGCCCTTGAGGACAAGGGTAAAGGTTTTCATTGCACTATTTTCTCCATCGTTCCACGCATATAACAGTGGTCTTCCGGAACATCATCAAAATGTCCAAGCAGAAAGGCTTCGCAGTCATCCAGGGTTTTTTCGAGTGGGACTGATACCCCATCAATACCTGTATGCGAGGCAGTCACCCAGAAAGGCTGTGTGAGATATCGCTGCAACTTGCGTGCACGCATGACAATCTGGCGATCCTTGGGTGATAGTTCTTCAATCCCTAACATGGTGATGATGTCTTCAAGTTCATGATAGCGGGCCAGGTGAGAGCGTACTCCTTCTGCCACGCTGTAGTGACGATCCCCTAATATATGATGATCCATCAGCTTGCTGCTAGACATTAATGGATCAACAGCTGGATAGATACCTTTCCCAACCTGTGTACGGGATAGGATTACCGTTGTATCCAGATGGCTTAGAATAGCACTTACTGCAGGGTCAGTCATATCGTCTGCCGGCACATAAACGGCCTGTACCGAGGTAATTGATCCCCGTTGAGTAGAGAGTATCCGGTCCTGCATTTCTGCGACTTCTGTATTGAGAGTCGGCTGGTAGCCAACGGTAGCCGGCATTCGACCAAGAAGGCTGGACACCTCGCTTCCTGCCTGAATGAAGCGGAAGATATTATCCATGACGAACAACACATCCTTTTGCAGGCTATCTCTCAGGTACTCGGCATAGGTTAGGGCTGAGAGGCCTACACGAAATCGGACACCTGGAGATTCATCCATCTGACCAAAAACCATCAGTGTTTGTGGCATCACGCCAGCTTTCTCTATTTCGTGCCAGAGCTCATGTCCTTCGCGAATGCGCTCACCAACACCGGCAAATACGGATACACCTTTTTGCAAAGCTGTAATGGCATGCATGAACTCCATGATCAATACTGTCTTGCCAACTCCAGCCCCTCCAAAAAGTCCGGCTTTACCCCCCTTCACGAAAGGGGATAGAAGATCGATCACCTTGATCCCGGTTTGCAGGATGTCACCAACACCGACAGCTTCGTTTAATGGCGGTGGTCTGTTGTGAATATTGCGAAAATTCTTACTGTCTAGTGGCGATCCATCATCAAGCGGCTCACCGAAGATATTCAATAATCGCCCCAGACAGCCAGGTGTTACCGGAACATGCAAAGGGGCACCGGTATCATAGACAGTGGTACCACGGCTGAGGCCAGCAGTACGGTGTAGCGTAATGGCACGTACATGGTGTTTGTCAAGGTGCTGATGAACCTCGAACAGATAGTTTTCATGGTCTACTGTAGCACGCAGAGCCTGTCGCAGAGGCGGCAGCTTTACGCAGGCAATGATT
>JARFQE010000074.1 GCA_029287915.1 Arenicellales bacterium
ACTCAATGAAGAAAAAGCACCTGTAACCGTACAGAACTTTCTTAACTATGTCCGTGATGGTTTCTATGACGGCACCATCTTTCACAGGGTAATCCCCAACTTTATGATCCAGGGTGGCGGTTTCAACGACCAGATGATGCAGAAGATGACCCAGGACCCGATAAAGAACGAGGCCGACAACGGCCTGGCAAATGATCGTGGCACCATAGCCATGGCTCGCACACAGGATCCGAATTCAGCCACTGCACAGTTTTTTATCAACCACAAAGACAATGCCTTCCTGAATCACACTTCACCGGATATACAGGGCTGGGGTTACTGCGTGTTTGGAAAAGTCACTGACGGTATGGACGTGATCGATGCAATAGCCGCTGTAAAAACAACTAACCGCTCCGGTCACAGCGATGTTCCGGAAGAGTTGATAAGCATAACTTCAGCCACTGTCGTCTGACAAATGACAGAAAACAGCCTGTTCATTTCTGATCTCCATCTTGCACCTGAGCGTCCGGAGATGATCAGGCTGTTCGAAAAGTTTATCGATGACGTTGCCGTACACGCCGATACGCTTTATATACTCGGTGATTTTGTTGAATACTGGATCGGCGACGATGACAAGGCAGCAGGACTCGAACCCGTGTTTGCGGCGCTTGATCGATTACACCAGGCCGGCACCATGATCAGGCTTATGCACGGCAACAGGGATTTTCTGATCGGGCAGAAGCTGGCCAGGCGCTATCATTTTGATATCATCGATGATCCATACATAGACAACTTTTCAGACCAGCCCGCCATGTTGATGCATGGTGATCTGTTGTGTACAGATGATATCGCTTACCAGAATTATCGACGTAAGGCCCGCAGCAAAACGATTCAGCGAATTTTCCTGTTATTGCCCTTGTTTTTACGTGAACGTATTGCACAATCCCTGAGGGGAACCAGCGAAAAAGCCACTTCCGATAAACCCGCAGACATCATGGACGTTAATCAGCAAACGGTTGAAGAAACCATGCGTAAAGCAGGCATAAATTTACTGATACATGGCCACACACACAAACCAGGAATACATGAATTCGAATTAGATGGGAAGAAAGTAACAAGAATCGTGCTCGGAGACTGGTATAAAGACGGTAATTATCTGCGCATCAACGATGACGGCAAATTCGAGCTGGTTAAATTCAGTTAGCACCCCCCGGATTCCGCTTCGCTTCATCCAGGCTACGCTACTTATTTGCCGCTAAAAACGCAAAATGCGCAAAATATAAAAAAACATAATAAGGTTCTTATTTTGCGTCCTTCGCGTTTTTTGCGGCAAAGTCATTTTAGACATTTCTCAGGAATTATTTCAGAGAATACTGGCGGTATTCATCAGGGATATCGAAAATTGAGGCATCCACCTCCGCTGCTTCAAAATTCATCAGTTGACGTCTCTTTTCGTTACTGTGCCATTCCTGGATAGGAAGCCCTTTGTTGTAATAGATACCCTTGTTATAAACCTGGTCGACCAGGTAGCATGGGGTTCGATACTCCTCGGGCGTTTTTTCCAGGCTGGCAACATGCTGACCTGAGATGGTTTTCTGGAATCCTTGCAGTGATTTTGACACCTCAGGCAGCAAGCCGGGTACCAGCTGGATGTCCATGCAGGTATCACTTTTATCGCCGGCAATAGCTTTTACGCGATAATTATAAACCTGCTTCCCGGAAATCATCGGCGCATTTTCCAGGGCATGGTATTCAATATCTATTTCGAAATCGGCACTGAGTTTTGTCTCCGGGTATTGCGCGATAACAAGAATAGACTTGTCAAAATGACTGACGCTGTAAATCCTGTTGTTACTGATATCGAACACGATGTAGCCGCTGTCGTCAGACTCGTCATCGATCCTTAGAAAGTCACTTGATACTGTGAAAGTAACAAGGTAGGGATCGACACCCTCTTCCTGCTCCTGATATACAAGCTTGACAGCATTTATTGCTTCATTTGCGCCGCACGGTGCAGCTAATGCTATTAATAACCAGGCCGATATATATACAGGTAAAAACTTACTGTTCAATTTGCTGCCTCTTTTGTTTTGCTCATTAGTACAAGATGTTGCATTTCATCTTCGGTAAAACCTGCCTGAATTCTGGACGCCTCATCGAATGGCCCGAAGACGGCGCCTTTCATATACTTATCCAGGAGTTCAGTGAAAATAATACGCGGTGACAATGCTCTCTGCTCACAAACATAGTTAAACCATCGGGTACCTGTCAGCACGTGACCGATCTCTTCCTTGTGGATGACCTTCAGTATATCTACAAGTTGCTGCTCACCCACTTTGTCCAGCTTGCCAATCATTGCCGGCGTCACGTCCAGTCCCCTGGCTTCCAGTACACGCGGCACCAGTGCCATTCGAACCATGACATCATGGTCTGTTTTGAGGGCCATTTCCCATAAGCCGTTATGCGCATCATAATCACCGTATTGCACACCGTTATTTTCAAGGTATTCTGCCAGCATTTT
>JARFQE010000128.1 GCA_029287915.1 Arenicellales bacterium
ACGTTTACATATCTCTGATTATTCAGCTGGTATGCTGCCTGATGACAAATTACAGCAGCTGCGAGAATTGCAAAAGCAGGGTGCGACCGTGGCGATGCTCGGTGATGGTGTCAATGATGCACCCGTGCTGGCCGGTGCGGATGTGTCAATTGCGATGGGCGAAGGGGCGCGTTATGCTGCTGCTGCCGCCGATATGGTGCTTTTCAGGAATGACCTGAATATTCTCTACCGGGGGTTTACAGTGGCCAGAAAAATGATGCGTATTATCAGGCAGAACCTGGGCTGGGCATTAGCGTATAATATAACGGCATTACCATTGGCAGCGATGGGTTTGATACAGCCCTGGATGGCAGCCCTGGGAATGTCAGCAAGCTCATTAATTGTCGTCGCTAATGCAATGAGGCTGACGAAGTGAAGTTTCAAGGCTTACTAACTAATTGAAACTTAAAACTTAAAACTTAAAACTTAACACTTAAAACTGTTTAATTATGGAAATCATCTATTTTCTTATCCCCATGGCTCTGGTGCTGGTCGCCGGTATCGTTGCCGGCCTGTTCTGGGCGGTAAAATCAGGGCAGTTTGACGATATGGAAGGCCCTGCGCACCAGATTATTATGGATGAGGAAATATATCCTGAAGAGACTGACAGCGAAACAAAGCAGGATTAACCCGCTATTATTCATTAGGTTTAATCCCCAGAACCCCGCCCACCCAAGCTTTTAAAAAAAATATTGCACCTTGTGCAATCAAATTCCTCGTTGATTCGTCTCTAGTAGTAAGCACCCTGGATTGGCTCGTTTCTATTTCGACTATTTCAATCCCGGGTGACTTTTTAATACATAACTACATACTGGAGAAATCATGAAAAAAGACTCACAACAAATTGCGAAAGCAACACTGGCGGGAATCCTGGCCATTGGCGCAACCCTGGCAGCCGGATCAGCATTTGCCGTTCCTGACCAACCAAAGTCGTGGGAAAAATGTGCTGGAGTAGCCAAGACAGGTATGAACGACTGTGGTTCGCTCGATGGTAAGCATGCATGTGCCGGACAGGCAAAGTCAGACAATAGTGCGCAGGAATGGGTATACGTACCCGAAGGAACCTGTACCAAGATTACCGGTGGTAAAGTCGCTGCGGTCAAGCCGGCCAAGTAAGCAGGTCAACAAAATAAGTAAAGGCGATGATTAACGAACAGTCTACAAGTATGGACAGGCCGTGGTCAGCATCATTACCCAAAGGTGCCGGAGTTGGTCTGCGGGGGCAGCATATCCCTGAGGTTATTCAGCAGCAACCCGATATTCAATGGTTTGAGATTCTGGCTGATAACCACCTTGCTGAAGGTGGATTGGTCCCTCATCAGCTGATGGCTGTTCGTTCATCGTATCCTGTTACTTTTCATTGTGTTGGTATGTCGATAGCCGGAGTAGACCCCCTGGATATGAAATATCTTAAGAGTATTCGTAGTCTTGCGGAACGCTTTGAACCGGCATGGATTTCTGACCACCTGTGTTTTACGCAGTTTGCCAACCATCAATATCACGATTTGCTGCCTTTCCCTTATAGTGAGGAATCACTGATACATGTTGGTGAGAGAGTGATGAGAATACAGGACTACCTGGGAAGGGCGTTAGTGGTCGAGAATGTCTCAACCTATCTGCAATACCGGGCATCAACAATGACAGAAGGTGAGTTTCTTAAAGCGCTTTGTCAGCTGACCGGGTGTGAAATATTGTTAGATGTGAATAACGCATATGTCAATCAAGTCAATCACGGCGTTGACGCCAGAGAGTTTATCCGGAACTTGCCCACACAATATATTAGAGAAGTACACCTTGCAGGTTTTGAGGATAAGGGCGTGTACTTGATAGATGCACATAATAGCCGGGTGGCAGATGCCGTTTGGGAGCTGTATGAGCACCTGCTGCATACTCATGGGGCACGTGCGACATTAATAGAATGGGATAATGACATCCCATCTTTAGAAGTTCTAGCAGGAGAAGCCAGGCATGCGCAACAGATTCTGGATGCGTTAGAGAAGGCGTCTACCAGTACGGATCTCCAGCAAGCGGGAGTCTGCTAGCTAATGGGAAATGATGCCGACCTGCAATTGAGCCAGCAACTATTCGCGGCTGTGCTGGATGGAAATATTGATGACCAGCCATTCATATCAATTGTAGAATCAAATCCTCGTATCAATGGTAAAGCAGCAATAGATATTTATCGTAACAACAGCATTGGAACTAGATTGAGGGCACTGGAGTCAATTTACCCTGTTGTTAAGAAAATCCTTGGCGAGAAATGTTTCATGGGCCTCGCGCATGACTTTGTCACAGCTTATCCGTCATATGGTCCTGATCTGAATGTGTACGGTGAAGACTTTCCCAGTTTTCTAAGTACGATTATCAGGCAACAGGATGCATTTGCTGGATTTCCCTACCTGCCGGATCTGGCTAGCCTTGAATGGTTTTTTCACGCTGCTTACTATGCTACAGATGACCCGCTTTACTCAGTGTCAGATTCTTCAGCTATTGATACCTCAGTGTTGCTCTTTCAGAGTCATGCACTGTACTCTATTTCCACGACTTACCCCATTTATGCCATCTGGCAAGGCAATCAGGCAGAAGAGAAAAAAAAGGAAGTCAGCGCTGTAGATGGTAATGAATATATCCTGATTAGTCGCTATCAAGGGCACCCGAGGGTGGAGAAAATATGCAGTGAAGACTGGAGAATCGTACAGTTGATTGAAGGCGGAATTGGGCTTGAGGCCCTTGCTGATATGGCAGTGGAACAGGATCTGGAGTTACAGACTAGGTTGCCGGCAATGATAGAGCAGGGCTGGCTTGTGTTGTATCAGGGCAGTTGAGGAAGGCGTAAGCAGGATGGAGCTCGATAGGACAAGTCTTGAGAAGCTGTACCGATATGCTTACACCCTGACTGCTAACCAGGCAGATGCCTATGACCTACTGCATAATGCAATCGAGACTGGCCTGAACAGGCCATCAGATACTGCTGAAAAATATATCGCTTATTTACGCGTGATTATGAGAAACAGGTTTATTGATGAATATCGTCATAATCAATCATTTCCGCATGAGGATATTGATGATCACAGCCCTGTTAGTATGAGTGGGTCCTCACTGGAGGATGTGGTGATTGCCAGCCATGATCTTTCTGTATTGTGGAAAACCATCGAACCGGTAGATCGAGAAGTGCTTTATTTCTGGGCAGTTGAGGGTCTTAATATGAGAGAGATTTCGGAAAAACTTGAGATCTCCCGAGGGACCCTGTTGTCACGAATTCATCGTCTTCGAAAGCGCCTGTCAGAAAACGTGAATGACAGGCAGAGAGGTCAGGTATGAAGAAACCTTTTAAGCGGCCATTGAAACAACAGGTGCAGAATCATCTGGACCAGGTGCAAATGGATACCAGTCAATTTACTGCACTGGAAAAGCTAATGGCCAATAATGAACAGAAAGAGAAGAAGGATTCCCGATCTAGCTGGGTGCCCCTGGCGGCAGCCGGGATGTTCTTCTTCGCCGTTATCACAGCTTTCATGGCATTACAGTTCTCAAAAGATAATTTACTGACCATGCCTCAGCAGATTGCCGAAGAAGTCGTCAGCAATCACCTGAAACTGAAGCCGCTGGAAGTGAAGACCGGGTCAATTGATGCGGTGCGGGGATATTTTAACAAACTGGATTTTATGCCGGTAGAAAGTAGTCTGCAGGCATTGGGCAATTTGCAACTGATTGGTGGGCGTTATTGTTCCCTGCAGGGAATCACCGCCGCCCAATTACGGATGAAACAGGGAAAAAATTTGCAAACCCTGTATGAGACTGAATATGTGCCAGCAGTCTTTGGTGATTTACCCAGCCTGGAGAAAGGCGAGGCACCGCTTGTCATCTACGCAAAAGGCATCAAGGTCAAGGTTTGGGTCGAAAAAGGGCTGTTATTTGCCCTTACTGATTCACCGGCAGTTACTGGTAGGAAGGAGAATGATGGATGAGACAGTTTGGTGAAAGTCAGGGCTTTAATACACATGACGTTTTCGCACTCATGACCGCTTTTCTGCTACTGCTGGCGTCACCCGTGCAGGCTGATATGGCCGTGGTTCCTGAAGGTGAATTCATGATGGGGTGTTCTGTCAATGATCCTGATTGCGAAAAAGATGAAGGTCCACAAGGGGGCATTGTCGTTTCAGTTCCTGAGTTCAAGATAGATAAAAATGAAGTGACCGTTGCCGAGTATGCAGAATGTCTGGAAGCAGGAAAATGCACCAGGCCGAAAGACTTTGCCAGAAACAAATACTGTAACTTTGGAAATAGCGAACGGAATAATTACCCGGCCAATTGTGTAGACTGGTCTGAAGCAGTGGCCTATTGTCAATGGCGCGGCAAGCGTTTGCCGAACGAGGCAGAATGGGAAAAGGCTGCTCGTGCAGGCAGTAGCAGCCGTTATCCGTGGGGGCAGGATGTGAGCTGTGCCAATGCCATTCTTGATGATGGCAAAACACGCGCTTCTGCCGGTGATGAACCCGATGGTTGTGGTGAAGACAGAAGCTGGCCGGTTGGCAGCCGCGCTGAGAATGCCCTGGGTTTACACGACATGCATGGCAATGTTGGTGAATGGACTTCAGCCTGGTATGCGCCCAATGCAGTCACTGAAATATATCCTGCAGGGGCCCTCTCAGGACCTGCGGCAGGTAAGCGCCGTGTAGTTCGTGGCGGATCATGGGATGAGAATAAATTGAACCTACGTAGTTCATTCAGGAATGTGAAGGTGCCAGTCAGCGGAAAGAGTGTTTATGGCTCGATTGGTTTTCGTTGTGCCAGGGACTAGGGTCAGGAGCATAAAGCATCTGACTTGATGTGTTTTTCAGTAAGAACAATTACTAAAGATAATCATTAGTACGCCAATT
This sequence comes from Arenicellales bacterium, assembly GCA_029287915.1. Lineage (GTDB taxonomy): Bacteria > Pseudomonadota > Gammaproteobacteria > BMS3Bbin11 > BMS3Bbin11 > BMS3Bbin11. The sequence goes on from JARFQE010000128.1 coordinate 4,920, forward strand.
TTCATAATGCCGTAGCAAATACTACTTCTGGTGTTTGCAGATATCGTTGTCTCTATGTTCTGAAGCGTTAATGCAGGCAGTTAGATAGCACGGGGAGGCGCATGTTTCAGGTAATGGAAGAAAAGGTTTATCCAGAGAAGGAAGCGATGGTATTAAATAAGTCAAGCAAGATATACAGTGTTGAATTCTGTCCCACTCACCAGTTAGTGAATCATGAAGAATCGCTAAGATAATGAAATAAATAAGAATTATTCGTATTCTTGATTAGGCCAAGTATAACAATTGTATAATTATTTAATCATTTAATCATTTAATAATTTTTGCCTTACTATAAGTACAATGA
>JARFQE010000042.1 GCA_029287915.1 Arenicellales bacterium
GATGATTCGAGTCTGGGAGCAATGAACTCTAATATTAGTAACAATTGTTCTCAGACCCTAATTTATTCTCTCAGAACCCATATATTCTCACTTTTTTCGTCCCGGCTTTTTCATCCTGCATCTCAGGCAAGTATGTCTATACTAGGTTTACGCATAGCCAAAAGCAAAAGGACAAGAGATGAAAGTTGCCCCCTACCTGAAGTTGCTCGCTGAAAATGATGGTTCTGACGTCTATCTTTCAACGGGCGCCATACCCAGTGCCAAGTTCAATGGCGTGCTCAAACCACTGGGTAAGGAAAGTTGCCCGCCGGGTTATATAGAGAAAATCGCTAATGAAATCATGAACGAAAAGCAACGCGAAGACTTCAGCAAAAAACCTGAAATGAATCTGGCGATATCAGTGCCGGGAATCGGTCGTTTTCGCGTCAACATCTTCAAGCAGCGCGGCGAAGTTGCGATGGTGATTCGCAACATCCAGACTGATATTCCTGACATGGACACGCTGGGCCTGCCTGAAGTGATGAAGAAAATGATCATGGTGAAACACGGGCTGATCCTGATAGTAGGTGGCACCGGGACCGGGAAGTCGACTTCGCTGGCTTCATTGATCGGATACCGCAATGCCAACTCGAGAGGCCATATAATCACCATTGAAGATCCAATCGAATTTATACACAAGCACCAGGGCTGCATAGTGAACCAGCGTGAAGTAGGCATGGATACCGACTGCTTCGAAGATGCCCTCACCAACACATTGAGGCAGGCGCCTGATGTTATTCTCATTGGTGAAGTCCGTGATCGTGAAACCATGGAACATGCGCTCGCTTTCGCAGAAACAGGCCACCTTACGATATCATCACTACATGCAAACAATGCCAACCAGGCACTGGACCGCATCATTAACTTCTTCCCGGAAGAGAAACGCACGTCCCTGCTCACTGACCTGTCGCTGAACCTGAGAGCTTTCGTATCACAACGCCTGATAAATACTATAGATGGCGAACGTTGTGCCGCCTTCGAGGTCCTGCTGAATTCTCCACGCATTGCCGAACTGATCAAAGAGGGCAATATCACGGAGATGAAGGAAGTTATGGAAAAATCAGAAACTATCGGTATGCAAACATTCGATACAGCTGTATACAACCTGTACAAGTCCGGAAAGATATCACGTGAAGATGCTCTCAAAAACGCAGATAGCGAAAATAACCTGCGCCTGAAAATCGGTCTTGACGATGGCGGTTCCCGGGCAGGCAAAAGCATAGGCGGGGCCAACTTCTGAGCAGGTATTTCAATCGATCTCTATTTACAGGGTCATGGTTTTATTCACTATAGAACCATGGCAAATGCTGCAGAAATTATAGCGCTCGCATAACCTGCAGCCACTTCAGCTTGACCGGGATTTTCATAATATCCCACTGGAATATCGGTGCATTGCACACCTCATTTGTTCAACAATCTGTACCCGTACAACAAGACAAGTGCACCACCGATAGCAAGCGCCATACTGACCAGATCAAAACCGGTAACCGAACCCAGTCCGACCAGCGTACCGATAAAGCCCCCAACAAACGCACCCGCAATTCCGATCAGTATGGTGACTATGAGGCCACCGGGGTCATTGCCCGGCATGATCCATTTTGCAAGCGCACCTGTGACCAGCCCCATAACAATCCACGAAATCATACCCATAAAGCACTTCCTCTCATTAAGGTGCCCGCAACATATCACAGAATGAATAACCGGAGACAGACCACGGTCCGTATATTTCTGCCACCTGTTATTACCCTTTTAATTGGCTGTAAAAAAGACTGGCAACACTGTATATATTTTCCCTGTAGTCGCCAGTCCATTCTACTTTAACGTATAAGCAACACTTCCTTGTGCTTTTACCACTTCCGTTGACACATTTTATGTCACCGTTACTTTATGCCTCCTTGCCTTTTCCAGCTTTGGAACGATAACTTCGAGCATACCATCCTTGTATGTTGACTCTGCCTTGCCGCCGTCCACTTTAGCAGGCAGGGCCAGGGTGCGTGAAAATTCTCCTTTCATTGTTTCGCTTTTGAAGTAATCGCCTTTTTCCTCTTTTATTTCTTCACTGGTGCTGCCCTTGATCGTAATCGCCGTTTCCGTTAACGAGACGTCAAGATCTTCCTTCTTCACACCGGCTATTTCAGCCCGCACCAGAATGTCATTATCACGTTCGATAATGTCAACCTTTGGTGTTTTCAACTCCATCATGCCCCGCCGAGTCCATTCAGGAAATTCCAGGTGCATGGGTTTAAACCAGTCTTGCTGAAACAGTGATCCAAAATGCCGTTCAAGCTCCTGCATACGTTCTTCCATTTCCTGAAAGAAACCATGCGGTTCAGCTTTTACCGGAACCTCTTTTTTAATGTTTGTGATATTCTTACTCATGACACACCTCCTGATTATGCGCAATAAACTATCTTTTCATCCCTGTAATAATTAGACCGCTAGCTACATAATCAACCACATCCTATTACAATAATACATCTGCAATCGACAGGGATGTTGACCCAGGTCAAGTAACCCATGCTGAATGATTTTTGGTAATAATCAATTTCTTAAGGCGATATTTTTAACCCTGTTATCCGTAATCTGTTACCAATCCAAAGGTGAGAAAAGGTGCCGGTACCTAACAGCACCTGCCCCCTCTATACGAACCTGGATCCGATGCAGTGAGATACCCGGCAACAAGGTGCGAGGCCTTCCTGGTGTTTCCTGGTCTTCCTTGTTTGCCAGTCACGGTGTCTCATAAAAGACCAGGGAGACCGTGTTCTGCCCCCAATTATGCATGCTCTTGATCAAGGGACATTCTGGGCTCAGACTCATCGATTCGTTTTACTGGATATCATCGAGCCCGACCCCACTACCTGTAATCATTATTTTTTCGTTTTTTTGCTACGGATAACAACAAGACAGGCCAGTTATGGCAGGATGGCCAGTAAAAGCCGGTCATGGCTTCAATCAATCCTGATGCGTCAACCTGATGTGAAACACTTCACCAATCGCATCGATGATTTCCGGGCTATCCCACTCGCGCGATCCACGCACTTTTTCCAGTACACGGCCATCTGCGTCTACCAGAACAGTCAGCGGAATCGTATTCGCACCCAGCATGTTTTCCAGTAACAGCCTGTTGTCTAGAAAATTCTCAAAGCTGATTTCTGTATTCTTGATGAAGGCAGTAGCCTTATTGCGGTAGTCGTCTGTCGAAATCCCGATGACGTTGAACTCTTTTCCGTTATACCGGCGCGCAAGCCGCTCCAGCGAATCCATCTCAGCCCTGCAAGGGCCGCACCAGCTGGCCCAGACATTAATAATCAGCGGCTTCCCTTTGAAATCAGAAAACTTTTTCGCTTCCCCGTTAAGCCCGTCCAACGTCGCCTCGCGTAAATAACCACCGATCGCGACCTCGCCGGGTGTGCCTGCATTTGTATTCGTGGTGGGTTTGGTTGCCTGTTGCTGCTGAACTAGACCAGGTGGTGCCGCAATAGGTAATGTTTCTGTATCAGTGATATAGCGCTTTATAAAATAGATCACCGAGAAATCACGTCCCAGGGATTTGCTGTGAAAGTTTTGCATAGGCATTTCTGTTGAGAAAGCTACTATGTCACCTTGTTTTAGTGGAGTGACGCCAGGCCCTGCCGCCCAGACTTTTTCTTTACCGGTGTCAACCTCTGCATAAGTGAAACCGGCTGCAGTTATAACATCCGTTACTTTTCCGGAGATTATTCCCGGCTCATTTTGTTGTACTTCGTCAGTATTTTCCTGCGCCGCATAGACAGCACTTGTGATGCCTGCATTAAGCAGACATATAGAAAAACTGGCCAGCAGTATTATTGAAAAACTGGTGCATCGCATAACTGAATACATGAAAAAATGGCTCGGATCCCATTATTTATATTTACGTAACTCTAGCAGAATCTATGACCTGCCCCCCATTTAATAGAGAGAAACAGGTTTGTTTCAGCATTAGATTAACTCTGTTATTTAACTGAATTTTGAAGGTCGGGCTGGTCAGCCCCCCTTTATGCCTATAAACAATAAAAAAGGTTCAGGAGCGTATCAAGAGATCCCAGGGGGTCCCATCCAGAATGGCCCGGCGCACCCACTCCTTCATATGCAGATCAAAAAATTCCGAAGGATTATAATTATCGGTGAGTATAAGGGCGTCTGGATGTGTCGGTGCAGCAATGGGGCCCTTCAATGCCTTAATCACCTGTTGTTGAGTCATTGCGTAAATCTGTTGATTTGGCACTCGAGAGTAATCGGCCCGCCGCGATTCTCCCTGATAGGCAATCACGACCAGGTTGCCCACACCCTCTTCCCCGTTTACGTCAAATACCGGATAGAACTCCACCTGATCAAACAGGGTGCTCAGGGTCTTATGAACCGATGCAGTGATCATGGAATCGTGCTGGAGACTGGCAACCATGTTGATACCCAGCACCCCTCCCGGGCGCAGTCGCTGTTTTAGCAGGGCCATGGCCTCTACACTCAGCAAATGGGTGGGTGTAGTATCACCGTTAAATACATCCAGCACAGCAAAATCGTACTGCTCCTGAGTATTACTGAGAAAATAGCGCGCATCCTGAATGTGCACATTACCCCGGGGCTTATAGCCAAAATAATCTCTTGCCAGTTTCACCACCTCGGGATCGATATCCACCACATCGGTGACCACACCCTGACGCTCATACCAGCTCGGCACTACACCGGCACCCAGTCCCACAACCAGGGCCTTTTTACCCTGGGGATTAAGACCGTACGGGATGAACTGCAACAGATAACAATACTCGTAAACCGAAAGCCCGCTGACCATATCCACCCCACCCTGGATCAGGCCGTCAATCATCAATTCACGATGGTGTTTGGTGCCATAACGATAATCGACTACTTTAAGGCCACCATAGAAGCTTTCCTGACTCTGTACCTCAATAACTCGCGTACCATCCGGCATACTCAATTCGAAACCTTTCGGGTCCTCGGGCATTGTGATGAGAAGGGGCAAACACAGCAATACGGCCGCATACCAGGCACGTCGAAACAACAGGAAATAGCCCATAGCCAACAACACCAGAAGCCAGCCTACCAGGTAGAAGATATGATCAACCCCCAGATAGGCGATGAGCACAAACCCGGTTAACACGGTACCCAGAACACTGCCCAGTGTCGAGAGGGCATAGAATCCGCCCACTGTGCGCCCGATATTGCGCATTTCCCTTCCGGCGATCTTCACCAGATAAGGGGAGACACAACCCAGTAAAAACAGAGAAGGCCCAAACAACAGGGCCGTACTGGTGAAAGCACCCAGCCGCAATCCAAGCGGTATGCTCAGTTTTAGTACCGGCGCCTTAAGCACAGGGATAAGCAGGACCAAAAGACCTGCGACCAGAATGATTGCGTAGAGATATTCGGGCGTACCGCGTCGATCCGCCAGCAACCCGCCCAGACCGTACCCGGCTGCAAGCGCAATCAGGGTGACAGCAATCAGCGATGTCCACACAAAAAGACTAACGCCAAAAAAAGGTCCAACCACCCGGGACCCCAACACCTCAACCACCATAATCAAGGCGCCACACACTACAGCTGTTAACAGCAAATAGACCAATAAGCCTCGATTATTCACATGAGCCACTTCAATTTCATTCAAGGCGGCAGACCCCGTTATTTAAATTTACGTAACTCTAGCAGAATCTGTGACCCACCCCTCCTTTAATAGAGAGAAACACGGTTGTTTCAGCATTAGATTGACTCTGTTATTTGACTGAATTTTGAAGGTCAGGCTGGTCCGCCCCCTTTATCATGACCCATTTAAAAAATTCTAATGATTCTCATTTTATTTCAGGCGCGATTAATTCTCTGCCTTTAGCTGCTGTTCATATATTTTATTTATTTCATCATTATTCAATGAGTTAGGATGTATTTACTTCTATGCATCCATATCTCGTTTGTTACCGATTCGTAATCTGCCTGTAATAATTTTGTAATAATTCTGTTGACATGCGCGATATTTGGGAATATATTCCCATTTAACAACAAGCAAAAGCCATTATTCATTAACGGCACAACCGGGCAGCAAACAGAGAACAGGGGTGAACATTATGAACAAGCCGGCAAGCATTACACTTCCAACATCACACGGCCGGGATCGCCAGTCGGTGACAACAGCCCTGTTCCCAAAAGACCCGGCAGAAAATCTGCAGCCTGCTTTGGACCCGGCTGTTTCGAAACAGGTGAAGCCAGCAGATGTCGCTCAGGGGAAAAAAGTGAAGAAAAATAAAAAGAATAAAAAAGCGCTGGGGAGCTCCAGGGGCATTGAAACAATGTTTCGCAGCGCTTATCGAGCCCAGCTGGATCTAACCTGTCTCTTATACACATCTCCGAGCCCACGAGACTTAATAGCACATCTCGT
>JARFQE010000051.1 GCA_029287915.1 Arenicellales bacterium
GCTATCATGCTCTCGATATGAAACATCGCCACCGAATGACTTCATTAAATCAGCCAGATCATTAACCTGTTCATCTGACAATATACCCTCAACTGGACGCAAGCCAATACCATCATGCGAGGCAATAAAATTAAAATACGCAGTTCCGTTACGCGCAGGCGGCATACTCATCATCCATTGCTTTAGAAAATCAGATTTACCCGTAAGCAAGGTGTAAAGAATAAGGGGCGGTAATGAAAAGTTATAAATCAAATGTGCTTCATTAGCATTACCAAAATAAGATAAATTCTCCCGGTTCGGTATATTCGTTTCAGTTACTATGATCGCATCCTTGTTCTTGTGCTCTACCAGCAAACGTAGCAGCCGTATAATTTCGTGTGTTTCTATTAAATTAATACATGGCGTGCCAATTTCTTTCCACAAGAATGCGACCGCATCGAGGCGAAACAGGGAGACACCCTGCTCCATATAAAAATTGATAATTTTAACGAACTCAATCAGTACCCTGGGGTTTTTAAAATTTAAATCGATCTGGTCATGACTAAAAGTACACCACACATATTTTTCACCTGACAAGGTATCTGTTCTACGCAGCAAAGGGGAAGTGCGCGGGCGCACAACTGTACTCAGGTCAGTTTTCTGATCGCATTCTATGAAATAATCACTACCCGGATCCTTACATTGCTTATAGTTGTCAAACCATACACTTCGGCTGGAGCAATGATTAATAACCAGGTCAGCCATTATTCTGAAATCACGTGCAATCTTTTTTATGTCATCCCAGTCACCGAGGGATTGATTTACCTCGGTATAATTTATAACCGAGAAGCCATCATCAGAACTAAATGGATAAAAAGGCAGGATATGAACGGTATTAATAACATTCTTTAATTCTGACGACAGAAAATCGTGCAGTGTGGACAGCGGCTTTTCATCGGCTTTTTTTATACTGTCGCCATATGTAATAGCAACAACATCAGCTTCATCCCACAGGCTTGTATGTGGCTCAGGGACATCAAATCCATTTTCAAATCCCATCACGCGAATTATTATATCCGCTAATACATCGATATTTTCGTTAGGATAACACTTACCCAGGTGGTCACTGATCCTGGTCTTGATATCAACAAATGCACTGGTCGCCTGGTTCAACATTATGACAATTCTTTTCTATCTGCCTCTACAGCATCTAATAACTGAACATATATATCTGGAATTGCACTGGCCACCCTTTGCCAACTGGGAATAAACGGGGCTTTATCAGTATCCTGAAGAAACAGGCGACCCGCATGCTTTATGTTTTCCGCAAACATCTCAACCATTTTTTCTTCATCATGGGTTGCATAGTCAAGACCATTAAAGACAGCATCATTACGGTAACTGTCAATTAGATCCAGTGCGATCCTGTAATAAGTCGCTTTAGTTGTTCTTAAGCTCTCTTCTGTAAAATCGATGCCATCTGTCGCCAGCTTTTTAAATATTGCTTTAGAAATCTCAACTGACATTTTGGACAGCCCCTTGTCCTTGTCCTCCTTTGAAATATCCTGATGTTTATGGTCATAGTTATCTGCTATATCAACCTGGCACAGGTGACTCGTGGCATAGTTCTTTTTCATCTCCATTAATATGCCTATCTCAAGACCCCAGTCAGTTGGCATACGCAGGCTTTCCATTACATCGGAACGCATGGAAAATTCACCTGCTAATGAGTACCTAAAACTATCTAAAAACTCGAGGTAGCTATGTGGCCCATGTTGGTGATTTAGCGCACGTACGAGTGGTGTGACCAACAGCCGGGCAACCCGGCCGTTCATTGAATTTGATGCAATTCTTGGATAATACCCTTTACAAAACCTGTAACTGAACTGAGGATTTGCTAGCGGATAGAGCAGCCTGGCCAGCATGTCACGTTTGTATGTCAGGATATCGCAATCGTGCAAGGCAACTGCTTGCACATTTTTCCTTGCTAACATATAACCCATACAATACCAGACATTACGACCTTTACCCGGCGATGTCGGCGCCAGGCCTTCTTGCCTTAATTTGGCATCTATTGCCTTCAAATTCGGACCATCATTCCATAGCAAGTCATGTTGTTGAGGTAACCGGCTGAAATACTTCAGCGCGTGTTTGAATTGCTCCCTGTCCGCCTGGTCAATACCTATGACAATCTGATCAAGATATTTAACTTTCTGAAGCTCATCAACTATCGTCGTTAATGCGGGTCGCTCCAGCTCTGAATATAAAGAAGGTAATATCAGCCCCATTGGGCGCATATGAGAAAAATTGATTAAATCCGACTCCATATCTTCAAGACTACGGGTCCAGAGATTATGCAAAGTCGTAATGCGTCCATTTTGAAAAAAATCAGGCATGACTGACACCTATTGTTTGTTTATCTGTATAAGCGCCATTTCAATTCCCTCTTTCCAGCCTTCGGGTGCTGTCGCTTCTGTTTGATAATCAGCTGAAACAAGTTGATCTAGCTGCTTGTTGGATGGCGAATTTACGATAATTGAAATATTGGCAGCATTAAGCATGGCTGCATCATTAGCGCTATCACCCAAAGCAATCGTTTTCACTGCACCTTCGTAGCAGCTTGCCAGTCGTTCTGTTGCGCGTCCCTTGTCGCAGTTTCCTATCACATGCAAAAAACGACCACCTTGCAGCACTGATAAATTATATTGCTGAAGATTTTTTATTAATTCATTTAATGACTGCTCATCATCATGCCACAAAAAAGGCTCACTAAAATCTCTGGCAACCGCCGCTTTAGCCTGCTCCTCTGTTAAACCCGTTAGATCAATAACTTGCGGAATAGAACACTGTGACAGCCTTGTGTATTGAGAGTCTTTTAATCCCAGACTGCAAAAAATATGATCAATTGATAGCTTAGAGGCCCCTAATATAATTTCCCAGTATTCACCTCTGGATGACGCCTCTTCTGGTTGCTTGAATTCTGATTTCAAAAGATAAATACAGGATCCATTTTCAACGATAAATGGATCATAAATAGCCAGCTCCTGTCTAATCGACACCGTTTCAAGAAAGGTTTTGCTTGTATTTAGTACGACTGGAATATTCTCGTTTTTAAGTGTTTCTATCGCCAAAAGCGCAGCATCATAATCATATGAGTCATGATTTAATAACGTACCATCCAGGTCAGTAACAACTATCCATTTTGTGTTTTCATCTGGCATTATTCTGCATTATTCTTGAATGAGTAATGGCCCGGTTTTAATTATTAAGATAATTCATAACTACATAGCAATTATCAGGCCAGCTAAACTTCTTCAATGTTTAATTGATATCTCTAATGTAATGCACCGTTTTAATGCATCACGCACTAATAATAATCCTTGATATCTATTTACGCACCAAAATAGTGCAATTATAAAATGAAAAAGTAAGGAAATATTGACGGTCATGTGACCTTAGTCACATCATCAACGATCAATTTACGTTAGATTATTTGCAATTTAGTCAGACGCAGGTTCTCGTTGATTTTCTAGTCAATAAATCAATCAGGTCTGTATTCGGCACCACTATTTATCAACAGCTTGAATTCATTTAATACTAATTTGGAGAATCCTATGAAAAATAATACCCATGACAAAAAACGTCGTGCACTGCTGAAAGGACTTGCAAGTATCCCGGTTCTGACCCTCACTGGTTACCAGCCCTTGGCTCAAGCTGCAATGCTGTCTGTCGATGACCCGACTGCCAAAGCATTGGGTTATACGGAAAAGAGCACCACAGCAGGCCAAACCTGTGCCAACTGTAACCTTTACCAGGGTGGTGACAAAGCAGCTGGAGCATGTCCTATATTCCCGGGTAAAGATGTAGCCGCAGCAGGCTGGTGTAAATCCTGGGTTGCCAAGGCCTGATCCATAAAGACATCGATTAGTCATAATCTAATAAAAAGCCCACAACCGTGGGCTTTTTTTATATTCCTCGAAAAGATGTCAACAGCTTTATTTATAGTGAGAAAAAAAAGACCCGCTAAAGCGGGCCTTCTGGATTACTCGCTGGCTGCAAACCCTATTTTCTGGTGAACTCGTTAAAGATCGCGTTACCGGGTGTTTCCGGGTCTGTATTCGTGGTACTGGTCAGAATCATGTACAGTTTTTCGGTACCGTTATCGTCGATCAGCATGCCAAGACCATCGTAAATACCCCCGATCTGGGCTGGGCCCATCAGGGGACTATCATTCCAGTCGCGGGTGCCGCATTCGTCCAGCATTAAACGCTCAGGATTCTCAACATAATAATTGCCAAACAGGAAAATGTTGTGGCCGTTGACTTCCATAACTTTGCCTGGAAAATTCGGTTCGGAGGAGGCTTTGCAGCCACTATCAGTGACAGAGCCATCAACACTGCCGTCACCTGCTACAACCAGGTCTGCATAGAGGGATTGGTCATCCCAGCCAACGTCTTCTACAACACCATCAGTCACATCAGGATCATCGACCGGGTCGGTCCAGGTGTCTGCGAGTGTAGCCAGGGTTGCCGTGTTGTCCAGATTTTTGTTCCAGTACTTGATAGAGATATAGAATTCACCGAGGTTATCGTCACCGGTGCCTTCGAAATTGATGGTGCCGGTCAGGGTGTCATCACCTTCCAGGTTAAGCCGCGCAGTACCGGACTGCTGGCTGACCAGTTTATTGGCAAAGGCATAGCGTTTCAGAGCGGTACCCTGGGAACCCTCTCTGCCAATGAGATAGTCAAAGTCCCACTCGGGATGGGCGACCTTATCTACTTCCATATAGCCGCTGTCGATGAGTAAATAGGGTAAACCGGTTGCCTGGCTGGCGGCGACACCGACGACACGGCCTTCCTCAGCACCATCCGGGTAATGAAAGATCATTACCATGTCAAAAACGGCTACACCCTTGGTTATAACACCCGTCCAGATTCCCATCAGGTTACTTGGGGCGGGTGTCGTATCAACCTCAGGATCGATAATCACATTTCCACTGTTATCATCATCATCGCTTGAGCAACCGGATATCAGCATCACAAGCGCCATCGACAGAATTACAAGATACTGACTTAATATGCGGCTAAAAACCATTTCAATTACTCCTGATGGTACATTTGTTAGATTTTTCTAATAAACCATATTAGGCGTACAGAAGTCAGTACGCATTGATAAATATCAGGTTTTGAACGAAATTTAGAAAAAGCTGCCGGGGGTACTTCTTACCCCCCCCGCCGACCGGCCTACCTGTTGCAGTTCGCCCAGGCTTGATCCCATACTTTGAACTCGATCTAATCCCTGAACCTGTCACCAGCGGCAGGATCACAGTGGTGACTAGCACACTCTATCAAGTGCATATCCTCATCAGGAACCGGTTAGCAAAATAATTCCCGAATCTTTAGAGTTTGTCTTAAATATCCCGCTGTTCTGCTATGCTTGGCTGTAATACGCTAAGCGTATTCCCTTGGAACAACAACAATAAATACCGAGGCAATTGTGAGAAAATATATTGATGGGCTGTGGCAGCAGTTCAACCAGGTTGATGAGCACACCCGTGCAAGGCATATGCTGAACATTGAAGCAGGTGCCGACATCCAGGAACTCACCCGCAACTACCGCCAGCTGATTTCAAAACATCATCCCGACAAAGGCGGTGATCAGGATACCTTCATCAGCATACGTCAGGCCTACGAATTATTGAGACAACAGGCGGCATAGAGAAAAAACGCCGGTCCAACCTGAAAGGCTTCTCGGTTATTTCCCTGCTGGACGATGATATGGATAGCCCGGCAGGTACATCCTTGCTCTTTGAGGAAGAGC
>JARFQE010000063.1 GCA_029287915.1 Arenicellales bacterium
CGACCGGCTGTGAGGTTGGGCCGGGGCAGGAGTGAACGGGTGAAGGTGGTGGTATCCATAGGCAGCACCTGATTGCGCGCCGCTTCCTCCCAGAATAGTTTGTCCAGTTCCTTGACCTTCTCGGGATACTGAGCGGCCACATCGTTGAACTGTGTCCAGTCCTTGCTGAGATCGTACAGTTCCCACGGCCAGGTCGACGGATCGCCATAATCCTTGCCGCTGTTATCCCATGGCGGACGCATGACCCTGGAGCTGAGGATCCAGCCATCGTGATAGATCGCGTGGTCGCCAATCATCTCGAAATACTGGGTCTTGTGGGTTGAAGGTGCGTCAGCATTCTTCTTGTCGAAGGTATAGGCCATGCTGACACCTTCCATGGGATTCTGCTTGATGCCATCAATCACCTCGGGCAAGGGGATCCCGGTCACTTCGAGAATGGTCGGCGCAATATCTACGACATGATGGAACTGGTGGCGGATGCCGCCCTTGTCCTTGATTACCTTCGGCCAGGATATGGCCATGCCCTGCTTGGTGCCACCAAAGTGTGAGGAGACCATCTTGGTCCACGAAAACGGTGTGCCAAAAGCCCAGGTCCAACCTATCGACATGTGCGGATACGTTTTATCTGAACCCCACGCGTCATAGTATTGCATCTGTGCCTCTGCCGGCAGATGGACGCCCTGCACTGATGCTATTTCATTCGGCGTGCCGGTCGGCCCACCTTCCGAGCTGGTGCCGTTGTCGCCGGTTATGTAGATAATCAGGGTGTTGTCGAGCCTGCCCAGATCCTCGACGGTCTGAATAACGCGGCCGATCTCATGGTCGGTGTAGGCCACGTAGGCGGCAAATACGTCTGCCTGCTTGATAAACAGCTTTTTCTCGGTGTCGCTGAGCTGATCCCACCGCTTGATCAGGTCATCGGGCCACGGCGTCAGCCTGGCATCCTGCGGGATCACGCCAAGCTTTTTCTGGTTGGCGAAGATCTTTTCACGCAGCTTGTGCCAGCCTTCGTCGAAAAGATGCATCTCGCTGATCTTTTCGATCCATTCCGGTGTCGGGTGATGCGGTGAATGGGTTGCGCCGGGTGCATAGTAAAGGAAAAAAGGCTGGTCCGGATTCAATGCATCAACGGTCTTCATGTAATCTATCGCATCATCCGCCATTGCGGTGACCAGGTTCCAACCGGGATTGCCCTCGTAGGGGTAGATATAGGTCGTGTTACGAACCAGATTGCCCGGCTGCCACTGGGTGGTGTCACCGCCCATGAAGCCGTAGAAATAGTCGAAGCCCATGCCGATCGGCCACTGATCGTAGGGCCCGATCTTGCTGGTCTGCAGATCAGGTGTATTGTGGTTCTTGCCGAACCAGGAGGTCACGTAGCCGTTGCCCTTGAGGATTCTTGCAATCGTCGCGTTATCCTTGGTCATCATGAAGTTGTAGCCGGGGTAGCCGGTCGATAATTCCGGAATAGCACCCGAGCCCATCTGGTGGTGATTGCGACCGGTAAGCAGAGCGGCCCGCGTCGGCGAGCACACAGACGTGGAATGGAAGTGGGTGTAGCGCAGGCCGTTGCTGGCAATACGATCCATGGCCGGCGTCGGTATGACGCCCCCGAAGGTGCCGGACACCCCATAACCCGCGTCATCGGTCATGATCAGAACATTATTAGGCGCACCCTTCTTCGGTACCACACGGGGCGGCCAGTAGGGAGTCGATTGTCCAACAGTTTTTTCAATCTTGCCGACGAAGTGCTTGTCCGGTGGCGGCGGCAGCTGCCTGCCGTCGATGGTGGTGGTGGCGCTCGGTGAGCCCGCTACACCAGTGGTCTGCACAGCGTGTGCCTGTGCTAGAAATACAATTGTGAAAAAAATTGACGCTGCGACGGCAAGCATTGAACGGATAGGATTCATGTTAATTTCTCCTCTGCGGTATTTTTCTGCTCAGGTATTGAACTTTTTCTGTTCCTGAATCGAGATAATTGTCGTGTTTTGCTTCTATCGCTAAATGCAGGTCAATCGTTCAGGGTTGAGCGACCACATAAACCAGATTGCTGCCCTGAAAGGCTGCCCTGTAGAAAACATTATTGCAGTTAAAGTATTGCACGCCGCCCTTGGTTGTCGTTACGCAACCTGCTGGCAGGGTGGTGACGATGCTTCCAATCGGCGGTGCACCCGCAGGTTGCGCTGCTGGTGCTGGTGCTGGAGCTGGTGCTGGAGCTGGAGCTGGAGCCGCGGCAGGAGCGGCAGCTGCAGAGGCTGCTGCAGCCCCGGAAGCTGAGCCTGCTGCGAAACCTACAGCAAGACCACGACGGCGCGTCCTTCTCTGCCGGCCTGCAACTGCTTCTGCTTCTGACATGAAATGCACGTTTATCGCTGAACCAGCAGGACCTTCAACGACTGTTACATCTACTGTCGCTAGAAGGGCCAGGCCAATACCGACAATTGCTGTTTTAATAAGTGTCTTCATTTGCTTGCTCCTGATTCGAGTGGCATGAATTCGACCCGCGTGGTCCCCTTACCCGGCACATAGCTGAAGGTATTGTCTGTAACAGGTGGCTTTACGTTCCAGTTACTCATCACCGATATTGTGCTTACCAGCTCGGGAGTACTTTTATCGGTGACGACATATTTGCATGGCAATGGTTCGTCAGCGTCTGCAACCCATACCTGGAAATCAACATCCGGACGCCTGAATGCAAGATGATTACAGGTCCTGCCATTGATAACTGCTTTGCCGACGACGGTGGCCGAAGTCACATCCTGCATCATCAGTGCATAGACATTACGATAGACCAGGTCAGATGCTGGAATAATAAGTCCCAACGATTCACGCGCAAAGTCGAGCATTTGCTCGATTGTCGCAGGTGCTTTTTCAGTTGCGTAAACATTGGCATTCTTATTATTGAGGGTCAGGGTTTTTCCATCATAGTAAAACGCCTGGTCGATCAGCTCGCCAAGACGCCTGGACTTCAGTTTGCCGGGTCGGCTGATAATCACACTCACTGAAATGTCTTCATCGATTCGTTGTCCTGAATCGAGCACATGCTCAAGAGTGTTCTGTGTATCCACGCTGAACTGCTTCAGGCCACCGAGGTAATCTGTCATGCTTTTCAGTATCTCAACAGCAGATGGATCGACAGCCGGAGACTGTGCATATGCCGGGACCAGGTTCGATAGGGTCGTTAATGCAGCGATAGCTAACAGCCTTGCAGTTATTCTATTTTTTATACTACGCATAAATCTCTCCTTTGCCTATTAAGCCATTACCATTGAAACCCGACACCCAGGAATGGACCACTCATGGAGATATCGAGTTTCTCCTCCACCGATGCATCGTCCTTATCGAGATCATAATCGAGCCAGCGATAGCCGCCGCGCAGCGCGATGGAGTTGGATACGTGCCAGTCGATACCCAGCAGAGCAATTGCACTGCCGGCTATAGTCCTTATAAACTCATTCTTGAGCATTACCATTTCTCCCTGTTGAATGTGCATGTAAAAATAATTTTTTTTGTTTAGAGAAAAGCCCTTTAATGATTGTGACTTATTTTTAATATAGTGTCTTAACATTTTACGACATTGTCACGATGTTTTTATGACGCCTAATAAGATGACGCCTAATAAGAAAAACAGAACGATTAGCCTGGTATCAAGTGTTCCTGAAGTCGGGTCTGTACGTGTTGGCCCGTTGCGGTCGATTCCTGTCTTGCTGGACAGATACGCAGACGAACGCGCTGAAGACATACTCGCACAATGCGGTGTTGAGCTTGCGCTGTTCAACGACCCGGAAAACTATATTTCCTTCAACCGCGCGGGTAGATTACTTGAAGTGTGCGCTGACCGAACAGGAATACAGCATTTCGGGTTACTTGTGGGGCAACAGATAGACCTTGCCGCGCTGGGAAACCTCGGCAAGCTTGCCCTGTATGCACCCAATGTCGGGTCGGCACTTTACAGCATGATTGTTCACATATGCATGAATGACCGTGGTGGCGTCGCCACACTTTCCGTTAACAATGGACAGGCCAAGCTGGGATACGCAATCTATGTACCCGCACAGCAAGGGCTTCGGCACATCTATAGCTTATCGATTGCAAACATCTGCAATCTTATGCGATCGATGTGTGGACGTGACTGGACGCCTACAGAAGTACTGTTTTCCAATACACGCCCTGAAAACATTAGACCCTATAAAGATTTCTTTCGCACCCCGCTTGATTTTCAGGCCGGTGAAGATGCACTGGTATTTCCTGAGCACTGGCTGCGACAGCCGTTACCCGATGCAGACAAGCAGCAGCACGACATTATCGTCAACGAAATGAACAGGATTGAGATTAATATGGGCAATAACCTGCTCGAAGAAATGCGTTCTGTTATACGACCATTGGTTGTTTCAAATTCCTGTAAACTGGATAATGTCGCAAGGATACTGTCGATGCATCCACGGACTCTGAACAGACGACTGAAACAGTACGGGACGTCATATCGGGAACTCGTTGGTAAAATACGTTACGAGATCGCACAGCAGCTGCTTACAGATAAAGACTTACCTATCATCAATATTTCGAACACACTCGGTTATGCCGACGCAAGTGAATTCACGCGGGCTTTCAGGCGCTGGTCAAATGTCACGCCATCAGAATGGCGCAGGCAGAGCAACCACAAAGTCACCAACTCCGGGCAAAACGTGTGACTGCGATGATCATTGGCAGTCAATCAGGAAAAGTCTACAAGACCTTGCATGAATTAAATTATTGAGTGACCACCTGCTGCATGCCATTAATTTTCAATGTGAGTAGGACCTGCACATAGCGTAACCATGGGGTGAAATCACTTATCTGTTTTTCTGTTGCCAGTGCCAAAAAATATCCCCCTGGCTCTACCTGGGCCTATGATACGAACCAGTTCTGATACAGAACAATAGAAAAACAGACCGCCAATAATCCACAGTGCCAGGACTACGAACAATGGCCAGGATACTTCGTGGTACATCGCCTTAGTAGCTGACATCACGCTCTGATGCTTTAAAAGCAAAGGAATTGCTTCTTCAACGACTTTGAATAGGAACACCACGATACTGTACAGGACGGTCTTCCATAGAACCTGTACCGCAGGTTTGTTTGAAGAAAGTCTCGAGATTGGCAGTGCCTCGACGATGAGGATCGCTTTGGCCACAATAAGGGCGCCTACTGTCGCGCCGACAGCGCGCAGCGCAGTGATGCTGTAATCATCAATCGACACGGCCCTGGTCAGCGCAATCATATGAAACAGGAACAGGAAAAAGATCATTGCCGGCAGGGCTTCCCTGATTTCCTTCACCACGACTGTTCCAATCTTGCCCATGAATACTCCACAGAAGACATAATTCTGACGTTTTCTGAACGCCGCCAGTAAAAGCGAACAGGACTAGCGAACTACTTTATACTGGGTGCAATATACTGGATATCAGCTGCTATGGTACGCATGATTTCAGTCTAGCGGTAACAACCGCCTGTTTCATAGCTTGAACTATGTATTATATGTTATTGTTTTATATAATCATTTGTTTATTATTTAACGTTCACGCTCATACAGTATATCGGCACCACCTTCATCTCCACTTATGCCTTCCAATGCCCAATGTTCACTCAGTAGATAACGCAGAATAAGGCGGTTGGTTTGCTCCCAGACGTCCACCTGGTACTTGACGAACAGCCTTGGGCTAAGCTGCCTGCTGACCCTGAGGCCGCTGGTAAGATCAGCTTCGACGCCCAAACCCGTCAGGCCCATGCGGCCAAGCATCTGCTGCATAAACGATTCTTCTTCTTCCTTGCCTAGCAGCTGATTGATTGAACCGGCCAGCAGCGCTGTTGATGCACCATCAGTTACGCCTGCTGCACGCCCATACAGCAACCAGGAAAGTATCTCGGACTGGTCCATTGCGGGACTGGACACCAGTGTGACTACGGGAGACTGCAGCGTTCCAGTTACATCGAAACCGACTTCCCTCTGCTCAATACGACGTCGACTTTCTATCTGAATAGCCGGGTCGTCTAATGCACCACCAATAAATTCCAGCCTGCCCCGCCTTATTGGTACAGTAGCACCAAAGGCCCGGTATTCGCCTTCCATGACAGTCAGCGAACCTGCACCAGATGCAAGTTTCCCCGATTCGCTGCGCACCGTTACATTACCGCCAAGCAGACCGTTGAACCCGGCGACACGCAGACGGTTGTCACCGGTCAGACGGAGACTCAGGTCGGTAGTTATGTGCCAGGGAATTGCAGCAGTTTTTTCTTCATCGACAAACCTTACATCACTGGAGGGTCTTACAGTCGAAGAAAGGTCACGGATAAATATCTCACTACCTTCAAGTATGACATCGCCAGTCAGCTTTACCTGTCCAGGAGCTATTGCAAGGTTCAGCTCCGAGCTAGTTTGCAGGCTTGACCCAAACACATCTTCCAGCTTGATGGAGTCGCCCGCCAGCTTCATACTTGCCTTCCAGTCATCGAAATCCTGCAGCATCGCAGTCCCTTCGAGCATCAGTGGACGGCCTCCAATATAGCTACCACCTTTTGCATTCAATGCTGTGCCGACAAGCTCGATATCGAGCCTGGTATCATCAAAACTGATGACCGGTTCAGTCAGCTCAAGCTTCGGTACCTGTAGAGCAGCACGCCCTTTAAGCAACGGCGCTGCACGGGTCCCTTCTACATTGATATTTGCTGAGAATGTACCTTCCGGTAATGTGATATCGTCTAGAAAGATTCCAAAGGCCTGCAGGCGTGGGAAATCAGCGGTCAGGCTCCCCTTTAATGGCAAATCAGTTTTACCCAGACTCCTGAGTTGTGCCGGGAGTGTCATGTCCACCTTTAGTTTTCCGTCGTAGGCATCCT
This sequence comes from Arenicellales bacterium, assembly GCA_029287915.1. GTDB lineage: Bacteria > Pseudomonadota > Gammaproteobacteria > BMS3Bbin11 > BMS3Bbin11 > BMS3Bbin11. The sequence goes on from JARFQE010000063.1 coordinate 6,877, forward strand.
GCAACTTTCCGCTAATCGTCAACATTTCTTTTTTCTTGGCCGCCGTTATACGCAGGTCTCGTATTGCAAGTTCCTCCATGTCGCCATCGATAAAGATGCGTGTCAGCATCCCATTTTTTAGCAGCAGTTCGCCGTCGAGGTGTTCAACTTCCAGTGTACTGTTCAAAGTCAGGTTGAGATTCAGGCCTAGTAGCCCTGCAACTGTCACTTCCTCCAGCTGACTGATAGCCGGTATAGCGGACACGGCTACGTCTTCCGCCTTCAGTGTCAGACTGGCATGCCAGTCTTCGATGCTGGCAATGCTAGCCTGGCCGTTCAACTTCAGCAGCTGACCGGCCAGCTCACTTTGGCCAGTCAGACTGATATCCACTCCATCGAGCTGCATATCCAACTTCGTCTGCCTGAATACCGTGGCCGGCTCGCCGGTTTCGAATAGTGGCACCTGCAGGACAGCTTTGCCAGTAAAGTGCGGGGCCTGCATGGATCCACCAAGCTGGATAGAGGCAGTCAAATTGCCAGCTGGTAGAGTGATTTTCTGCAGAAAGACACCAATGCTGTCCAGTTGCTGCAATTTGGCTTCGATTTGTCCTTGCAGAGGCGTCTCCGGTAGTTGCAGTGTTTGCAGATCTGCCGGTAACATCAGCCTGGCATGTAAGCTGCCGTCAAAATCATCGTCCAGGTTCAACTGCAGCTGAAGTTGACCACCCTGTTCTGATCCATTCAATGTTACTGACTGGAACTTCATCACATTGCTGCCACCTGATTCCAGGGAGTGCAGCAGCATCCCATCGTTCATGCTTAAGTCCATCTCCAGCTGTTTGACGAGTGTGCTGTCCAGCGTCACTTTCAACTGTCCGTTCAGCCGCCCACTAAGGTGGTATTCATCATGCTGCGTCAGCAGTGGAATCATCTCGAGATGCAGTGTTTTGACATCCATGTGGGCATCAATTTGACTGCCCTGCCATACAAGGTCGGTACAGAGGCTGGCTTTATTCTGCGTCAGACACAACCCGCTCAGCTTGCCGCTGTCGCTGCTGATGCTCAAGGCACTAGAAGTGTCGATTTGCCATTCACCCAGCTGTTGATGATTGAATGACAGCTGCGTGATATCAGCGTTCATCTCATCATCAGCCAGGCTGCCCCTTGTTGTCAGCTGGGCATTAAGCTGGCCAGCCAGGCCAGGCCACAACTCAGCAAAATCCGGTATATCAAGCAGGACATGAGCAAGGTTTGCATCTGTACTGTCTGGCTGCACACTTGCTCGGGCCTGTCCTGATATGATGTCAAGCGTGGGGGCAGCATCGCCCGCCAACGGGATGCTGGCATCGAGCTTCCAGGGGTGCACATTTCCGCCAAATAAAATATTGCCAGTCGCATTGAGCTCCGCATTATCACTGTTGCCTGTACTGCTGCCTTTCAGCACAATTTCTACATCGGGAAGCCTGGCAAGCACATCACGCTGCAGATTCATCTGCGCGATGGAGAACTCGGCACGCCAGTACGGTGTAGTTAAAAGATTCTCGAGCTCAATGTTCAGCACAGTCTTTGTGGGGCTCATGAGCGTCACTGCAAGCTGCATCTTGTCAATATCTCCATTCAGTGCTGCTGTTCCGGCAACCGGCTGCAATAACTCAGCAGTCTGCCAGTTCCACTGCAGCTGCACCTCTGTCACTGAAAGGGTCGGCAGGTCTACTGCACCACTAGCATTGGCCGTGAGTTGCGGCAGCTGCAATTCAGCGCGTGTTAGTGCAAGCTGTTGCGATAGCAGAGACGCCTCGGCGCTGAAGCGTTCAATCTTCAGCACCTGGTCATCACGCATTACCTTCAGCGTATCTATATCCAGAGCCTCGAGGGTGACATCGGGCAGCCAGCCGACTCCATCAGCTGCTGGGGTATCTTCAGGTTCACTGGCAAAGATCCTGAGCTGACCGTCAGATAGCTTAAGCTGCTGGATGTCGATTACTCCACTGAACAAACTCGAAGGATGCCATGCCAGTGAAGCCCTGCTCAGCTGAAGGTCCATCGCAGGCGTTTCTACCCGTACGTCATGCAGTACGAAATTTCCAAGGATCCGACCTTCCATTACATCGGCGCTTATAGAGATTTGCGGACCGGTCAGGCGATCTGCTATCAGCAGTACACCTCTGAGCCCGGCGGTCGTTCCAAGCAGAATCACCAGTCCGGCCAGAAGCCCGATAATCAGCATGAGAATTGATCGCCCAATAAATTTCACAGATCCGGCCTCAGTGTGAGGTGAAAGCGCCAGGGTCGATCCGGCTTACTCAAGGCATTGGCAACATCGAACCTGAAAACACCAAACGGCAGATTCAGATGCAGGCCGATACCGGCACCGTGAGAAAGCTGCATGGCGTCACCAGCAAAGAAGGCATTCCCGGCATCCCAGAAAACTGCTGCACCAATTATGGGCGTAAAATAATGTTCGTATTCGGCAGAGCCAAAAACGAGCGCATCGCCGCCGGTAAGGCTGCCGTTCTCGTTGCGCGGTGCCAGCGACTGATATTTATAACCACGCACGGAATTGTCCCCACCAGCATAGAAGCGCAACTGCTTGGGCAGCACACTGAAGTCATCAATCAGTGTTCTGCCGAGCTCACCGCGCAGCAATAAACGATCGCGCTCAAACAGAGGCAGGATCAGTGTTGTGTTGAGCTCTGCCTGCAGAAATGATTCGGTAGAAACTACACTCTCCGATGCAGCAACCAGGTTTATTGCAAGCTGCCATGCACGTCTTGGGAACAGGAGGTTATCTCCCCGGGCATATGACCAGCCTGCTGTTGGTGAGAGAAAGGTTCCTTCGGTGAGTTGATCATCCAGCTCATTGTCAGTAGTAAAGAGCCACAGGCCGTATTGCCAGTCACTGAGACCGAGTTTCCAGACATGGCTGGCCTGAATGCCGTTCACGCGGCTTTTCAGATCTTCATCGCGGCGATCACTGTACTGATAGGATAAAACCAGCTTTTCTGCGTGGGGGCGCGACAATGGTATATCATAGTTGATACGCGCCAGGCGTTTCAGTTCTGCGTAATCAATAGAAGCAGTAAAGCTGTGCCCGCTTTTATTGACATAACGTCTTTCCATACCAAGTTTGCCGCGCACACCGAGATCGGTCGAGTAGCCGATTCCGGCGCTATAGCGGTCACGCTTGCGACGTTCAAGGCTGATTGATATCGGGACTTCACCATCAGCTCGTTCATCCAGCACCGGTGTTACTCGTATGCTGCCAAAGTAGTTGCTTGCCGAAAAGCGCTGATGAAGGGTTTGCAAGTCATCATTGTTGAAAGACTGGCTTTTCTCGATGTTTAAAAAGCGCAGCAGAAAATCGGAAGAGAAGTAATCCTCTTTAATGCGAATTTCGCCTAATCGATAGCGCACCCCGGTGTCAAAGTTGATCAGGATATCGGCCTGTTTCGTTGTTCTGTCGAGGCGAATTTGGCGTGTGCTGATCTGGCTGTCAAAGAAGCCGTACTTTCTGGCTGTGCGCTGAAGTTCAGTTATCGCTTCCTCGTAATGCCTATCGACGAGGATATCTCCGGCCTTTAACGGAAATGCTGTACGCCATTTCTGGAATGCTTCGAATTCTTTTCCATCACCCATTACTTCCAGCTGTACACTGGCAACCCTGACAGGATCGCCCTTGTCGACCTCGAAGCGGAACTTTCGTTCATCAGCCTTTCCTTCAATATGAGGCGTAATGACGGCAGAATAATAACCGTTGGCCTTCAGGGCATTGTCTATCTGAGTAACGGCCTGGCGCACTCTGCGGTTCAATGAGCGTTGCGATGCGGCAGTTGCAAGTGAACTGCCAACCG
>JARFQE010000121.1 GCA_029287915.1 Arenicellales bacterium
TGGGCGGTGGTGGCGGTGGCGGCATGGGCGGTGCCTGCTATATGTACCCCGGCGCCCCTGCAACACCCGGCATAGTCACCCCTGACGTGACATTCAATCGCGGCATCGATATGCAAATTCCTCTGACGATGGATGACGGCAACACGGTAAATATGTGGGGCTTTCCCGATACTGGTGGCGGCGATGGCGGCATCGACGGTATGGGTAACATGGGCGGTGGCGGCATGGGTATGGGCGGAGCAACATTCCCATCGGCCGCCATACGTCTCAATCAGGGCCAGATTGCCCATACTGTTCTGAACGTTGGCATGATGATGATGCATACAATTCATCATCATGGTATCGAGCCGGCTGACCATTCTGATGGAGTAGGCCACCTGACCTGGGACGTCAATGGCATCTACACCTATCAATGGCGACCAGTTCATGCTGGGACGTACTTCTATCACTGCCATACCAACACTGTATTACATGCCGAGATGGGAATGTATGGTGCACTGATTGTTGATCCACCGAGCGGTCCCGGGACACTGTTCCAGGGAGGGCCCAGCTACGATGTTGAGGCCATATGGGCAGTCGACGAAATTGATTCATCGTGGCATACCCTGGACTGGACAGCGGGCACCTGTGGCGGCGACGTGGGATTGAATGAGCTCAATCCTGATTACTTCGTGATCACCGGCGTTGACGGCACCGGCAACAGTGCCATGGATTTGCCACCGATTTCAGCCACCGTACAACGGGGTCAGAAATTACTGGCGCGTTATATCTGTGCGGGTTACCACCCACAGAGAGTCAATTTTGGCGGGCTAACCGGGCAGATCTATGCCTCTGATGGTCGGCCATTACCCAGACCTGTCAGTGTGACTGAAATTCGTGCATGCTCAGCCGAACGTTACGATATAATATTTGAACCGACCCAAACGGGTACCTACTTGATTGAAACTGATATCATTCATTGGGTAACCGGCCAGGTGTTGGGAACAACACGTACCAGTATTAGTGTGGTCTGATAGATTCATTCAGGTGATTTATATATAAAAAACTGTCATTATCAGCTAAGCGAGGTAATTTCCTGTTTCTCATGCATCATAGATTATATTCGTCGAATGCACTCGCAATAACTAATGGATGATGGACGAGCCAAAATGACTATCTAAAAGCGGAATTCTAAAGTTCAATGTTTATGAATAATAACTAACAATAAATGCATGTGGTGCTTGAGGTGGGGAAAGAAGCAATTCTTTCCCCTTTTTTTATTAGGCTTTTTTGCAGCTGCAATTTACCAGATGCTGGATTTCTGGAGTTGATTCTCTCAATACAACGAAAAGATATGATTATCCCTGTTCCTGACATTAACGGCGTAATAGCTGTCAATATTGGTACCATCACCGAGCCGGCCAAATTCACCCGCACCCCACGAAAAGACATTACCATTTCGATGAAGTGCAAGGCTATGGTCGCTGCCTACTGCTATCTCGATGATATCGCTTAACTGCACGCCATTACTCAGGATTACTTTAGTTAGCTGCGATCCCGGTGAATTCGTACCATCACCCAGCTGACCATTACTGTTGCTTCCCCAGCCAACAACACGATTATCCAGAGTCAGGGCAAGCGCATGCGATTCGCCCAGTGCAACATTACGGATACCAGTAATGGCATTCCCCTCACCGTCGACCAATGGTCTTGCGTAATACTGCTGTAACCGATCAGATGATTCTGTATCCAGTGGCGTAGCGAGTAATGTGCTACCCCAGCCAAGCAGGCGGCCATCGGGCTGGACGGCCAGGCTGGCATTGCCATGAGCAGCTATGGCTGGAATAGCGGAAATTATATCGTTCTGGCTGCTGCGGACGTAAACAGGGTAGGAGCGTCGTGTCAGCGTGCCATCACCAAGTTGACCAGCACTGTTGTCACCCCAGGCCAGAACCTGGCCTATGCTGGTCAGTGCCAGCAAGTGGCTATCACCTACAGCAATTGCAATTATGTCTGTATAGCGATTGCCCTGTGCATCACGCATATACTGCAGATCATAATCACGTGCTGGATCCCCATCCCGGTATTGACTGTCTATGAATTCAATGTTGGGATCGAAAAACTTGTCACGAAAACGGTTTGCCGGTTCACGCTCTTGTTCGATATCCTGGAATGCATCTAGATTACCCCAGACAAGAACATTGCCTTCCTGGTTGATTGCAGCAGCAAAATTTGCCCCCAGGTCAATTGCAGTAATATTGCTGATCGGTTTGCCATCCGGGTCAACGACTTTTGTCGGGAAGGCTAAAGCGGTATTTGCAGGTTCTTCCGGCGCAGGGTCGGTGCCATCGCCAGGGTCTGCCCCATTACCGTCATCATCCGCTTCGTCACCTTTGTAGTTGCTACTATAGAGCAGGCCGCTTCCCAGCTGGTTGTTTTCATTGGGTCCCCAGCCGAGCATTGTCGCATCACCGAGTAGAACAAGGTTGTTATCACCATGTGACGCCACCGCAGTAGCACCGTCAAGAGAGTTATATCGTATATCGACAACAGGAACAGGATTCAGTGCATCCAGTGTCGTGCCATCTCCTAACTGGCCATTGGCATTGGCACCCCACACGAACTGACCACCATTACCGGAAGCGACCAGGTTATGCGCATCACCAGCAGCAATACGATCAGCATATATCGCCCCTGAAATGAGCAGAAGAAATGCCCCGCTGGCAACTGAGAGGGTTAAAGAAAGCAGATTAAAACGACTATTTATTAGCATTTTTCTTATCCAGACACGAATCTTGTTTGCGACTTTGCTATATTTGCATCTATTATATTAATAATATGCTGGAACAGGTTAATATACCAGTGAAAACCTTATAATTTGGGGATTCTCTGATAAATCGAAAACTTGTCATTACGAACGCGGTGCGACAATATTTTCATTATAAATTAATTTATTAATTTATAGTAAAAAGGATCGCTTCATTTTATGTTCCTATCAATGAAGAATTAATCAAACCTTCCTGATTACTGTAAAGATACTATTTTACTGATTACCTGAGCTGCTGAAACGAATGGCCATCAAACATCTGAAACACACCTGTCTTGCATTTTTCAGTCTGACCCTGACGGTTATACCGTCGCTTGCCCTGGCCCAGGCAACGGAAGACTATAACTTACAGAATTTGCCCGCTAATGCTCAGGATTCCCTGACGCTGAACTTCCAGGATGCCGACATCCATGCTCTGATCAATGCGGTCTCAAAGATAACCGGCAAGAACTTCGTCGTCGACCCACGTGTCAAGGGCAAGGTTACTCTGGTATCAGGTGAAGAACTGAATCCTGATCAGATATACCAGGTATTCCTGTCGGTGCTCGATGTCCATAACATTGTCGCCATTGAAGCTGGTGGCCTGGTGAAGTTGTTGCCCAAGGCAGTCGCCAAACAGATACCAACGCCAATCAACTACGGTGAATCCAAGGCTCGCGGTGATACCCAGATCACCGAAGTCTATCAACTAAAACACGGTTCGGTGCGCGATATTGTGCCGATATTAAAACCCCTGTTACCACCAACCAGCCATTTCGCTGCACATGGACCAACCAATACCGTCATTATTACCGATACCGCGGCAAACATAAGCCGGATCCTGAATATCGTTGGCAAGCTCGATCAGGAAGAGACCATTGGTGATACGCATGTTGTTTACCTGCAGCATGCACAGGCAAAAGATATAGTTGGGCTGTTAACAGAGCTCATCGCCTCATACCAGAAGGCAGCCGGTGATCCAAAGGCGGCTCAGCAGAAGATCTCTATCCAGGCACATGAGGCCACCAACGCCCTTGTCATTCACGCGCAGGAAGATCAGATGAAGGTCATCCGCAAGGTCATAAGCCAACTGGATATCCGCCGTGCGCAGGTCTTTGTTGAGGCTATCATTGCTGAAATCAATGAAGATCGACTCGGTCAGCTGGGTATTTCCTGGGAAGGCACCAATGTCAATTCCAATGGCCAGATCAGTGGTGGGACGGAATACGACATTGGCAGCGGCGGCTTGAGGCTGGGTTTCCTGTCAGGATTTGTCACCAGCCTGACCGGTCAACGAGTACCTGAATTTAATATCGTTCTCCACGCCCTGCGCACGGACAGTGAATCCAATATCCTGTCGACACCAAATTTGTTGACACTGGATAATGAAGAAGCGGAGATCCGTGTTGCGCAGGAAGTGCCTTTCGTCACTGGACAGTTTACGACCAATGTCACAACGAATATACCTCCGACTACACCGGATCAACCCGGGGTTTCACCCATTGTCAATCCCTTCCAGACTATCGAACGTAAGGACGTCGGCCTGATTCTGAAGATCAAGCCGCAGGTCAATGAGGGCAATACCATTCGTCTGGATATCTCCGAAGAACTCTCCAACATCAGTCCAACACGTGTTCTCGGTGCGTCAGACCTGATCACCAACAAGCGTATCGTTAAATCTACGGTAGTCGTTGAAAATGGGCAGACGGTAGTGCTCGGTGGCCTCATACTCGATGACCTGTCTAATACCGTTGATGGGGTACTTGGCCTGTCAAGCATCCCGGTGCTCGGAGGTCTGTTCCGCAATAAACAGAAACAGCAGCGTAAACTCAATCTTATGCTGTTTATCAAGCCAACAATCATCCGTTCAAAAAGTGACATGATTGGATTTACCGACCGCAAATACGGTGCCATGCGTGATCGTCAGATCGATGCCAATAGTCGGTCGGAATACCTGATCCGTGACATAACACCTTCTGTGATGCCACCACTAAACGAATCAGCAGAAGTTACTCGCATTGACGATGCTATTAGCTCTGAAGCGAAAAAGAGAGATTCATTGGAGGTAGACGAGCAGGACTGCAGCGATGATCCCTATGCAGACAATCCCTGTCCGATCAACTAATAACATTATGGGCCTGCCTGAAACCAACAGTGATGAGACCCTGAATCAACTATCGGGTGAAGCTAGCATCCCCTATCGTTTTGCCCGCGAGCATAATGTTTTACTGAGCAAATTAGACATTCAGGCGGATATTCGAACGGCTACACTTAGCTGCCCTTCCCTGCCACCGTTTGACATCATTGCAGAGCTGCAAAGGTTCCTCAATGCAGCAGTGCAGTTCAACACCATCAATAAAGAGGAATTTGACAACCAGCTACGCAAGGCCTACAGCCGTGGACAGTCAGAGGCCACTCAGATGGCGGAGGATCTGAGTGATGATGTAGACATTGAGCAGTTGATCCAGGACATACCTAAGGCAACCGACCTGCTGGAAGAAGCCGATGATGCGCCTATCATCAGACTTATAAACGCGTTGTTTAACCAGGCCATACGAGAGCATGCCTCTGATATTCATATCGAGGCCTATGAAAATAATTCGGTCGTACGTTTTCGTATTGACGGCGTATTGAAAGACATTACAAACTTCCATCGTGGCTTCCACGGAGCCGTAGTATCACGCCTGAAAGTGATGGCAAAACTCGATATTGCTGAAAAACGCCTGCCACAGGATGGACGTATCTCGCTACGTGTCGGCGACCATGCGATAGATGTTCGCGTCTCGACCCTGCCAACACAACACGGTGAACGTATTGTGCTGCGAATTCTGGATAAGCAGGGATCTCGCTTTAATATTGCTGATCTGGGCATGGATGAATCAATGCAGGAGAGATTCAAGCAGTTGACTCGCTCGCTTCACGGCATGTTCCTGGTAACAGGCCCCACGGGTTCAGGCAAAACGACAACCCTGTATGCAGGGCTCAGTCATATTGATCGAAATCAGCGCAACATAGTCACCGTCGAAGACCCGGTGGAATATGACCTCGATGGCATCGGGCAGGTGCATGTTAATACCAAAACAGGTCTGACCTTTGCCAGCGGCCTGCGCTCTATACTGCGACAGGATCCGGATGTAGTACTGGTTGGTGAAATACGTGATCTGGAAACGGCTGAAATTGCTATACAGGCCAGTCTTACCGGCCACCTGGTACTTTCCACGCTGCACACCAACACCGCAATAGGTGCGATAACACGCCTGCAGGATATGGGCGTCGACAGCTATCTTATCGCCTCCAGCCTGTCCGGACTGCTGGCACAACGACTGGTCCGTGTACTGTGTAATAATTGCAAAAAAACTGCACCTGCTACCGATAAAGAACGGCAGATACTAGGTGCTGACGATGATGAGGAAATTATACTGTACCATCATGTTGGCTGTCCCGACTGTAATCACACAGGCTTCCGCAGCCGTATCGGTATTTTTGAATTGATCGTCATCGACAATGATATAAAAACAATGATCCATAATGGTGCTGACGAGCAGACACTGATCAGGGAAATCAGAAAAACCAGCCCGTCTATTCTCAGCGATGGTCTCGGTCGTGTGCGTCAGGGTATCACCAGTCTCGATGAAGTCCTGCGCGTCACCATGTATGATCAATAGACCATAGGACATGGGCGCGTACGAATACCAGGCACTCGATGAAAAGGGTCATACCCGAAAGGGGATCCTCACTGGTGACACCCCACGCCAGGTAAGGCAGATGCTGCGCGACCAGGGAATGGTACCGCTAGCGCTCAATCCCATAAGTGAAAAGACAGCCCAGGGCCAGATAAGCCCCAGCCGTAAACGTATGCCGGCAGCTGAACTGGCAGTCATCACACGCCAGTTTTCAACCCTGCTTGGCGCTGGGCTAACCATCGAAGAGGCGCTACAAGGTCTGATTGAGCAATCAG
>JARFQE010000138.1 GCA_029287915.1 Arenicellales bacterium
AAGTAATACCTTCCTCACGCCGGCCCGCAGGAATACAGGACTTTTGTATTATTGTAGAGGAACTTTATTCATGTTTAGGATCGCGATGCAGCAGGTTCTGCACCGCCTTTAAAGCTGGCAGGTCTTTATACAGCACATTATCGACCTGTTCTGTGATTGGCATGGGAACTTCAAGTTTACGTGATAGCTCCCACGTTGCGGCTGCTGACTGAACACCTTCCGCTTCCTGTCCGATCTGATCAATGATCTGCTGCAGTGCCCCCCCCTTGCCCAGTCCCAGACCAACACGACGGTTACGGGATTGATCATCAGTACAGGTTAATACCAGATCACCCAGGCCAGCAAGTCCCATGAAGGTTTCAGTTTGTCCTCCTGCCTTTACGCCGAGACGTGTGATCTCGGCAAGGCCCCGAGTAATCAGTGCAGCGCGCGCATTGGCACCAAAACCCAGCCCATCACTGATTCCAGCTGCAATCGCCATAACATTCTTTAAAGCACCACCGACCTGGACCCCGATCATATCTTCCTGGGTGTAGGCACGAAACTGATGATGGTGCAGCCATGAGGAAACTTCTGCAGCGGTTTCGCTGTTTTCCGAGGCAACGGTAATCGCTGTCGGCAGCCCGCGCGCCACTTCACCGGCAAATGAAGGGCCTGAAATCGCCGATGTTTTTATTTCTGGTGGGAGCTCTTCTGCAGCAATGTTGCTCATTAACAGGCTGGTGTCTTTTTCCAGCCCTTTGGTTCCCCATGCGACAAGCCTGGGTGGCGCAGGCAGTCCAAGTAATGTTCGTAATACCTGACGAAAGGCATGGCTGGGAACGACAACCAGATGTTGCCTGCATGTCGAAGGCAGTTCAGATAGCTCTACCAAAACCTGTACCGATTCAGGGAAAGTCAGGCCTGGCAGAAAGTGTTCATTGCTGCGGTCTTTAGCCAGCGCTCTCATTTGCTCTGGCTCGTGTCCCCACAGGTAGACTGTGCGTCCACCCTTCGCTATATGCATGGCCAGTGCAGTGCCCCATGAGCCTGCCCCAATAACAGCTACAGGTGATTTGGCAGCGGCACCGGTCATTGTGTTGCCTAGTTAGGCTTCTGGTCTGATTGCTGCGCCATCATTTTCTGGTGGTAAAGGGCTTCAAAATTGATTGGATTTATCAGCAATTGCGGGAATCCTCCTTTACCGACCAGGTCAGAAATAGCTTCCCTGACAAAAGGTAACAGGATATTAGGACAGGCGATTTCCAGTACCATCTCCATTTCATCATAGGCCCCGGTCACCTCAAACAAGCCCGCCTGCTGTACCTCACACAGGAAGAAAGTATTCTCTGCTCCCTTTGCGGTGACTGTAATCGTCAGCACTACCTCGTAGAGGTCGCTGTCTTTCAGCCTGCTGTGAGTGATATTCATCTGAACATCAACCTCGGGAGCCTGTTCGTTAAGGAAGATTTGCGGGCTTAGCGGGGATTCAAAGGAGATATCCTTGACGTATACTTTTTTCAGATTAAAACTGATTTCGTTCTGTTCGCTCATTATATTCCTGGCTGCGTTATGTCGATAACAGCGGCATATTCTCTGTTATCTAACAATGAAAGTCCAAATTACACAGTGCCGATTTAATCTACAAGCAATGTATCCAGAGCATCATTGCGGTCAAGCAACGCCATGTCAGTGTAGCCACCAATATGTTTATCATTAATGAAGATTTGCGGCACGGTGGTCCTGCCTCCGCTTTCCTCGATCATGCGTTCACGAAGGTCGGGGTCATTATCAACAAATATCTTTTCTATTTCCTGGCCTTTTTGGGTAAGCAGACGCGTGGCCATGATGCAGTATGGACAGAAGCGGGTGGAATACATGCGTACCCTTGCCATTTCAACTTTCCAGCGGGAGCTTTTCTTTCTCCCAGGCAAGAATGCCTCCGGTCAGACTGTAGACACGGTCAAAGCCTTTTTTCCGTAACTTGCCACCAGCACCAATAGATCTGTTGCCGGAGCGGCAGTAAACGATGATAGGTTTATCCTTGAATTTATCCAGCTGCGTTGCGCTTTTGTCAAAATTTGAAAGCGGTACTCGATAAGCACCGTTTATGACACCGGTCGCCATTTCTTTACTTTCGCGCACATCAACAAATATGGCATCTTCATGGTTCGATAGCGATACAGCATCAAAAACATTAGCTGTTTTTACGCCAGTTATTCGCAGACGGAGCGGCTCAGCTATTAACAGCAAGGAGACGACCATGATACCTGCTATCAGGACCCAGTTTTGTACGATAAATTCCATATTAATACCAGAATACAGATTTTCCAATCGTTCTATATCTTATCAACAGGATTCTCAACGTTGAGGATTGCTACAGAAAGCCACCTGCATTGCTTCGATTAGATGTAGAATACTTTCTTCACCGATGCGGTAATACACTTTATTGGCATCCTTGCGGGAGACCAGAATGTGTTTGTCGCGAAGAATCGAAAGATGTTGTGAGATATTGCTTTGTGATGTCCCGACACGTTCTACTAAATCCTGAACGCTAATTTCATGACTATCGCCTTTAGTGGTACCAAGAATGCAGAGAATTTTAAGACGCAGGGGGTGAGCCATTGCCTTTAATGCCCGCGACGCAATATCAATATCATCATCATTCTGAATTATCATGTCATCGTATACTACCTTGTCATTCATAAACATTTTTTCTCGTGGCAAATATTACGGGGTATTGCGACGTGACATCCTTGTAACATTACAATATTAACGAATAATTATAGATCAATTTTAACCAGATGCGAACCTTTTTGAGCTCATACTTGTTACTCGTCCGTCTATTTCTAGTCATTTTCATCAGTTTGACGATTTTTCCCATTCTGTCGTCAGCTGAAGACGCTAATGTTTCAGCGAAGAAAGCTGAGCTTGCTGAATTGAAACGAAAGATATCCGCCTTGCAGCTGGTGATGCAAGAAAGGCAGTCAAAACTTCAGAGTGAGGATGCGGTGTTAAAAGATGTTGATCTACGGATCAATGAAATCAACAGTAAATTACGTGATCTTGAGGATCGTAAACAGGAAATACATAAAGAAATGTCAGTTCTGCAGGATAAAAAGACAGCAACGACGGCCAGTCTGGAAGCTGAACAGTTGATTCTTGCCCAGCAACTGAGATCGGCCTATATCTCGGGGCATGAAGAATATATCAAACTTATAATGAACCAGCAGGACCCTGCTGCGGTCTCGCGTGTGCTGGTCTATTATCGTTATCTGACGGAAAGTCGCGTCAGGACAATAAACAACATTAACCAGTATCTCGAGCAATTGAATTCGCTGCAATCTTCCATTCAGGCGCGTTCTGCCGAACTGCAATTCCTGATCAAGCACCAGCGAGAGCGCTGGCATAGCCTGAATGTAGCCTATCAGGAGCAAAAAAAGGCTGTAGATGCCTTACGTGCTGAGCTTGCAGGTAATGAGCAGCAGATTCAGCGACTGCATCAGGATGAGCAGGAATTGTTGAGGCTAATCGAAAAGCTTGGGGAAATCCTCGATGAACTGCTGGAGGAAGAGAAAACCGTGACAAG
>JARFQE010000002.1 GCA_029287915.1 Arenicellales bacterium
AGCTGCCCTGTCATTGCCAGCAGTGTCAATATATGGTTCAACAGATCCATTTTTAACAGGTACCCGCGGCAGCCACCAGGCTCAGCTAAAGGTCGACTTTGAATGCGCACCCTGTCTGCAGCGCAAATGCGACTATACTAAAATCTCGGCAGTCAAGCCTGCCTGCTACCAGACTTTGCCCCCGGCACTGGTCTGGGAGAAACTACAACAACTTATTAACGAAAAGGAAAAGATAAAATGAGGAGATCAGTGCTGGTCACCGGCGGCGCCGGTTATATCGGTTCACATACCTGTCACCAACTCGTTGAAGCAGGAGAAAAAGTTGTTGTCATCGATAACTTCTACTCGGGTCACCGTTGGGCGGTACCGGATGAAGCATTGCTGGTTGAAGGAAATGCCGGCGATATAGAGCTGGCAATGCGGCTGATGAAGGAACACGATGTCGATACGGTTATTCATTTTGCAGGCCATATCGTGGTGCCTGAGTCTGTCACAGATCCGCTGAAGTACTATCGTAACAACACACAAAACTCTCGAAATCTGCTTGAGGCCTGTATCAATAGCAAAGTTAATCAGTTCGTCTTTTCATCGACTGCAGCGGTCTACGGGATTCCACAGGAGCAGCCAGCAACTGAAGAAACGGAGACTGCACCGATAAACGCCTACGGCCGTTCAAAGCTGATGACTGAGTGGATGATGAATGATCTGTCCGACAGGCCTGAAACAGATGAAGCTTTTCGTTTTATCGCCCTCAGGTATTTTAATGTCGCCGGTGCCCGTCCTGATCTGAAAGTTGGCCAGGCGACTCCCGATGCGACCCATCTGATAAAGGTTGCCTGCCAGGCCGCACTGGGTCAACGCGATGCCATACATATTTTTGGCACTGACTACCCAACTAGCGATGGTACCGGTGTGCGTGATTATATCCATGTCGATGACCTGGCCTCGGCACATCTGTCGGCATTGAGCTGGCTGCGTGGCGGTGGTGGTTCGCAGATTCTAAACTGTGGCTATGGACAGGGCTACTCGGTACGTGAAGTGATTGAGATGGTCAAAAAGGTCAGTGGCGTAGACTTTAAGGTTATCGAATCCCCACGGCGTGCCGGGGATCCTCCGGAGCTGATTGCCGGTAATGATCTGATCCATCAAACTCTGGACTGGGAAACACGCTATCAGGATCTGGAGCTGATCTGCCGAACGGCCTATGAATGGGAAGCGAAATGGGCAGCAATGCAGTAGTACTTTGTGATGAAAGAATCTTACCTTGCAGATGCAGTTAATATATCGCGTATTCATCGTGTCCTGGTAATCAAATTACGGCACTTTGGCGATGTGCTGCTAACCTCACCTGTTATAAGCACCCTTGCGCGACAGATACCCGACGTCGAGATCGATGCGCTGGTGTATGCCGAAACGGCACCCATGCTGAGCGAACATCCTGCCATCAGCAAGGTCCATACCATCGATCGGGACTGGAAAAAACAGGGTGTCAGGACACAGTGGCGGCAGGAGCGGTGGCTAATGACCGCGTTACAGAACCGCCATTATGACCTGATCATTCACCTGACGGAACATGCCCGCGGTGCTCGACTGGTACGACGGCTGAGACCGACCTATTCTGTCGCACAGTCCTACCCGGACAAACGTGGCCGCAGGTGGAAAAACAGCTTCACACATACCTACCGTATTCCGGCAAAGCCTCGCCATGCCGTTGAGGTCCATCTTGATGCCCTGCGCCGCCTTGGCATTTACCCTGCTGCAGAAGACAGGCGACTGGTTCTGGTGCCCGGCGCCGATGCAGAAGATAGTGCCGGCAAACTAATGCATCAGCATGACCTCAGGCAGGGCGATTATTTACTCATACACCCTACTTCGCGCTGGATGTTCAAGGGCTGGACGCGACAGGGTTTTGCAGAGGTAATAAAGCATCTCCATGAGATCGGGCATAAGTTGGTACTTACTTCTTCCCCAGACCCTGTCGAACTAGAAATCGTTGAGCAGATACTGTCGACTATTGGAGAGACTCCAGTGATTAATCTGGCTGGCCAGCTGAATCTGAAAGAACTGGCTGTATTGATTGATCATGCACGCTGCTTCATTGGCCTTGATTCTGTCCCGATGCACATCGCTGCTGCCATGAACACACCGTGCGTGGCGTTATTCGGTCCCAGCAATGAACAGACCTGGGGACCATGGCAGGTACAGCATACAGTGTTAACTGTAAACTATTCATGCCGTCCGTGTGGTCTCGATGGCTGTGGGAATGGAAAACTGAGCGACTGTTTGATGACTATCAATGCCGAAGAAGTGGTTTCCGCCGTACAGCAGCTACTTTCCTGACTCGGCCATTGTCTGTTCAATCAGAGCCAGCGTTTCGCTGGCGTTTTTTTCTATCGAAAACTCTCTGACGGTGTCCAGGTTGTGCTGTTTGATCGCTGACAGGTAATCTGGCTGATCCAGTAAACGCTGCAGAGCGGGTATTATTTTTTCATCTGCACTATTTTCCATTAGCAGCTCATCGTCGAGAATTTCAGCCGCGCCATTCTGATAGGTCGTGATGACGGCATTCCCACCACGCATGGCTTCCAGCACGACATTGCTGAAGGGCTCATAACGAGTAGGCAGCATCAGGATGTCACTATCAACATAATAACGATCGATATCTCTCACAGGACCCACAAACTTTACTTTTGCTATCAGACCCAGCTGCTCACTCAAAGACATGTAACGCTGTAGGTGTTTATCCTTACCTACGATAATCGCAAAATAGTCACGGTCTAATTTCGCCAGCAAGTGCAGCATCTCTGAGACACCTTTACGTTCAAAACCGGAGCCGACAAATAGAATTATCCGCGTTGACGGGTCAACAGATAGCTCCTGTCTGACAGATCCAGCGAGCGAATTATCGATATCGAGCTCAACGCCGGAGTAGATCACATGAATTTTGTTACTATCAATATTGTAATGATGGATGATCTCTTTTTTGACCATCAAAGAATTAGCAATAATCTTTGACGCATTTACGAAACAGCGTCGCTCGAGATACAGATAGACCGGGTTAAGCAGATTGAAACTCTTTTTCTTGCTTAACAGGAATTGGCGGTGAACGCCATCGCCGGCCCGATAGATATCCGGGCAACTGATCCTTTCAAGCGAGAAATAGAATCTTTGCCCTTTAAACAGACAGGCGCCAATGTTAAAAAGCAATGCACGCAAAAATGAGGGTAGAAAGTTGGGTAGCCGCGAATAAATGATCCTGTGCCTGTAGCCCTGCTCGATCAGCGCATTTGACAGACGAATTAAATATTTCTCCGCACCACCATAGAGTGTGCGGTTCCTGCGCAGGAAGCAGATCTCTGCTTTTTGATCACTCATCTGATGGATGGCCCGATGTTTTTCACTGCTGGAAATAATGATATTTGTGCAGTAGTATAGGTGC
>JARFQE010000036.1 GCA_029287915.1 Arenicellales bacterium
CTAAATCAAGTCATTGAGCACAGCCTGCCTCAGCAAAACTCTACTCAAGCCCTTATGACAATGCACCCTGTACTGTACAGCGGCAGGCGCTGATATACCCAGCAATGCTGTATTGGTTGGTGCCATATCGAGCGCCGAAAAACTGACATAAAGGTAGTCAGGTATCCTGTCTTTAACCAACGTAGAACAGCCGCGACAGTAATTCGATTAAACATGTCTTCGCAGTATTATTACATCGTCGGTGACTTCATCATGAACAGAAATTCTTCTACCGCGGCTTTCGATTCAGGGCGCAGATTTTCGATGCCTTCATAAGGCATGCCAGTAGCAGGACCTTCGTCAGGAAACCTGGCTTTACGCTGCAAGTGTCGCTGGATCATGCGCACGAACTTGGCGCCGCCCCAGGCTCCGATCTCAGTAGAAACCGGGTATTTTTCCTGCGGATCACGGAACAGGTCATAGAAGTCAGCCAGTATGGCATTGTCGATATTGCCGCCTGGAATTGCCAGCTTGTACTGCTCCTTCACCACGGCTTCAAGCTTGTCAATGTTGTAGAGGAACACGTAATCGCGACGGCCGTGTGTGTCACCCTTGAGCAGCAGCGAGGTCTGGTCGATACCATCAATGATCCGGTCTCTCGGGATTTCATCTGTGGCGCCGCCAAGACGGGCGATGGTCGTGAACAGGTCGGTCACGTGAACAATATCGCCGGCCACGGTATCTGCCTCGATCATGTTCGGCCAGCGTACGAACGCATCCACGCGCACCCCGCCTTCCGTAGTCGAGCCTTTACCACCGCGGAAGATCATGGGCGTATAACCAGATTGCGGTGAGTACTTGGTGAAGTGGCCGTTGTCACCCATGACGACAACCAGGGTATTGTCAGCGATGCCGAGTTTATCCATTTCTACCATCAGCTCGCCGATCCACTGATCGACTAGTTTCATCTTTTCAACGTAGGTGCCACCATTCGGCGTGGTGTACTTCTCGTAGGCTGTACGTGGACCGGTCAACGGATACAGCGGCCAGTATTGTAAGAAAAAGGGCTTGTCCTCTTTCGCCAGCCTGCGCAGCTGTTCCATGGTCTGGTCCTGGTAGCGCTGGTTCATGGCCTCGTACTTGGCCTCGTTCCAGCGTTCGCCGGGTTTCATGTGAACCTCTCGAACAGGCTTGTTGCGGTAACCCTCAACACCTGTGACCATGCTTGATGCATCGGTGCGCAGCCAACTGTCCATTGTATAGCGGTTATCATAGTTGTTGTCACCGATTCCGATGCTTACTTCTTCATCGGCTGCATCGTCGTGGAATATGGTTAACTGGCCCTGCTGGTGGATGGGAAAGGCAGCATAATCAAAGCCCTGGTAATTAGGCCAGGCCTCCTGTATATCTCCCATGTGCCATTTGCCGATATGCACGGTGTTATAGCCCGCCTCTGATAGAATCTCGGCCAGGGTAACCTCTTTACCAGCGAGGCCGAAGCCGGAGATGTCGACTGCGGTATTCCCCATGCCGTTGCGGTAAGGCTGCCGGCCCGTCATGAAGGCCACGCGAGTGGGTGTGCAGGAAGGTTCCGTATACATACGAGACAGGCGCATACCCTCGCGGGCGATATTATTGATCGATGGCGTCTCGTAACCGCGGATAGAATTCAGCGTTTTACTGCCGAGATCACCAAAGCCGATATCATCAATCAGGATGTAAAAAATATTCGGTGATTTCCCGTTGTTCTGCTTGCGGAACTCGGCTAGTTTCGCATCCAGGATTTTATCTTCGGCAGCCCATTTTTCGCGGTTCTGCTGCTCCAGGATATAGTATTCGGCATCATGGATGATTTTTCCCTGCGCGATCGGTGTTTTAGCCACGACGGCAGGTTTTATCGGGGCAGCCTGCGGACTTTTGGGTTGCGTATTGTCTGCTGCATCACAGGCACTGGTCATCAATAGCATGGATATTAATGCTGACTGGTAACTTTTTTTCAATTCACGTACTCCATTTGGTAAGCCACCCAGGCAGCTCTACTTATTTCTTTATATCATTCGTTACTTTTTTTGTAACAGCACCGGCTGCCGCGGCTGTTCCCACGCTTTTAACTGCCTTTTTCTTCACTGCACTACCACCGCCCTGCTTGCCGTCTTTAGACTTTCGTTGTTCGGACATGTTTTAACACTATTTCTATCCTTTCCGGTATTTGCTACAGGAGTATCAACTGATGGCTTCATGCCGGGAGCTGACCACGCTGGCATAGCCAACAGTGTTAACGAAATTAATAACAAAGAAAATGAATGATTGACCAAAGCAGGTGACCTTTTAATGGTTATCCCATTTATATTTTTGAATTGATTAATAGCATTGTCATCCCGGCCGGCATGAATACACCAAATATGGTGCTACCAGCTAATGCCAAGACCAATACCAAGCCCGTATTGATCGACATCCCATTTAAGATCATCGCTCTCAAAGTCTGTTGAGAGATAGCGATAAGCTGCCAGCAGCGACCAGGTCTTGTTGAACTTATATCCACCACCAACACCGGCCAGCCATATAGAATCAGAATCACCGGCACCGATATCACCACGCAGCCAGAGTGTCCATTTATCCGTATTCACCGGCAGCCAATGCAGGCCAATGATTCCATCAGCCCAGCTGTCACTAATATTCCTGTCACCAATAACTGGCAGAGTAACATCCTGATCAATTTTCTGATAACGAGCCCCGGCATAGGCGTTTAACTGTTCTGTCAGGCGATAGCTGATTCCACCTTCGATAATTTCCTGTTTCACCGTAAATCCGAGAGTTCCAACTGCTGTCTGCTCATCATCTTTCAGCTTCACAACCATGCCATCAAGAAAGAGGCCCCACGTATCTGCCTGTGCATCAAAACGTATGGCGCCACCGGCATCCAGTGATGAGACGAGGTCACTGAAGCTGGCATCAAAGTCAATATCACGTCCGGCAACAGTCGTTGTGCCATCCAGGTTCGAGGCCCACAGATAGGGTGTAATCTGGAAGTTCCATTCAGCCTGTGCGCTGACTGAAAAACCGGCCAGGAAAATGCTCAGAGCGGCGAAGGAAATATCTCTTGTTGAACTCATTTTTCTTCTCCTTATTTATGTATTATTTTAACTTTATCACGTATGCACAATTATATAATGATACCGAACGAAGAAAACCTACTGTGACAATTCCTTCTTTTGTTGCTTCAGAAGCTTTTGATTCGACCACTTATGCCTCGAGGCATCGGCCATGTTGTCTATCAGGTTCTCTGGTAAAGCCCGCACAGGAACAACGAGTTCGTTCTTCACAGGTGACTGATCCAGCATGTATGGTTGATCACCTTCTGCATAATAGAGTTTACGTCTATTTTCTGCTCACGAACAAACGGTTACTAAATTCCTGCCAGTGAGTTTCTAAATAGCATCTAAAAGCACTATAGGAACGCCAGAATTTCCTGCTCGATATCTTCCTTGTCAATGACGGTTTTCTGACTGATCTTTTTCTCGAACAGTGCGCTAATCTGCCCCGGAATTTCTATATTGGCTTCACGTGCAATAGAAACCAGTGCATCAATATCGTGCGCATCCTGTTCACCGGTCAGGGCATTGGCAATGGTCGGTGAAAACTTGGTCCACTCGGCAGTGGAGTATACGACTGTCTTCAGCGCTTTCGAACGGCAGGTATCATAGGCTTTTAAACAGGTAGCTGTGTGCGGATCCATCAGGTAGCCTTTTGCAAAGGCCTGCTTGATATATTCCTTCCCTTCGCTGTTTTCGCAGTAGTCGGCGTTGAATATATCCTGCAGCTGCTCGAGTTCCTGTCCCGTCAGCTCGTAGTGTTTTTCATTATCCAGCAGCTGCATGAGTTCTTTAGTGCGCTCTGCGCCGTAAAGATCGTATAGGACTCGTTCGACGTTGGAGGATTTCAAAATGTCCATAGCCGGTGACGTGGTCGGTATCACAGAAGCACCACGCAGGTCGTATTGACCCTTTTTAATCAGCTGCGTCAGCACATTGTTTTTATTAGACGCAATCAAAATCTTTTCAACCGGCAGTCCCATCTTCATTGCGTAGTAGCCACCCAGTGCGTTGCCAAAATTGCCGCTCGGGACATCCAGGTAAATTTTTTCACCCATGCTAATGGCAGACTGACGAACCAGTTCCAGGTAGCTGTGGATATGATAAATCAGTTGAAAAATGATGCGCCCAAAATTGACCGAGTTGGCGGCAGACAGGCTGATATGTTTTTCTTTCAGTTTAGCATTGAAACTTTCAGAGCTTAACAACAACTTCAACGCGCTTTGGGCGTCATCGAAATCACCATGGATACCAATAACTTTCAGGTTGGGTGCATCCTCCGTCACCATCTGTAGGCGCTGAACATCAGAAGTGCCACCATCCGGATACAGGCAGGCCACCTGGACGTTTTTGCGGTTCTTGAAGGTCTCAAGTGCAGCCGGCCCGGTATCACCGCTGGTGGCAGCCAGAATCAGGTAATTCTCATTGCGTTTTTGCGCCAGCGAGGACAGCAGAAGGCCAAACGGCTGCAGTGCCATGTCCTTGAAAGCACGTGTCGGCCCATGATAAAGCTCGCTGACGTAGAGATCGTCGTACACCTTGACCAGCGGCGCTGGGTTCGAGTTGTCATCAAAGTGGTCGTAAAGCTCAAGAGCCTCATCGATCACAACCTGATCGATATCTATTTCAAAGGCAGCCAGTACATCCCGTGCCAGTGTTTTATAGCCCGCTTGCAGATGGTTTTGCAGGAACTCTAGCCCCAGGTCAGGCAGTGTTTTTGGAACGTAGATACCGCCAAAAGAGGCCATGGGTCCCAGTATCGCTGATGAAAAACTAACCTCAGGCGGGCGATGGCCATCGTTGCCGCGAGTTTCAATAAATTTCATTGCTGTTCCTGAATCTGTTGTGATGTCTAATTCTAGCGCAGGATACGCCTGGTTACATTATGTGCCTCAGCTTCACCGACCAAGCTCGGCTTCCATCTGCTCAATGACAGTATAAATGCTTTTATTGCTGACGATAACAAGACCATCATTCGGTCGATCAAAGTCCAGGATAATAAGCATCAGTGTGGTGAGCACAAGAACGAAGGCACTCATGCGCCAACGGCTCATACGGCCCTGGATGCCAGCGTTGTAGCCGGCAACGGCAAGTGCTGCGGCAACAACAAATACTAACATCCACATGATGATTCTTGGCAGGTGGTCTCTAACAGCCGTCATGCGGATGGTATGTGCATCGAGAACGTTGTTAATTGCTGCTACAACCGATGCCTCTACCGGTCCCGGCTTACCCTGTTCGATCATACGTTTGGTGGCCGGCCATATCAGCTCCATCTTGTTGAGGGTTATTTTCACCACCGCCCTGAATTGTTCATAGGTTTTTACTGTGCCAGGCTCAAAAGCACGGGTACGGGCATAATCCAGTAATATCGTCCTCAGTTCTGTACGTCCTGGCTCCGCCACCAGGTCTGCCCTGTGAAATGCAGTACCTAGTGCATTTGCTTCAATCATCACGGCGTTTTTGCGGGCATCAAAACGAGTCTGCCCTGAACCATAGGTAAACGCCAGTACCAGACCCATGACTGCAAACATTGATGTCAGCACCAAAGCACCACCGCCGGAGTCGGCATCCTTCCAGTGCGCTCGTCGTATCAGGCCAACCCGGAAACCGGCTTCAAGCGCGATGGTCAGGATGCTGATAAAGATCAGGCCCACAACCCACAGTGGCAGAATATAAAGTGGTGCATTTTCCATATTGGATAAACCCTATATGAATGATAATTCTAGTATTTAGCCATGTAATCTGAGTCATTCAACACACAGCAAGTTTATTATTAATTTTATACCAGGCACCTCGCAATGACTACGCATGACGACCAATGCTCCAGCAAATCCAGCTCATTGCCAGTTACGGCATCGGCAAACTTCTGTGCCGCATGAAATCCTATGAGGTGACTCTGTTTGTATCTCTATTTGTTTCATTCATTTTCATTCATTTTCATTCATTTTCATCCATTTTCATACTCGGGAACATATTCGACGTTTAGCAATCAAATTTAATAACCGTTTACGACATAGATAAAGATGAAAAACAAACAATACAGCATAGGCCGGCAAATTCAACAAAACCTGCTTGCAATTATCAGCCTGGCCGTGGCCATCAGTGCGCTTGGCTACAATACCTGGCGCAATGAAACCACTGAAGTAAATAGAAATATCAGGCTGGCCTCGTTTGAGATCCTGGTGCAGTTGGGTAAATTACAGATCATCACCGATCATGCTCACTACGGTAACAACAAAGAAATGGGAAATCCTATCACCGGCTGGGGACATGTCGCCATGGTGGAGGACCTAAGCTTTCTGATGCCCGAGCCGCTACCCGACATGGCAAAAAATCTGAAACAGGTTTGGCAGGCGAACTGGGAAGGTCTTGCTAGTAATCAGGAAAGTGAGGCGAAGATCACGGAAGCAATTAGCAATATGCGGGAAATGGTAAAAAAGCAGCTGAAAACTATCAAATGAAAAATCAGGTTTTACGTATTAGGTTTTATGTGTTACGTAACACCAAGAACCTAATACGTAAAACCTAATACTTCATTAACTAGCCAAGACGAAGCCGCGCTAACAAACTAACCGCGGCCGTTTCGATGCGTAGTATGTGTTGACCTAGACTCACTTTCTTCGCACCAGCTGCAACCACACGCTTTATTTCATCATCGGTGAACCCCCCTTCAGGACCCACCATTAGCAACTTATCCAGATCACTGCAGGTAGCTATCACCTCACCATCGGGATGTGCCAACAGAACTTCCCTGCCCTCTGCAAGTGCTGCCTGTGCTACGTCTTCAGGTTTTGCTGCTGGCAACAGTTCCGGCAACCAGGCCGACCCACTTTGCTTGCAGGCCTCAAGGCAGATTCGTTGCCAGCGTTGATAGCTGTTTTTACCCGGCTTGCTGACACTGCGATGACACAGCAAGGGTTGCCAGCCACTGATACCTAGCTGGGTCGCCATATCAAGCAGAGTGGACTGACGATCTCCTTTTGCGATTGCTGTCGCAAGAAAGATATTCGGTATTTGGGGTGGTATATGGGTCACTGCACCGACCCTCAAATAAGCCGTATTGCGGCCTTGCAGATTTTCAACGGCTGCCTGCGTGACGTTTCCCTTACCATCAATAAGGCGTATCGTGTCACCCACATCGAGTCGCCTGACACCTAGAGCATGCCATGCTTCTTTACCCGATAAGGTAATCAGACTATCTGCATCAAATCCTTCATCCAGATAGAACGTCGGCATGCTCATGATTGCTTTCTCGTTGGTAGATAGACCTCGTAACGAACGACCTTCCCTGCATGCAGTGCGACATGATCATCAGCCAGCGGCGGTGCGTGCAATGGTCTTTTTACCACTACCCGGCGTGCTGCATGCTGACGTGCTATTCGTAAAAGTTTTTCATCATCCGTATCATCACCCACGATGTCGCGAAGTATGCGAACCGATTTCGGCGGCAACGCTGAACGTTTACGCTTTGCTGGAAACATGGGGTCCATGAATATCACATCGATGGCAGGAAGTTGCCGTATTACTTCGATGGCATCACCAAAATGTGCCTCTATTTTATCAACCATGGAAAGAGAAGAATTTCTGGCACTGATTAATGCAGAGGCCAGTAAGGCAAAGACTACCGGGTGTCGCTCAATAGCAATAACCCGGTCAGCAATCATAGCCAGCCTGAGGCTGTCTCCACCGAGGCCGGCTGTAGCATCAATGACGGTGCCGCCACGTGCCGGCGCGAGCGCGCGTAGAAACGGCTGATTGCCAATAAAGCGGGAGGGCCTGGTTAAAGTTGGCCGTACTTTCTCTCCATCTGCTGAGATCAAGACTAGGCTGCCATTTTCACAGGACAAATAAAAGTCTTCTGCAGGGCAGCTGCTACATAACGGAAGATTCAGTAATGCCAGAGTTTCAGTCAGTTCTGTTGGCAGGCTGGCGTTACAGCTTTCCAGCAGCGGGATCTTATTCACCGGCATTATGAGGCTTTGGCATCATCAATTACATCACGTCGTGGCCAGACCTTGAGCAATACCTGTACAACGGTCGCCAGTGGTATCGCAAAGAAAACTCCCCAGAAACCCCACAGGCCGCCAAAAACCAGTACGGCGATAATGATCGCAATGGGGTGCAGATTTACTACCTCAGAAAACAGCAGTGGCACCAGAACATTGCCATCCAGTGCCTGAATAACACCGTAGGATACAATTAACCAGCCTGTCTGTGGAACCCAGCCCCATTGAAAGAATGCAATTAACATAACGGGTATAGTTACCACTGCAGCACCAATATAGGGAATAATCACCGACAGACCGACCAGTACTGACAACAACATGGCAAACTGCAGGCCAAACAGTGAAAAAACGGCATAGGTCACTGACCATACAACAATAATTTCCCACGCCTTGCCGCGTACATACTTGGCGATCTGGCTATTCACCTCAACCCATACTGTGGTGGCCAGCCTGCGTTGTTTTGGCAACAATCCTATTACCCAGTCTGTAATCAATTCCTTGTCTTTGAGAAAGAAGAAAACCAGCAATGGCACCAGAAAAAGATAAACAACAATTGCAAGCAGGCCGGGTACCGATGCCAGTGACTGGGTAAGAAGGTATTGTGCTGTACCGCCAATTTCTGAGCGTAGAATAACTGCCAGTTCGCGAATCTGATTTTCGGTAATCATTGCCGGGTATTTTGCCGGCAGTTCAAGCAAGGCCTGCTGGCTTGCGGAAATCATGCTCGGAATCTGCTGTAGTAGTTGGCTTACCTGGGTTGAAAGTAACGGTAATAACCAGAACAACAACAGTAAATATATTACCAGGAATAATGCGAAGGTGATTACCGATGCAACAAGGCGGCTCAGCTTTATACGCAGGAGTCTTCGTACTATGCCTTCCAGCAAATAGGCAATGATAATGCTGGCAAATACAGGTGCTAGCATGTCGCCCATAATCAGCACAACAAACAGTACACCTGCCAACAATAATAGCAATATCAGTGCTTGTGGATCAGAAAAATACCTCTGCCACCAGAGGCGTACCAGGTTCATTGACATAGTAATCTCATACTCACTTTGGCTTGATTATACTTGCTGTAACGAGCAGGACAAATGCTGGTAGCAAGAAAGGCGATGATATAGATTTCTTATTGATGCATTGCTATATTCGCTTTGCATGATCAGGATAACCATACAGGAAAAAGACTTCAGTCTCGAGCAGGAGGTCAATCTGCTACGCAATGGCCGAGTGGATATCGGGGCTATCGCCAGTTTTATCGGGCTGGTGCGTGACATCAATGAAGGTGATGATGTCAGTCAGCTGACGCTAGAACATTACCCAGGCATGACGGAAAACCAGATAAATAAGATTGCCATCGAAGCAGAATCACGCTGGCCTCTGCAGGCCATTACCATCATTCACCGTGTTGGTACTCTCGCTCCCGGTGACCAGATAGTACTTGTTATCACTGCCAGCTCACATAGAGCAGCAGCCTATGAAGCTAACGAATTTATCATGGACTACCTGAAAACCAGAGCAACTTTCTGGAAGAAGGAAACCCTGGATAATCGTTCACGCTGGGTAGAAGGCCGCCCTGCAGATAATGCTGCTGCTGACCGCTGGAAGAAGCCGGCTTGAATCAGCAAGCATGAAGGGTCTGAGACTCTCAATTATAATATTATTTTCCATCCAGCCTGGGCTGATGAATGAAGCTCGACAATAAGGTCATGTCGGGCTTCACTACTGTCGGCCCACGCTGTGAAAAAAACTGAACATGTAAAAATACGTAACTAGATCTGACTAATAAGGACATATCATGGGATTTCTAAAAAACAAAAAAATATTGATCGCAGGCGTTGCCAGTGACCGTTCAATCGCTGCCGGCACCGCACTTGCCATGTCTGCACAGGGTGCAGAGCTGGCATTTACCTATCAGACAGAAAAACTTAAGACCCGAGTAGAAAAGATTGCTGAGGCCTGTGGCTCATCCATCATTCTGCCATGCGATGTAGCTGAAGATGAACAGATAGATAATGCATTTGCTGAACTGGCAAAAAGATGGGATGGTCTGGATGGCATCGTACATTCCATTGCCTTCGCACCACGCAATGAACTTAAAGGCCTGTTTCTCGATGCAACCACGCGAGAAGGTTTCAACACAGCACATGAAATCAGCTCCTATAGCTTCACTGCCCTTGCCAGGGCTGGAAGAGAAATGATGCAGGGACGAAACGCTGCCCTTATCACCATGAGCTATATAGGCGCTGTACGTTCGATGCCTGGCTATAATGTCATGGGATTAGCCAAGGCAAGCCTTGAAGCGAATGTTCGCTACCTTGCTCAAAGCCTGGGGCCTGATGGCATTCGAGTCAATGCAATCTCTGCTGGTCCCATCAAGACCCTTGCCGCTGCAGGCATCAGTGGCTTTAAACAAATGCTCGACTTTTATGACAAAACCGCACCACTAGGCCGCAGCGTCACCATCGAGGAAGTAGGAAATGCAGCTGCCTTTCTCTGCTCCGACCTTGCATCCGGCATCACCGGGGAAATCACCTATGTCGATGGAGGCTTCAGTACCGTCGGCATTGGAACGGGAATGGTGGAATAAACGTAGTTCCAAGTTCCAAGTCTGAAGTTCCAAGAGGAATGATTAACAATGTTTTTGGAACTTGGAACTTGTATTTACTTAATCAACCCACTCTTCTTCATATCGGTTATCACAAGTTTTTCCAGCTCGCTGATTACTGCTTGTGATGAAGAGGGATTGAAGCTTTCGGTTTTACCTGCCCAGATCATTTTTTCTGAACTAACGGCAAACAATTTTGTGTCCAGCCTGACGATGGTATCAGTCACTGTATAACCTGGGCTATAAACGGCTGTATGACGCATACCATAGTAACCATACATACCACCATAACCAAATCCGGCTGTCGGGACATAGTCAATGGAAGGCGGCACCTCTCTTTGCTCCTTGCTTACACCCTGTAATGTAACGACCAGCACCCCGTCTGCGCCCACTTTTTCGACTGCAGCAAGAACTTCCTCTTTCTGATCGGCACTTTCCAAATCAGGTATCAAAGTATAGCTTGCTACAGCTGTTCTATCATTTGCCGTGATCAGGTTCGCAAATTCCTGTTCAAAAGATCTCCTCTTGATATCATCTTTGATAATCCCGATGACAAGGATTTTCTGTAGCGCAGGACCCTTATATTCCGGATCACTCCAGCGATTGACAAGACTTGTTGAGCTACATGAGCTGAGTACAAATGCAATAAATATGATCACTGGTAAAAAAAAGAGTTTTTTAAACATGTCGTATCAACCTTGATTCGTCAATTAAATTTTATTTAGCCCTGATTATTTAGCTATCGATATACAGCCAGTTTCTGCACGCACTTTTTTTACTGCAGAATTAGCTAGTCTATATCATCCCAGTCCTCACCATAATTGATGGTTATTTCTTCACCACGCTTTATCATTCGTGAAGCGTATAAGTCAAAACCATCAAATTCTGCACAGGCATTAGAACTGTGGTTAAGATAACGCAGTTTGTTTCTACCTGAACGACCGACTACTCCACTTTCGTCATAAACCCATAAGACATGGCTGCCATTACGTTTTGCAGCAGGTCCCATGTATTCGCCAAGATAGGTACCTTCTTCTATATCCGACCTGGCAAACAGGCCTCTACCATGTATTCCAGAGTCTGTTACATAAGTCAATTTATAGACGCTCATTCGCTATTACTTCCTTAAGCTCTAACCCTGTTTATTCGTTCTTCATCACTGGCCAGCTGTTTAATAGTTATATCATTCACTGCATCAAGCCCTTCCTGCTCAGCCAGCTTAAGGACATCAACAACATTTGCATTAGTCCTTATATCTGTTCTTTTTGTCCTTTCCTTCTTTGAATCATAAATATATGTAAGTAATTCAGCACTGCTGGTTTCATCCGGTGGACGCCCCGGCAATAGCTTCATTTCATCATCAACGATATTCAAATAGCCACCTTGCTTCAGTTGGTAGACCATTTTTTCAACCAGATCATCAGGTAGTTGGAGCTGATGAGCGACCTCGACTAATGTCAGCGGCGGTTTATCTGCATAATAATTTCTTGTCACCAGCACCATTAGCTGTAGTGCCAGAACTTCACTTTCATAAGGCGACAACTCTTCATCATGATAGAGATAAAGCAGTTTGTCTGCATGCTGATAATAATAGGCAATGCTGGAACCAAGTAACATTATCAACCAGATTATGTAGATCCAGATAAACAGAATAATGATTGTTGCAAAAGCAGAATAGATGGCATCGTACTTTGCCGATCCAACAATAAACAGCGTAAACACAAAGCTGGCAACCTTGAATAACAGAGTTGATATCGTAGCGCCAAACAATGCGGCCACTGGTCTTACTCGTGTATTCGGGACGAAAACATAAATGAAGGCAATAGCAATGACCGTCATGAAGAATGGTAAATAAACAGAAAGCATATTATACAGAAATGCCCCTGTCTCAGTTTCCACGGCATGCTGGAACAGACTCATGTGCTTGACCGAATTGGAGAGACCAATAGCGGAAAATATCAGTACCGGTCCGACCAGTAACACAGAGATATAATGACTGAATCGCTCTGGCAGAGGCCGCAGTTTTCTAACGCACCAGGTACTATTAAACGCCTCTTCAATTTGACGAATCAATGAAACAACGGTGAAGATCAGAATACCCAGGCCTACAGCACCGAGCACTCCAACCTGGATATTATCGACGAAAGTAAGAATGGTAGAGGTAATTTCTACCCCTTTTTCTCCCAGAGGTTCAAGACCATTTAGTAGCAGGGGCTCCAGTTGATTATGTACACCAAACCCTTTCAGCACCGAAAACATAACTGCAAGCAAAGGAACAATCGACAGGATGGTCATGTAAACCAGTGCCATGGCATACAGTTTATGGTTGCCGGCTAGCACATCAACCACTAGCATCTGCAGCCCACGCAGAAACAGCAAAAATTTTCGCTTCCAGCCTGGCAGACTGTTTATATCAGACTGCCAGACATTAGCATCCCACCAGTTCAGAAGATTCGTAAACAAATCGACCTCACTGTGTATAGATAATCTTTACCTACTTGACTTCCAGTAGTTCAATTTCGAAAAGCAGGGTTTCACCTGGACCAATAACGTTACCGGCACCCTTATCAGCGTAGCCGAATTCAGGCGGTATCACTACTTCCCATTTATCGCCAACTTTCATCATTGGCACTACTTCCTGCCAGCCTTTAATGACACCCGTCAGACCGAACGTAGCTGGCTTGTCACGCTTATACGAGGAATCAAACTCAGTCCCGTTTATCAGGCTGCCACGATAATGTACAGTTACTTCACTATCGGCAGTTGCCTGTTTGCCTTTACCTGATTTAACGACCTTGTACTGAATACCACTATCAAGTGTTTTTACCCCTGACTTTTTTGCATTTTCAGCGCGATATTTATCACCTGCTTTTTTATTCGCTGCGACCTTCTCCTCTAAAGCCTTCAGTTGTTTGTCGCGCTCTGCGGCCATTACTGTCTGCATCTCTTCAGGTGACAATGCAGCTTTTCCACCACTGAGAGCGTCTTTCATTGCAGCAGAAAAGGCATCTGGATCAACATCGAGCCCTTCGGCTTTTAGTGAGGTTGCGAGCCGATAGCCAACAGAATAGCTAAATTTTTGTTTATGGCTTTTTAATTCTGCGGCAACTGTAATAGCCGGTGCTGCCAGTGACAATACAAGTATGGCAAGGGTAATATTTTTAAATTTCACTTTAATCCTCTTTATAGTGCGAAACCCGAGAATACCCGGGTAGTAAGTTTGTATACTGGATAATATATGACTATGGTGATCAAACAAAGTTTGCATTAATGCACTTTTGCAGATAATTCATTGAGCAGATTTTCCAGGTCTTGTTTGACACGTTCCATCAATTCCTGCCATTGCGCCTGATAATCCTGAAAAGTTCCGGCATTGATCTTGTTAAGATTTTTCCTGGTAATAATTATTACTTCGCCACTTTCAGCAATACTGCTCATATCAGGCTGGGCAAGTCTCCTACTACTCTGGTTGAGCTCTTTTACTGTGTTTTCCATCGTTTCCCGATCAGCAGGATCAATTTCCTCCTTCTGTTCCTTTATAGCATTCTCTATTGAAGCTGCCAGTGCATCTAGATGAAGGCGCATAATCTCGCTATATTCCGTTATCGTCTGGCTAGCCTGATTACCAAGGCTTTCGGTCAGATCTAGCAGCTGATCATTCAGAGACTCAAGCTCAGCAGTTACTCTCTTGCTGGCTTCTTCTAGCTGTTGTGTAATTTCATTTCCTATTGAGCTAATTCGGTTAACAAAATCGGATACCGCAGAACTTGCCAGCACCACTTTTTCCGTTTTGTCATAATCTACCTTCCATGCATCACCCTGTTTTATCAGATAAGTAACGAAATTAAGCATTTCGCTTGTTGCAGCATCTGGTTTTGATATGTGTGTATAGACGCGCGCTTCATGATCTTCAATAATAACTTTGCCCCATGACGGAATCATCCCTTGCCAGTCGTACGAAAAGGCATCATAAGCCTCTTCACTTGCCAGAGTAGAGTATTCAACTACCCCTGAAACATTCCCTTCTATGACAGATTTCCAGAACTCCCTGGCCACCTCCTGTGGAGTTTGTGGCTTGCCGCAGGCAGTGAGAAAAAGGGCTAAAAAGAGCGTGATTAAAATTTTCAGTAATACGGGTTTCATTTGATAGATTGAAGATTATATGACTATATGGTTGGTTTACTGAGAGCTTTGTAGCTATATTTCTGTCCGCCAAGTGTAGCTTCATACATTAGGCCGCCCTTGGCGATGGTAAAAACAGCCATTCCCTTATAATAGCCGCCCACGGTAGTTGCTGAATCTCTATCGCCACTGGCGCTGGCAGAGGAACCGGCTGTTGAGGCGCCTGCTGATACTCCGGCGGTAATTGCAACTGCAGTTGCCTGAGCCCCGAACTCGAACTGACCTGAGGTAAATTCGTCAAAGGCACGCTTGTCCTTGAAGAAAATTATCTGACTATATGCCTGGCCACCTAGCTGAAAACCTATTGTCAACTGGGTCACCGAAGCTTCACCAACCTGTATGCCGGCAACGAAAACACCGCCCTTGCCATGGGCCCCGCCAATACCGACGCCTCCTTTCCCGATTGTCGGGAAAACAGCATAGCCATAACTATTGTCAAAAAATGAACCGCTTTCACCTGCATTCTTGAATACCCTGATTGTTGCATTATAGGCATCTGCAGAAGCATGGCTGGCGCTATACAACACTAATGCAAACAGAATACTGATTAATTTTTGAAAAATTTTCATAGTGTTAGACTCACAGGTGGAGCAAAGGACATGTAATAGCTGAAAACAATTAACATGTATATGAAATTAATTTTGTATGATAACAGAATTGCCATTCATGACTACAGCCAGATCAGGAATGTTTAAAAAATCCGCAGGTATAAAGGAGGGATAAAGATGTATATCTGCGACAGCGCTTACAATGCTGTATGTGAAAGCGGAACTAACTTAATCAGCGTAAGCCACGCAAAAAAAACAGGGAACAATGCCAAAGTCCCTGTGAACACCTGGCTTACAGGGTAATCTTTACCTGGGCCTCAGATAACGCCAGGCAATAATTTCATTTTCATTCAGTACGATGTGGGTATTTGTCTCTAGTAGCCATTTTTCCAGTACAGCCCCTTTATAGTAGGCTCTTTCTGTGCGCCCACTATCCAGTCGGACATAGAACAGCATGGGCTTGTCCGGGTCTTTTGGCGCAGCCGGTAAACCATCAACTGTATACACCCATTTGTAAGGCTCTATGCGCGCAGATTCACCGTTCTTTTTTACCATGACATCAAGCATTCGTTAATCACCCTTCTTTATTTTCATATTGTTCGATTATAATCCACATAGATAAGAAAACTTTTGATCTATATCAAATTAATTGCAATCCATTTCATTTCTACGCCATTCTGTTTACCGACAATTATACAGATGATTGTGTTAGTCCATTGACAACATTTTTCACCGCCTCAGTCAATGTCTGCAAGTCTGCTTGCCCGATAATATAAGGCGGCATTAGATAGATCAGCCGCCCAAATGGCCTGACCCAAACCCCCTGCTCTACGAACCGATAAGGAACGGTTTGCATATCCACTGCTTGCTCAAGCTCAACAACCCCAATAGCTCCCAGCACTCTCACATCTGCCACTGCAGCTTTATTGCGGCAGTCACCAAGACCATCTGCCAGGTTTTTTTCAATCTGTTGTATAGTCTGATGCCAGGGAGATGACAGCAGTAAATCTATGCTTGCGAGTGCTGCTGAACATGCCAGTGGATTAGCCATAAAAGTCGGTCCATGCATAAAAAGTCCTGGCTCACCTGAACTAATTACGCTACTGACTTCCAGGGTCGTCAGGGTCGCTGCAAGGGTCATGTATCCACCTGTCAATGCCTTACCCACGCACATAATATCCGGTGAGATATCTGCATGTTCACAGGCAAACAGCCTGCCCGTGCGGCCAAATCCGGTGGCAATTTCATCAAGGATCAACAAGACGCCATACTGCGAACAGAGATGCCTGACCTGTTTCAGATAGTCGGCCGAATAAAATCTCATTCCACCAGCACCCTGAACAACCGGCTCCATGATAACGGCGGCTATTTTCATGTGATTTTGTTCCAGGCAGGCTTTCATCTTTGCTATATCCCTTTCTGTACAGGCCTCTCCGAAACGACAGCTCGGCGCATCAACAAAGTACTGTGAAGTCAGGATATCCGAGAATAGTTTATGCATACCGGTGACAGGGTCACAGACTGACATCGCTCCTAGTGTATCGCCATGATAGCCAGAGCGAACGGTCAGAAAGTGCTGTTTGCTGGCCATACCTTTGTCATGCCAGTACTGGATGGCCATTTTCATTGCCACTTCCACAGCAACAGAGCCTGAGTCAGAAAAAAATACTGTCTGTAAGGGTTGCGGGGTCAATGCCACCAGCTTTTCTGCCAACATCACCGCAGGCTGGTGAGTCAAGCCGCCAAACATCACGTGAGACATCTTGTCTAACTGGGCTGTTACCGCACTATTCATCACTGGATGGTTATAGCCGTGGATGGCACACCACCAGGAAGACATGCCATCGATTAGTTCTCTGCCATCCGTTAGTTTTAGTCTGACGCCCTTAGCCGATCCAACAGCAAATACCGGTTGGCCCTTGCCCATACTACTATAAGGATGCCAGACGTGTGCACGATCCATGTCCAAAATATCCATTATATGTTGATCTCCTGAAAGCCTGTTAGGGTTGCATGAATCATCACATTTTCGTCCATCTTTTACTGAAAAATCAGGTGACTATGTCACTTTGTAAAGGTAGATACTAGCACTATAATTCTCACCTATTATCCATCATGAACAAGCAGGAGAGAAATAATGCTTAATCCACACAAACGTTGCCAGGAAACTCGTCGCTTACTAAATCAAGGGGCTCGGCTGCTGGATGTACGCACTGAAGATGAATACCGCGCCGGTGCATTAGAAGGTGCAATAAACCATCCTGTTCAATGGATCAGTGCGGGTCACGTTCCGAAAGACAGAAAAACTCCAGTCATTGTATATTGCGTGACCGGCGCCCGCAGTCGTATGGCTAAACAGCTTTTAATGTCAGCTGGCTTCTCAGAGGTTTACGATCTTGGTAGCTACCAGAACATCCAGGCCTGTTAATTTTTGGCACCTGATTGATTTAACTGCTGTTGCAGTTGTCTGACCATTGCGTTACCTGGCAGTAACTTTGTTAAAGCAGAAACATAGTGCAGTGCTTTTTCTATGTTTCCTATATCACGATTTATGGTCACCAGGGCGTACAATATATCTGTATTCCCCGGATGCAAACCATGACTCGCTTCCAGCAATTCTATCGCCTTATCGACGTTGCCCGCCGACTGAAGCCCCAGCGCATAGACATAACTGTAACGAACTTCAGCGGGGGCAAGTTCAGCTGCTTTTGATAGATGCTTCAGTGCACCAGGCAAGTCCTTTTGGCGAACCAGTGCCAGACCAAGTGCATGATGCAAACTTGCATTTTCCGGTACCTGTTTTAAGCCAGCTTTTAATAAACTGATCGCCTCGGCCTCATTTTTCTGTTCACTATATAGCTGCGCCAGATTGACATAAGCGGGAACGAACTTACTCTGTAATTCAATCGCCTTGCGATAACGTCTTTCAGCCTCTTCCTTGCTGCCCAAATCACTGTATAGGCTACCCAGATTCACCTGTGATTCTGGTCTCTCTGCATTAAATAACTGGGTCTCGATATATTCCTCTAAGGCGCTATCGAACATTTCTTGCTGATGCTCCGGTAGATTCCCGGCAGGTATTGTTGCCAGTAGCCGTGCGGCATGAATCCGTACGCTGCGAACTTCATCATCGAGCAAAGGAAAAGCCAACCGCACACGTTCCCTGATACCGAATGAACTAAGGGCATCGAGTGCCGCCTGCCTGAGCATTGGGTCCTTACTTTGAATCGCCTGCTGTATTATCGCCATTGTTGCCGGTGTACTATAGCGCCCTGAAAGTCGAATTGCGGTAGCACGCGCTATCGCTGGTTGACCTGAATCTGTAGCAAGGGAGGTAATCAGTGACTGAGCTGCTGGCAGCTCTTTTTCTGCTGCATTTAAAGCCGATGCAAATTTCTGATACCCGACCGGCAGTTTGCCATACCAGGATTCGATTTTAGATGCTGCCCATAATGGCGTTTGTTTGCTGTGACAGTTGTTACAGGCATTTGGCGTGTTCAGTTTTACACTAAGATCAGGTCGTGGAATACGGAAGCTGTGATCATGCCTCGGGTCAACTTCCATATAGGTCTTTGCCGGCATATGGCACTCGATACAGCTGGAACCTGCTGATCCCTCTTGATGATGGTGATGGCGACTACTCGCATAGACATCTGGCCTGTGACACTGGTAGCAAACCTGTTCCCCGGGAGCCCGCAATGCGGCACTATGGGGATTATGGCAATCTGAGCATGTGACACCCGCCTGATTCATTTTGCTTTGCAGGAATGAGCCATAGACATAAACCTCTTCATTGATCTGCCCATCAGCAAAATAGAGACCATCACTCAGTAGTGCCGGAAGGAAATTATCATATAAGCTTTCACCTGTCTGATTATTTTCACTAATCTGGCTGCGTCGTGAGTGACAGACCGCGCATATTTCAATCTCGGTGCTGGTATTTCGAGGTATAGATCTTACAGGCTTAGCTGAATCTGCATCGATGTTCCAGGTTATCCCTTTACGCTCATTAAAGCTCGTCACCAGGCCATTATTAGTTGCAGATCTATTTTCACTTTTAGCCCAGTCTACATGGTTATTACCAGGGCCGTGACAGGCCTCACAGGAGACATTGATCTCTGACCAGGTTGTATCATAACTGTCATTGGCACTATCGTAATTCTTTTTCAAATTGGTCGAATGGCACTCGGCACACATGTAATTCCAGTTAAGATTAGGACCTGTCCAGTGCAATACATCGCCTGCAGGAATATGTTCATCGGGGTTGAGACGAAACCATCTCTGTCCGCCCTTATTTTCAGGGCGGCTGTCCCAGGCAATATCCAGTGCCTGTAATCGGCCACCTGGAAACTCGACAAGATACTGCTGCAGTGGATAAACACCAAAGGTATATTTGATCTTGTAGTCATGTGCCTTACCATCGGGACCTACGGTATTTACTATGTAATCATCAGCTTGTTTGGTGAAATAGCTGGTTACACCATCATGCTTTAGACTGGCTTTATTAAAATCGGCAAGGACTGTGTCCTTATTAGCCGGTTGCATGGCCATCTCATGATGAGAACCTTTCCATAATTGGGACTGTTGCTGATGACAACCTGAACAGACTTTTTCACCGACGTAGGAATTTACCGGCGGCTCATTTGCATGAACAGCTTCAATCATGACAAGCGCAAGCAGATCAAGAAAAAGAAAGACAGGCAGGATTTTCCCTGCAAAATAAGATTTTTTCATAAAACCCGGTGCTATTAGTTATTGACTGAATACAGCTGATCGAATCGAGCTTGACTGAAACCATCCATACGCTGGTCACCAACCAGTATTATCGGCACTCCGCGGCCACCAAAGCGGGCATAATCGCGTTTTCCCCTGGGATCATTTTCGATATCGTATTCATCATAATCGATGGACTGATCCTCAAAGTAGGCCCTGGCCTGCTTGCAGACACCACACCAGCTTGCTGAATACAACACTACTTCTCTGCCTTCGCTTTCAGTGTAGCTGGTCATGGATGAGACAGTGTTATCGCGGATTGTTACTTTACTTGCCGAAGCATTCTCGACCGGCTTCTCACTTGAATAAACCACCCTGCCATTATCATCGACGTAGCGGTAAATCTCGGCATTTGCCACTGCGGTAAACAGGCCGGGTAAAAGCAGAATCAACACACAAATGCTACGGATGAACATAGTTCTGAAATGATATAATTAATAGTTAACTTAAGTCTAAATAGCTAAACGCAGAAGTGCAATGACTAATAATTCAGACAACAACAGAGAGCGAAAAGCCGTTGCTCTTGTATCTGGTGGTCTTGATTCCATGCTGGCTGTCAGGCTTATTCAGGAGCAGGGCATCCATGTCGAAGGAATAAATTTTTTTACCGGCTTCTGTGTAGAAGGTCATACCCATGCCATTCGCAAGAAAGATCGGGACAGGCCCAAGCGTAATAACGCACTCTGGGTTGCCGAACAACTGGGTATAAAATTACACATTATCGATATCTCTGAAGACTATAAAGACATCGTTATCAATCCTAAGCATGGCTATGGAGCTAATCTAAATCCCTGCCTGGACTGCAAGGGATTTATGGTTCATGAAGCCCTCAAATGGATGCAAAAACATGACTTTGATTTCCTCATTACTGGTGAAGTCATGGGACAAAGGCCAATGTCACAACGCAAAGACACCATGCCGGTAGTCAGCAAGGAGTCCGGTGCCGGTGACCTGTTGCTCCGCCCTCTATGTGCCAGGTTGTTACCTGAAACAAAACCGGAGCAGGAAGGCTGGGTAGATCGTGATCAGCTGCTCGATATTTCCGGTAGAAATCGCAAACCGCAAATGGCACTGGCTAAAAAATATGGATTTACTGAATACGCACAGCCTGCCGGTGGCTGCTGTTTTCTAACCGACGCCAACTATTCCTCGAAACTGGCCGACCTGTGGCAGGCACGCGGAGAGAAAACCTATGAGATTGACGATATTGTCATGCTCAAAGTTGGTCGACATTTACGTCCCAAACCAAGTTTCAAACTAATCATAGCGCGTGAGGAAGGCGAAACCAATTTTCTAAAAGGCTACCGGAAAAAGTATATAAGCCTGAATACAATCAGCCATAGCGGCCCGATTGCTCTGATTGATGGTGAAACTGATAGTGATGATCTTGAACTTGCTGCCAGGCTTGTAGCACGTTTCAGTAGCGGTAGAGAATCAGAGTTTGTGAATGTAGAAATAAGACAAAAGAATGGCGAATCTAAGAATATTGATGTCGTTCCATTCAGGGCTGACGAAATTCCTCAGGACTGGTATGTCTGAACAAACACTCGATGCTCGTAACCTGCTATGTCCGTTGCCAGTAATCAAAACGCAGGATAGGGTAGAAAACATGAAGCCCGGCGAATGTCTGAAGATAATTTGCACCGATCATGGTGCGATAAATGATATACCTGCCTGGAGTCGGATATACGGGCACGAAATACTATCGATAGATGAGCAGGAATATGAGATAGTAATCAAATTAATAGTGGGTGATAAATAGTATGGCCAGACTCATTGTTATTCTCTGTCTTGACTTAATTACCTTAGTAAACATTAGATACCTGTTCAGGCAAAACAGGTTCATAACCGCTGCGTACCCAGCCAATCATGCCGCCACGGAGATTAATAACATTATCATAGCCATGTTGGCCAAGAAACATGCAGACCTGTCCTGAGCGAGCACCACTGCGACAGATAAAGACAACCTCTTTATCTTTCGGGATTTCATTCAGGCGCACAGGCACAGTTGCCATGGGCATTGCTATAGCACCCTGAATAGTGCCCCGGGAAATTTCATGCATTTCACGAACATCAATGATGACCAGGTCGTCATTTTCTTCCATTTTGGAAACAAGTGTCGGAGAGTCAACTTCTTTTATGAACATACTGGTGGCCCGCATATTGGAAAATAATTGGTTATTATATAAGAACTTACTTATATAATCAATGCCTAGTAATTTAGTCAGGTATATCAAACTGATGTGCTTGAAATCAATAAAGTGAAAATTGATGAACGCATTAACAATTCAAAATCTTCATAAACAGTATGCCGGTGGCGTCAACGCACTAAAAGGTATCAATCTGGAGGTGGAAGCTGGTGACTTCTTTGCGCTGCTTGGTCCGAATGGTGCGGGAAAATCAACCGCTATTGGAATTATCTCATCACTGGTCAGTAAAACCCGTGGCAGTGTATCCGTGTTCGGCCATGATATTGACAGTGACCCGGAATCGGTTAAATCCTGTATTGGACTGGTACCACAGGAATTTAATTTTGGTGTTTTTGAAAAAGTCTTCAATATTGTTGCCAATCAGGGTGGATATTATGGTCTAAAGCGGGAGCTTGCCAGGCAGAGAACAGAGAAATACCTGCGTCGACTGGGCCTCTGGGACAAGCGTGATACGGCTTCCCGTAACCTGTCAGGCGGAATGAAAAGACGACTGATGATAGCCCGCGCACTGGTTCACGAACCTGATATCCTTATTCTTGATGAGCCCACTGCCGGGGTTGATATAGAGATTCGGCGCTCAATGTGGGAGTTTCTGCGTGAAATCAATGAACAGGGGACTACAATTATCCTTACCACCCACTACCTTGAAGAAGCCGAAAACCTGTGTCGCAATATCGCCATTATTGATCACGGACTGATTATGGAAAATACCAGTATGAAAAAACTGCTGGGCCAGCTCAACATGGAGACATTTCTGTTAGATACACGTGAAGCAGTGGATGTAGTGCCTGAGCTTGATGGCTATTCACTGCTCAAGGTTGATGCTCATACACTGTCGGTAGATGTTGCCAAAGAGAATGCGCTCAATTCCTTATTCACACAGTTATCCGGTCATGGCATAACCATCATCAGTCTGCGCAACAAGACCAACAGGCTGGAGGAGTTGTTTATGGGTATGGTGAATGAAAACAAAAAACCTGATGCACAGGCAAGGCAAAGCTGAATGCAAAAGACGCTAATCAAGCTTTATGAGTCTCTGGTACTTAACAGACCCTGGCTAACGCTGGCCCTGTTAAGCATCCTGGTAGTTCCCGTTGCTTACTATAGCAAGGACTTCAGGCTCGATGCCTCTGCAGATACACTGGTGCTCGAGAATGATGCTGCTTTGCGTTATTACCGCTCTATTACTGCGCGTTATGGTTCTGAAGACTATCTCGTCATTACCTACACACCGACTAAAGGACTTTTCAGCAAAACCACGCTTGCCGATCTGGCCGAATTAAAACAACAGTTAAAGGAAATTGATCGAGTAGACAGCGTAACAACTATCCTTGATGTGCCACTAATCAACTCACCTCCTGTCACCTTATCAGAACTGAGTAAAAACATACGAACGCTGGAATCAGATGACTGTATTCCTGGTCTGGCCAGAAAAGAACTGACGACCAGCCCATTTTATAGCAATCTGATTATCAGCCCTGATGGCCACACTACAGCACTGCAAATTAAACTTCGTCGTGAAGAAAAATGGCATGAGCTTTTTCAGCGGCGTAACGCTTTACGCATACAGCGGATGGAAAATACCCTGTCTCCAGAACAGGCGATTGAACTGGCGCAGGTGACGAAAAAATTTGATGATTATAGCGATAGCCTGCTGAAGCAGGAGCACGATGACATCCAGAAGATCCGCCAAATCATGGATGACCACCGTGATTCGGCAAAACTTTTCCTCGGTGGTGTACCGATGATTGTCTCTGACTCGATGGATTACGTCAGGAATGACCTGAAGGTGTTCGGTCTGGCTGTGCTGGGATTGCTGATCATTTTTCTATTTACCGCATTTCGTAAACCTCACTGGGTCTACCTGCCTGTGCTTACCTGTGGTGTCACTGGAATCTTCATGCTAGGGGTGCTCGGTGTGCTGGGCTGGCGAGTCACCGTAGTGTCATCAAATTTCGTCTCCCTGCTACTGATCATTACCATGTCACTAACAGTACATCTTATTGTCCGTTATCGTGAACTACATGCTGCAAATCCGGATAACGATCAGTACTGGCTGGTAAGTCAAACAATTCGCAGTAAATTCTTACCCAGTTTTTATACGGCGATTACAACTATGGTGGCCTTTGCCTCGCTGATCTTCAGCGATATACGACCCGTCATAGATTTCGGCTGGATGATGTTCATCGGTATTGCAGTGGCCTTCTTTTTCACCTTCACACTGTTCCCTGCCAGCCTGATGTTACTGAAGGCCGGCAAGCCTGGAAAGCTTCACGACATCACCGGCATCCTTACCCGCTACCTCGCAAACCTGATTGAACATAGAAAGCTTTGCGTTCTACTTGCAGCACTGATACTTGCCCTGCTGAGTATATTTGGTATTTCAAAACTGACAGTTGAAAACAGTTTTATCAGCTACTTTAAATCTTCGACCGAAATCCACCAGGGCATGAAACTCATCGATCTGGAGCTCGGGGGTACTACGCCACTGGATGTTATCGTCGATGCGCCAAAAAGTTTTTATGAGGAAATTGAAGAAAACACGAAAGCAGACGTGGATGATTACGCTGATAGTTACCTGCATGATTACCCTGATCAGGGAGAAAGCGGAATCGCGGGATCAAGCTTCTGGTTTAATACATATATGCTGGAGGAAGTCGATAAAATTCACAGTTACCTCGATAGTCTACCGGAGACTGGCAAGGTACTGTCGATCAGTACTTCCATGCGAATGCTTCAACAATTGAAAGATGGTAAAAACCTGGATGACTTCTTCCTCTCAGTTCTGTTCAGTCGATTACCCGATACGGTAAAACAAAGCCTGTTTACCCCCTATATGTCAGAAGATGGTAATCAACTACGTTTCAGTGCACGTATTATCGATTCTGACCCTGAACTAAAGCGCGCTGAACTGCTGTCGAGTATTGAAAAACACCTGATAGAGGATATGGGTTTTCAACCAGAGCAGATCCACTTGAGCGGCATGCTGGTGCTGTATAACAACATGTTGCAAAGCCTGTTCAGCTCGCAGATCAAGACTTTGGGAGCGGTCTTTTTTGCCATACTGCTGATGTTCATCGTACTGTTTCGTTCATTAAAATTCGCAGTACTGGCGATAATCCCGAATATCCTTTCGGCAGCAATGGTGCTTGGGCTTATGGGCGTGTTAGGTATCCCTCTTGATATTATGACAATTACTATTGCTGCGATCACTATCGGTATTGCTGTTGATGACACTATCCACTATGTTCACCGCTTCCAGGAGGAATACTGGCAGGATAAAAACTACTGGTATGCCATTATGCGCTGCCATAACAGCATTGGACGTGCAATGTATTACACTTCGGTAATTATTACAGTCGGCTTTTCCATTCTTGCTCTGTCGAACTTTATTCCGACAATCTATTTTGGTCTGCTCACTGGTGCCGCCATGATTACTGCACTAATCGCAAACCTGACTCTTCTACCTTTATTGATAGCCATAGTCAGACCAATGGGAAAAACAGCTATTGCACACTAACTAAGTGTCTGGTTATAGATAA
The DNA here is from genome assembly GCA_029287915.1 of Arenicellales bacterium. Lineage (GTDB taxonomy): Bacteria > Pseudomonadota > Gammaproteobacteria > BMS3Bbin11 > BMS3Bbin11 > BMS3Bbin11. Next base: position 25,944 of record JARFQE010000036.1, read on the forward strand.
AACAGAATGCCTGAAACATTAACTATTGAATCAGCCCGATTATGATATGAGTAATACAGTCCGATATACTGCATATAAAACGATCGTTACCCGTGAAATCACACGTTTTATGCGAATCTGGCCGCAAACTATCCTGCCACCAGCGATTACAATGTCTCTTTATTTCATCATTTTCGGTAGCCTGATAGGAAAACGCATTGGCACCATGGATGGCTTTAGCTACATGGAGTTCATCGTCCCGGGATTGATTATGATGTCCGTTATTACCAGTTCCTATGCCAATGTCGTGTCATCATTTTTCAGTATGAAATTTCAACACTCTATTGAAGAGATTCTGATCGCACCGGTTCCCAATTACGTTATCCTCGCAGGTTTTGTCAGTGGTGGAGTGGCGAGAGGTCTACTTGTTGGACTGATTGTTACCATCATATCAATCATATTCACCGGACTGTCTATAGATAACTATCTCATAACCAGCTCTGTAATTCTTATGACGGCTATTTTATTTTCCCTGGCCGGCATGATTAATGCTGTGTTTGCGCGTAATTTTGATGATATTTCAATCATACCCACTTTTGTACTAACCCCTTTGACCTACCTCGGCGGTGTCTTTTACTCTATCAAGTTATTACCCGAATTCTGGCAAAATGTATCATTAAGCAACCCGATTCTACACATGGTCAATGCCTTTCGTTATGGCGTCCTGGGTCAGTCTGATCTAAACATTTCCTATGCATTCATTATCATATTCGGCTTTATCATTGTGTTGGTCGCCTGTACGCTATATTTGCTAAAGAAAGGGGTAGGTATACGTAGCTAAACCGTAAACTATGACGTCATGAAAAATAACTGCACTACAACTTGCTCTCGACAGGCAACAGACAAAGCTTATTCAAATCAGCACAAATCCGATCAGAATTTGCCTGATAAAAAAAGAATAGTTTTCATTAGCCCCTATGACCTTGGCCGCCAGCCGTTTGCGCTGGCCGAACCCTCTGCCATATTTACCAGGGCAGGTTATGATGCCAAATGTCTTGATTTATCACAGCAAAAACTGACAGATGATTTACTGGCACCAGCAAGTGTGGTTTTTATTTACCTCAGTATGCTGACAGCGACACGTATCGCAGTCGAAGCAATGCCACGCATTATAAAAATGGCACCACTAGCAAGAATTGCGGTATTTGGCTGGTATGCACCGGTCAATGAAAAATTTCTGCGAGAACTGGGTGTTGATGCTGTGTTTGGTGGTGAGGCTGAAGATGACATGCTTGACTATGCTCGCTCTATTGTTGATCGTGACGATCATCCTGCACGAAATAAAACAGTGGTCAATCTGGGGCGTATTGACTTTATGGTACCTGATCGACAGTCGCTACCGGCTCTGGATAAGTATTCCCATCTCGTGTTGCCGGACGATAGCAGAAGAATCATGGGATTTACTGAAACCACTCGTGGCTGCAAGCACCTTTGTCGTCATTGCCCGGTGGTACCGGTTTACAGGGGCCGCTTCTATGCGATACCTGCTGATATAGTGCTGAAAGATATCCGTCAGCAGGTAACACAGGGTGCCCAACACATTTCATTTGGCGACCCGGATTTCCTCAATGGACCTGGCCATGCAAGGCGTATCATAGAGGCCATGCATGAGGAATTTCCATCATTGACATATGATGCAGTCATCAAGATCGAACATCTGCTGAAGCACCGTGATTTACTACCTTATCTTCGTGATACGGGGTGCATTCTGGTTACCACGGCGGTGGAATCTGTCGATGACAAAATCCTCGAGCATCTCGATAAAGGCCATACTGCTGCAGGGTTTGAAGAGGTAGTCCAACTGATGTCTGAAAATGGTATAGCGCTGGCACCCACATTCATCCCCTTTACTCCGTGGACTACCATCATAAACTACATAGAATTACTGGAAAAGATTGCTGAGCTTAAACTGATCATGAGCGTCAATCCGGTACAACTTTCCCTGCGCCTGTTGATCCCCAGCGGCTCGCGGATACTAGAACTGCCGAAAGAGGAAACCTGTATCACCGGCTTCAACCCTGCATCACTGGGATATTCCTGGGTACACCGAGATCAGGAGGTAGATACGCTGCAGGAAAACATCCGACTGTGGACTGAAAAAGCAGAAAGCCAGGGACTTGATCGACTGCAGATCTTCAACGGCATTCGCCGCATTGCACTGAAGGCTGCCGGTAGAGACGATTTAGATGTCACAAAGGAGCAATGTGGAGACTCTGTTCCGGTGCACTCAGAATCATGGTACTGCTGCGCAGAACCCACTGAACAACAACTTGTCAGCTTCTAATATGCAGTTGGCGGGGGTCAGGTTTCTGCTCATTGACGGCCCGAATCTTATCCGCAGAATCCATGCTGCAATTGCAGCCGGCAACAAAAACCAGATTATTGAGCAGACCATCTCGTCAACACATCAATCCCTATCACGAGCACTGAAGCAACACAAACCGACGCATGCTCTATGTGCATTCGAGTGTGTTGGCCCGACGTGGCGGCATGAATTATTTCCCGATTATAAAAAAGATCGCCCTGACATGCCTGTAGAACTGAATGAGATCTTCGCGCGATTACAAAAGGAGATTAGTGAAAATGGCATCTTGACAGTACAGTTGCCTGCAATGGAAGCCGATGATGTCATCGCCAGTGCTGCAGTAAAAGCCGTAGCGCAAGGTGCCGCCGTCACCATATTGTCGACCGATACAGGTCAGGCTCAGTTATTAGGCCCGGGAATCAGGCAATATAACCATTTCAAACAGGAACCCGTTACAGAGCAATCCATTCAGCAACGTTTTTCGGTCAGAATAACACAGCTGAATGATTACCTGGCGATGGTCGGCGATAAATCGCATTCTCTACCGGGGGTCCCCGGTATTGGAGCAAAAACTGCGGCACGGCTGCTTGATACTTATACAGGACTCGATGAGATACTCAACGCCGCAGAGGAAATAGGCGGACAGACGGGTAAATCATTGTCAGAAAACCGTGATTTGGCAAGGCTGGTCAAGAAACTGCTTACGTTACGTACTGACCTGAGTCTTGGGTATTCACTGCGATGCTTCCGCTGTATTGATCCCTTTTTGCAGTAAATACCATTTTATTGCGTGATTTGACTGTATCCATTACTGGCAATATATTCGTACCATATTAAGAATCACAACTAAAAAATAATATTCTTTTCATAGTGGTATGAACAGGAGTTTAGACTCAGGATGAGCATTGAATATAATACCAGTAATAAAAAAAATCACCTTCTGGTCAAATCTCATGGAGAAAGTGACGATATAGAAGTAATCGGCAGTTACGTGCGCGAAATAACTAACATTTGTAAACAGCAGGGATACAAACGCATATTGGTCGATGAAAGAAACCGCGACTACAAATTGCAGGAGGTACTCGATCTCTACAAGCTGGCAATTTTTTTCAATACGCTGGATATATCGCAACTGCAAATTGCAGTAATCTGTCAGCCACAATTTCTCGACCAGATCCGCTTTCTTGAGACCACAACCAACAATCATGGCATAAATCTAAAGTTCTTCGTCGATCTTGACAGTGCCAAAAGATGGCTGCTGTGACAGAGATTTATAATTAAACAATAACCTCATCTGTGAAAAATAAACTGAAAGTTGCTGTTGCTGTCATTCAGCGTGAAGACGGCAGAATACTGTTTGCTGAAAGACCAGCCAACAAGGACTGCGCCGGAGACTGGGAGTTCCCCGGTGGCAAAGTAGAGGCCGGAGAAACACCTCGACAGGCACTAAACCGTGAAATTGAAGAAGAACTGGCCATTCACATAACAGAAGCCAGACCCTGGATCACTCTATCTCACACTTACCCGCATGCAGCAGTGCAACTTCATTTCTTCATTGTGAGCGACTGGACTGGCGATGAGCACGGCAAAGAAGGTCAGCGGCTGTCCTGGCAGGACCTGTCAGCGCTGACGATATCTCCGCTGCTGACAGCCAATGCCCCTGTCATTCGTGCCTTACAGCTACCAGACATCTATGCCATCTCCTGTGCCAGCGAAATCGGCGAAGAAGAATTTCTACGGCGCTTGCCCATAGCAATTAATAAGGGACTGCGCCTGCTGCAAATAAGAGAAAAATCCCTGTCCCACTGTCAAATGAGGCGACTTGTAGACCAGATCCTGCCCATTACAGTACCGGCGGGCGTCTCGGTTCTTGTCAATTCCAGCATGCCGGCCCAGCAAAAAATACGATTTTCTGGTTTACATCTGACCAGCAGACATTTGATGGAGCTCGACCAACGACCTGATTATAAGCTAGTTGCTGCATCCTGCCACAACAGAAAGGAGCTGGAGCAGGCTGTTAAACTTGGTATAGATTTTATTGTCCTGTCACCTGTGAATAAAACGCTTTCTCACCCTGATGCTGTGCCCATTGGTATCAGGGGAATGACAGAACTGATCGCCGAGTGTCCAATACCTGTTTATGCACTGGGTGGCATGACCGTAGATCAATTACATGAGATACAATCACATGGTGCACATGGTATTGCCATGATGAGAGATGCCTGGTAGTAAGGCCTTGTCTACCATAATGTCTTTGCGCCCATGCGGTAAAAAATAATTAGTACATATAACAGGAGTATCAATGCAAGCAGATTTCTGGCATCAACGATGGCAAGCTGGTGAAATTGGCTTTCACAAACATGAATACAATGCCCATATGACACGTTTCATCGATCTACTGGGTATCGAACAGGGTGACCATGTTCTGGTCCCATTGTGCGGAAAATCTCTCGATATGATCTGGCTGCGCGACAATATGTTCCATGTCACCGGTATCGAAATTAGCCCAATTGCAGTCGCTGATTTTTTTAGCGAAAACAATATAGAATATGAAATAAACGAACACCAATGGGGGCAGGCTTTTCAATCAGATGGAATTACCATTTTGTGTGCAGATTTTTTCGATATATCTTCTGCTGATTTGCCCCATATCGATGGAATCTATGACAGAGCATCATTAATTGCGCTGCCTGAAACCATGCGGCCAGCGTATGCCAGGCATCTGTCAGGACTGATTCCGGACACTATTCGATCACTATTAATTACCCTCGACTACCCGCAGCAGGAAATGGATGGCCCACCTTTTGCAGTTACTGAGAGCGAAGTAAATCAGTTGTTTGGAGAGCAGTTCATCATTGAGCCGATATACTCGGAAGACTGCCTGGCCAATGAACCACGATTTCAGGCAAAAGGCCTGACGCGACTTGATGAGCGGGTCTTTCTGTTGACCAAAAACCTTCCTTGAACGCGCTTTTGGCCTGCTTGAATGATCAATGTATAAAGCGAAGTGTATTTTGATATTAAGACTAACGAAGAAAGTCGCCAATCAGGTTCAGACTGCAGGAAATCTATTGATGCTTCGTTCAGAATGCATTTAACCTTCCTTTAATATTTGTTCCGTTTCCGAGTCAGCCAATGGCTCAATGATCGGCAGGTTTATCACATCACCGGGTTGTGACTGGGTCGAAAATAGCTGCGGGTTATACCTTTTAATCACCCACAAAGGTACCCTTTGCTTGATTGAAATACTCCACGCGCTATCACCAGAACGTATCTTGTAGGTCTCCACTCCTGCTATTTTGAAGCGTGCGCGAAATTCATCCTGTAATTCCCGATGATAATCCAGTCGTTGCTGATTATATTTTTCTATTTGTTGCTGTTTTTTTATCGGCAGGTAGATAACCTTGCCAATACGCACCTTGCGTGAGCTCTTCAGTTTATTCATTTTGCGTATACTGCTGGCTGATCGTAAACCGAGCCAGTTTGCATAGTGTCCCAGTGATTCGTCGGGCTCGACGACAACAGAGTAGCGAGTTTTTCCATCCTTTTCAGAAAGCTGTATCAGTAAATCATCACCAACACCAAAGATTGATTCCGGTAGTTCCGGAATAGACTTGATAACCTGCTCTGGTTTACGAGGAATTGGGCTAACAGGGACTGCGGCGAGTTGTTTTGCTGGCGCGGGTTTTTGTTGCTGCTTTTTTGCCACGACGATCTTGGCCGGTTTCTTTTTTACTTTAACAGGTTCACTTGCCTGTTTTTTGGCCACTTTAGTTGGTATACCGGGAATGGTGAGAATCTGCCCGGTACGAATCAGGGCGCGTCGGCCAAGATTATTCAGCGAAATCAATTCGCGGCATGAAACGCCTTCTTTTTTAGCAATTCCGCAGGCAGTATCACCACGCTTCACACGATAGGAATACTCGACATATTTGGGTTCTTCAGCTGGCAGGCTATTTAGTTTTGCTACCTGGTCACTACGCCCGGTTGCAGTCTTAGGTAATTTAAGTTTGTATCCTTTAGGGACAAAGCGCCTGCCAGTCCAGACCAGGCGCATCAACGAAGGATTGTATTTTTTGAGGGCATCCACTGTAACAGAAAAGACTGAACTCAGGCGTTCAATAGAAACGGGTGTCCTAATTGTCACCACGTCTAGCGCGAGTGGTTTTGCTACCCTGTTATCGGGATAATATTTATCGACATTCTGTGCTACATGTCGTGCTGCAAGAAAACTTGAATAAAAGTTCTTTACCGCTACCTGGAATCCTTTTGCCTTATATTTGTTCAGCACATCCATATAATCCGTTCCAACCTTATCCATTGCCCGCAACATACCCGCGGCGCCATAGTTGTAGGAAGTGATAACAAATGGAAAAAGGCTGTGCTTTTCTGCAGATTTCAGGCCACGTGCCTTATCGCCCAACTTCTGCCGGCTATCCAGAAAATAACGTGCTGCCGCTGCCGAGGCGAGTTCGGGATCAAGCCGCTCATCTACAGTGGAGCTAATCTTAAGACCCAGGGCCCTGGCTGTTCGTGGCATTATCTGCCACATACCTGCTGCACCCACCCTTGAATAGGCCGTAGGACGATATGACGATTCAACAAATGGCAGGTACTGAATATCAGTTGGCAAACCGGCCTTTTTTAAGGTAGAGACAACCATTGGGCCATAGATGCCATGTCTTCCCAGAGCATTCCGGTACTGGTCTGCTACACCTCCCTGGCAGCGTATTCTCTCCGCTGCTTTTCTTATTTCAGAAGGCTTCTCATTTTTAAGCATTTCTGCCAGGTGATGTTTCTCGCCGCTGAATTCAGTAATTCCTTTTGCCCGTTTATCGGCAATCTGCAGCAGTTGCTTGCGAATCCTGTTTTTTGCATTTTTTATCGTTTTGGGTTCGCGGCGCCGGGAACACCTTGCCGTAGTTTCAAGAACCCTGTAGACACGATGAGGATTAAGAGAATCGTGCAGAACTACCGTATCGTTGCCATATTTAGTAAACACGTCAACCCAGAATGACACACGTGGTTTGAGCTCATCAGGACAGGGGAAGATTTTGTCACATTGAAGATCATGCTTTCCCAACAGATGATGGGCGGCAGCTGTTTGAGGAGTACACAGTAACGTCACCAAGCTGATTATCGCCAGTAAAATACCGGAATACTGAATAAAATAGTGTCTTAAAAACATGAATGGCTTGAGGGCAAGATTTGCTTTCTGGAGTATTGACCTGCTTATGTTTATCATCTTCGCAGATGTAGTGTCCTATTACATGCAGTGCACTTAATCACCGTATAATAATAGGGTTTTGCAGCTGGCTAAATGAAGTCAATACTATACGTGAGCAGACTACGATAGGAAAGTGACAGACGATATAAATAGAGTGAATTGAAAAAGAAGAACTTTCCTGTTAATGCTATGATTACATGCACTTATATTGAACTTTGCTAAAGGATAATAAATGCCCTCTTTTGATATTGTTTCTGAATATGATTCTCACGAGGCTTCTAACGCTGTTGATCAGGCGAACCGAGAAATTGACACCCGGTTTGACTTCCGCGGTAGCAATGCAAGCTTTACTCTGGAAAAAGAAAATATCCTGCTAGAATCGGACAACGAATTTCAATTGCAGCAAATGCTCGATATTCTGAACAATAAATTAACCAAACGTGGCATTGATATCGCCTGCCTTGAGGTAAATGAAGCAGAATTGCGTGGTCAACGTGCTCGACAAAACGTTACGTTACGAGAAGGCATCGACCAGACAACGGCAAAAAAGATCGTTAAGATGGTCAAGGATAAAAAAATGAAAGTACAGGCGGCCATACAGGGCGAAAAAGTCCGCATCTCAGGGAAAAAGCGAGATGATCTGCAGGCAGTAATGGCCATGCTAAAAGATGAGAATCTGGACATCCCACTGCAGTTCAACAATTTTCGAGATTAACATTATTAAAAAATCCAGCCACGATGCCAGCCTGGCGGCAAAAAACCAGAAAGCTCTTGCCCGTTTACCAGAAGTACTTCTGGCACTAACGCTTGTCATCCTGCTGTGGTCAAACATAGGACCCAAAGATCGTCTGACCTGGTTTCTTGAAGTCTCACCGGTGCTGATTGCAGTGCCTTTGCTTACTTATACCTGGAAAAGCTTCCCGCTAACCCCTCTGCTGTATAGCCTGATATTCTTACATGCTGTCATCGTGATGATTGGGGGCCACTACACTTATTCTGAAGTCCCTGCCGGGTTCTGGTTCCAGGAGCAGTTCGATCTGCAGCGCAATCACTATGACCGTCTGGGGCACATTGCTCAGGGCTTTGCCCCGGCTATCCTGGCACGTGAGATATTACTCAGGAAAACATGCCTGCAAACTGGAAAAATGCTGTTCTTTATCGTCATATCAATATGTCTGGCATTTAGTGCCTTCTACGAATTATTAGAATGGTGGGCGGCACTTTTATATGGCGGCAAAGCGCAAGCTTTCCTGGCAACACAGGGTGACATCTGGGATACACATTGGGATATGCTGTTTGCACTCATTGGTGCTGTCAGCTCTCTGATATTATTTTCTAAACTGCATGACAGACAATTGAGAAAAGTATTAAGTGTTGAGAGCTAAGTTATATGCATTTTTACTTGAAACTTGAAACTTGAAACTTGAAACTTGAAACTCAGAAATCATCTACTTAAAAAGCAGTTTAAAGCCTGCTGATTTCAGATATTTGCTTTCTGCCACCAGGTCAGCCTTATTAAGCGGGTGCTCATCCAGCCAGCCATCAGGGAACTCTAGCTTAAGACTATTTTTTCCGGCTTTCACTTTAACTTCACTGAATGACCTGTCTCGCCGACTTCTATGCAGCAGTACCGACAGACGAAAAATAACAGCTATTTTTCTAAGTTTTTTCCCCGTATTTCCGGGCAGGTTCTCAAATAACTTATTTGAGAATTTACGCCGGTGCGACCTGACCAGTGCAGCCAGAGAACGCTGCTGCTCTCGGGTAAAGCCAGCCAGATCGGTGTATTCAACCAGGTAGGCACCATGCTTATGATACTGGCTGTGTGATATCGCGAGGCCCGACTCATGAACCTCAGCGGCCCAACCAAGCATGTGCCTAAGTTCATCATCGAGCTTCCAGACCGATAAGCAATTATTAAACAGATACATTGCCGTTTTCTTTACCCGTGCGACATGCGCCTGGTCAACACCAAAACGTTCACAGAAGGTACTAATTGAGTTATCGCGGACATCCTCATGTCGGATACGATCAACCTGGTCATACAGCAATCCTTCACGCAAAGAGCCATCAGAAACCAGCATATGCTTAATCTTCAGTGCCTCAAAGACTGCACTAAGCACCATGACACCGCCCGGGAAGACCGGCAGGCGCTCATCACTAAGCCCCTTCAGGCTGAGATGTTTAATATCACCGGCATCCAGCATCGCCTTCCTGATCTTGGATAAAGATTCAGCTGTAATACCAGTATCAGACCAGCCCATTAGCTCCGAAACCTTACCAATGGACTTGATTGTACCTGATGCACCGATTGCCGTTTGCCAGTCCAAACCAGAGTAAAAATCCTGTACTGATCTGAGTTCCAGCATCGCCATTATTCGCGCACTTTTGAATGCCTGCTTCGTCAATTTGCCATTGGCGAACCATTTTCTGGACATACTGACGCAGCCCATATAAAGACTTTCGCGGTAAAAGGTTGTGAATTTTTCCCCTACAATAAGCTCGGTACTGCCGCCGCCAATATCAACAACAAGGCGCCGCCCCTCTGCGCCTGCCATGCTATGGGCAACACCCAGATAGATCAAACGGGCTTCTTCCAGACCGGTAATAGTCTCAATCTCATAACCCAGTGCCTGATGAGCCGCTTTCAAAAAGTCATTTGAGTTTTTTGCCTTGCGTAAAGTATTTGTCCCTACAGCACTGACGGCGTCTTCAGGCAAGCCCTTTATACGCTGACCAAATTGACGCAGGCACTCTAACGCCCTGTCACGAGCCTCAGTTGTGATGTTCCGATTCTTATCCAGACCGGCTGCCAGCCTTACCGAATCACGAATCCGATCGACAACAACTATATTGCCATCGACTATGTTGGCTACAACCATGTGAAAACTGTTTGACCCAAGATCAATCGCGGCCAGGGTCATTTGATTATTATTGCTAGACATCTTTATTTGGCATTTTTGTACAGATACTTTTTACTAGTTTATCTTTTTTCATCCGCTAATGGCAGAATTAAGATGTAAGATTGAACATAAAGGACGCAAGCTAAAATCATCTTATTTTTCCTTTATGCTAAATCATGAATCATTAATCCGTTATCTTTACCGTACGATCGATCTAGACAGACAGGAGAAATCATGAATATCCTAATAACAGGCGCTGGCCGCGGTATCGGTCTTGGTTTTGTGATTAATTATCTAAGCAGGGACCACACCGTATATGCCTGTTACCGAAGTAAATCTGCTGCACTGTCTACATTAGCTGAAAAATATCATCAGCTTAAGCTGGTGCAATGGGACGTCACCTGCCCCGCTTCAGAAAATATACTCGCGTCATTGCCGAAGCAGTTAGACCTGCTCATCAACAACGCAGGCATCTACGGTCCAATAAAAGATGGCCAGTCTCTACGAAAAATAACAGCTGAAGCCATGCATGAGGTATTCGATGTGGATTGTGTAGCACCACTGCGCGTTGTCCAGACATTGCTGCCAAGGTTAAAAATGCCTGGAGCAATCATTGCCAATATCAGCTCCAAGATGGGCTCATCAAGTGATAATACTAGTGGTGGGACCTATGCCTACCGTGCAGCAAAAGCGGCACTAATTATTGTCTCAAAATCGATGGCTGTCGATCTGCAATCTGATGGGATAAATGTCATTACATTACACCCGGGCTGGGTACGAACAGATATGACTAATGCTACAGGACTGGTTGACGTTGACGAATCAGTAGCCGGAATGACCAGCGTAATTGAAAATATTAATGATTATGAGCCCGGTGACCTGGTAGCCTACGATGGTAACAAGATTGCTTTTTAGCAAATACGGAGAAGCAACCCGAGATCATTATTTATGGGCAAGTTAAAACGATATCTGTCAAAAGGTGACATACTCGAATATGTTACTGAAGTCGGAATCATCCTGGTATCTCTTGGACTTTTAGGCTTCATAAAACTCACTGAGGAAGTCATTGAGGGTGAAACCTCGGGTTTTGATCAGCGTGTGCTGCTTTGGTTTCGCAACCAGGATGACCTGGCTGATCCGCTTGGGCCAGCCTGGCTTGAAGTAGTAGTACGGGATATCACATCCATGGGTGGCCTGCTCATCCTGGGGCTGCTAACCATTGCTGCATGTGGATATTTATGGCTGACTCAGCGACATAAACTAGCGCTGTTTTTAGTTATATCAATCCCCGCTGGTTCATTACTTAACACCCTGTTGAAAGAATACTTTACACGACCGCGCCCTGATATTGTTCCCCATGCAACAAGCGCAGCGCTGAGCAGTTTTCCCAGCGGTCACGCAATGATGTCTGCCATAGTCTTCCTTACGCTAGGCGCCTTGCTGTCTCTATCGACAGAAAACAGGCGCATCAAGATATACATCCTGTCATGGTCGGTGTTTATAACCATCCTGGTAGGCATTAGCAGGCTCTACCTTGGCGTCCATTGGCCCACAGATATCATCGCCGGCTGGATTGCAGGAGGCACCTGGGCGATGTTATGTCTGCTGGTAGCTCACTGGTTTACCCGTACTGAAAACTGAAGTCTGATAGAATATAAAAATCATACTTAATGAAAGAAGTGTACTACCTCCTTTTATTTGACGAGATGCATGACCAACATGCTGATCGAGCAGCATTCTGCTGAGACGAACCAGCGACCGAAGCATAGACCACGATGGCTGGACGCCAGCTTGCATCGAGATCAACATCGCATGCGTAATGGAACTGACATCAATGACCAAACCATTTCTTATCATGCAGCTTCGCCCGGAGGACGATACCTCCGAAAGTGAATATGCGGCGATCCTGAAATACGGCGACCTTGATACCAAAGATGTCCATCGCCTGCGCATAGAAAAAAACGGTATCCCGGATGACCTTGCACTGGGAAAGTATAGTGGCGTAATTGTCGGCGGCAGTCCATTTGATATCAGCACACCCGAGCAGGACAAATCAGAAATTCAGAAAAAAATTGAACAAGGTTTCAAAAGGCTGTTTGATGTAATTGTTCCCAATGATATACCTTTCCTTGGCGCATGTTCGGGTAATGGTTTGCTTGGTTCGTACCTGGGCACTTCAATATCCTCCCGTTATGGCGAGGCAGTAGGATGCGTTGAGCTTGATATCACGGATGCTGGTAAAAGTGACCCGTTATTAACCGGTTTCCCGGACACTATCACAGTATTGTTAGGACACAAGGAAGCCTGTGACGCGTTACCTGCCAGCGCTGTTTTATTAATGACCGGTAATGCCTGCCCGATACAGATGTTTCGTGTAGGCAGCAATGTATATGCAACCCAGTTTCACCCAGAAGGTGACGCTGAAGGCTTTACGTTGCGCATCCATGCTTATAAACATCATGGCTACTTTGAACCGCACGAAGCGGATTGTCTGATTGGTGCTGTGTGCATGGAAAAGACACCTTACGCTCAGGAAATACTTCGGCGGTTCGTAAGCCGCTATAAAAGTTAATAGGACTCAGGTCCCAATTTTCTTCAATACTCGCCCACCTCACCTGCTGACATATTGGGCATTGCAGTGGTTTGTCTGCACCAACATTGAACAAAAATCGCCTGCTCAGGCAGATGTAAGTTGTTAATATTGTTACATATCTTATTGTTTTTAATATGATTATTATCTTAATGTTAAGTGCGGCATAGTTATTGCTTCATTGGAATCAGGAGAAATGAACTATTCGCCTGCAATAAATGTCCGGTCACTGTCGAGCGGCATTTATATCGACAGGCTTTTTGCATTTTGTTGATTTACCAGTCATCACATTGGCATCTCTTATGCGCAAGGAGCTTTGACTCACATTCTTAATAGGATAGAACAACAATGTCCAGTACGCTAAATCACGGATATCTGCCTTCGGGCCGTTACATAGTCAATCACGACATCATGCGTTGTACTGCTGAAGGCGTGGTGGGCAACAATCTTTATTCGGGGCGTGCACTCGGCCTGACCGAGCCGGAAGATTATATTCAATTGCACCCTGACCTCAAACCACTGTGGGACGACATTGCACGCCATTACCGCCGTATTGGCCTCAACCATAGTGAAAATGTTATCTGGAACCTGAACCTTAAACAGCTTTCAGCATACAAAGATTATCGGCCATCCGTATTCTATTTTGGGCCGGAAGAAGGGAAGGTATGGAATGATACCGACTGGGTTGAAACAGTCGAATTCATTAATTCGAAAAACAACTTCATGGCCCTGGCCACCGAACTGGGGATAGACGTACCACAAACACACTGTTTTGACAGCGTAAATAACATTAGTGAAATGGACATCTTCTCATTCAATATGCCCTGTTATCTGAAAGCGGCAATCTCGGTGTCAGGTGTCGGCATCTACCGTTGTGCCAATCGCGAGGAACTGCGCGATGCAATGGCTGCTTTCGAAGACGGTGTTCCGGTACAAGTGCAGGAAGAAATTGTGTCTGACGTTTTTCTTAACATGCAGTACCGGGTGATTGACGGTCAACTCGTGCGTCTCGCAGTGAGCGAACAGATACTTGAAGGTTGTGCGCACCAGGGCAACCGATTTCCTGCCAGCCATGAGCCATGGGAGGCCGTCGAGCCGATGGCCCTCTGGCTCAGGGATAAAGGAATCAAAGGCATATTCGCGTTTGATGTCGCCGTCATCAAAACACCGGATGGAATTCGCTTCCCGGCTATCGAATGCAACCCTCGCTTCAACGGTGCAACCTACCCAACGGTGATTGCCCAGAAAATGGACATACCGGAATGGAGCGCGCTGACATTCAAAACGTCGCATCGAAACCTCAATGAGCTGGATTTAAGCGATATTGAATTTGACATGGCCACTGGCGAAGGTCTCATAATCGTAAACTGGGGCACCTTGCTGAAAGGGAAACTTGTATTGCTGCTTGCCGGGTCGCCGGAATATCAGGAAGCATTAAAAAACGAGATTATTCACCGGTTATAAAACAGCTTCTGCTGGAGAAAAAATTTGACGAATATGTGAGAATGCATGGATGCAAATATCTGTCCTGTGTGATCTATGAGTGCTGCAAACAATTATTCAATAATGGTGCACGGTGGCGCCGGTGCGCTGGATAATGTAAAGGACGATAAAACCGCATTTCGCTATCTCGAAAGTATTCGGCAGGTACTTGAGCATGGCCGTAATGTCATTACGCTCGGCGGCTCAGCACTGCAGGCAGTCGAAGCCTGTGCCTCGCTTCTGGAAGACGATCCCGTGTTCAATGCAGGGTGCGGTTCGGTCCTGAACGAAGATGGCAAAGTTGAAATGGATGCGGCTATCATGGATGGCCGTGACCTGTCGGCTGGTGCCGTTGCTGCGGTGGATAATATCGCCAATCCAGTCCAGCTCGCGCGTTTGGTGATGAGCAAAAGCGAACATGTCATGCTGATATCAGAAGGGGCAATGCGCTTTGCAGAGCATTGCGGTATGTCGCGCGTACCCGAAGATTATTTCTATACTCCCGACCGCATCGAACAGCTTCACCAGGCCCGCCTGCAACACAAGATCATGCTTGACCATGATGATACCGAGGAAGATACCGAAGACCAGAAGTACGGCACTATCGGTGCCATTGCACTGGATCCTGCTGGCAACCTGGCCGCCGCCACTTCAACCGGCGGCATTGTCAACAAGCGCATGGGCCGAGTCGGCGACTCACCGATAGTCGGTGCCGGTGTCTATGCAGACAACGAAACCTGTGCCGTATCAGCTACCGGCTTTGGTGAAGACTTCATGCGTTCTGTCATTTCCAAGACCATTTCTGATTTTATCTGGATGAAAGAGATGAATGCCAGGCAGGCAACAGATGCCGGCATCGACTACCTTGTGCGCAAGGTGAACGGCCGTGGCGGCGTCATCGTTATCGATAAGGCCGGTAACTGCGCCAGTGGTTTCAGTACCAAAAAAATGATTCATGGCTGGATAGAAAAAGGCGGTGAGTCTGTATGCCGTTTTTAATATTCCTCTTTTGTTCAGTAAGATGATCTTACCGCCATGCATCAAACCGCTATGAAGCGAAAGGTGTGTTCACCAGTGATCGCAACCACTGGCTGAAGTCATCAGTTATGCGATCAGTACAGGCCCCACGAATGATAGTTTCGACCGATCTCGACGGCACATTACTGGACCATTTCAGTTATTCCTGGCAAGCAGCACGGCCTGCAATGGAAAAACTTGCCAGCCTCGGAATACCCGTCATTCTGAACAGCAGTAAAACATATGCCGAGATCCGTGCATTACAGGAGCAGCTGGGTTTATCCGGACCATTTATCGTTGAGAACGGCTCTGCCCTTTTTCTACCCGTGGATGACTTTGCCTGGCTACTAACAACCCAGCCCGCTGATCAAGCCGTCATTCAGGTTGATGGCTACCTGCAGGTAGTGTTTGGCGCCCAGCGTGCGACTATCATAGATTATATAGGCGAGCTACGCAGGCAGCATGGCTGGGATTTTGAGGGGTTTAACGACTGGACTGTTGCACAGATCATGACATACACAGGTCTTGATGAAGAAAGTGCCTCACAGGCTGCTGATAAGATGTTTTCCGAACCTATCCAGTGGAATGATAGCGAGCCAAATCTCTCATCGTTCACCAAGCAGCTGAAAACCCGCAAACTCAGCCTCCTTAAGGGTGGACGTTTTTATCATGTACAGGGCCAGACTGATAAAAGCAGACCGTTGCTGTGGCTGCAGGCGCTATACACCAGCAAAACAGATGCAACCCCACCACTTGTCTGTCTTGGTGACAGCGAGAACGATATACAGATGCTGAACGTTGCCGATCATCCCGTCTGTATCAGGTCACCTGTATCTGATTTTCCTGTGCTTCAGTCTGACAAACCCGTTATTAAGACAACGGCCTATGGGCCGGCGGGGTGGAACGAGGCAATTAATGCTATTCTATCGACGGAGTTACAGTGAATAATCTAACAAAAATTTTAATTACCTTTAAGGCTGTTCAACATGGTTGATTTCTATCAGAATGGAATAATCACGACTCTTCACAACCTGCACCAGCGCCCCGTCGAGGACATGGAAAAGGCGCTGAAAAAGTTCTCACGAAAACGGCCAATGACCCTGATTCTTCCATCGCTATATTCAGAACTCGAAGGTGAAGCATTACCGAATATCGTAAACCATCTCAGCAAGGTCGATTATTTGTCTGAAATTGTAATCGGGCTGGATCGTGCAGATGAGAAACAGTATCGCCATGCTCTACAGTTCTTTAAACCACTGAACCAGAATTTCAAGTTGCTTTGGAACGATGGCCCACGTCTACGTAAAATAGACAAAAAGCTGCGCAAGGAAGAACTCGCCCCAATGAATCCCGGAAAAGGTCGTAATGTCTGGTATTGCATGGGTTATGTTCTGTCTACAGGAACGGCCTCTTCGGTTGCATTGCACGATTGCGACATTCTGACCTATGACCGCGGTCTGCTTGCCCGCCTGTTCTACCCTGTTGCCGACCCCAGTTTTAACTATGAGTTCTGTAAAGGCTATTACGCAAGAATTGCCGATGGCGCTATCCATGGCAGAGTGACACGTCTGCTGGTCACCCCCCTGATTCGCGCTCTGAAAAAGACCTTGGGTCACAATGAATATCTCGATTATATTGACAGTTTTCGCTATCCACTTGCCGGTGAGTTCTCGATGCGTGCAGATGTCATTAACGACCTGCGTATTCCCAGTGACTGGGGGCTGGAAATCGGCGTATTGTCTGAACTGAATCGAAACTATGCGAACAACCGCATTTGCCAGGCAGACCTTGCCGAATCATATGACCACAAGCACCAGTTACTGTCTGCAGATGATGCGGAGAAAGGCTTGTCAAAAATGACTGTCGATATATCCAAGGCCATATTCAGAAAGCTTGCAACCAATGGTTGTGTATTTACCAAAGAAACCTTTCGCTCGATCAAGGCCTGTTATTACCGCATCGCCCTGGATTTTGTAGAAACTTACAGTAACGATGCCAAAATGAATGGCCTCGATCTGGATATACATGCCGAAGAACTGGCCATTGAACTGTTCGCCAAAAATATCATGGTGGCTGGCAAGGCCTTCCTTGATAAACCTATGGAAAAGCCATTCATCCCCAGCTGGAATCGTGTGATGAGTGCCATCCCTGATGTTCTGGAACAGCTAAATGATGCTGTTGAACAGGACATGAAGGAATACATGTAACTAACATCTGACGCTAGATGAATCAGCAATCAGAAGACAACCTCGAATTTCGCATTTGCACATTTCTAGAGCTTCTCTATCCGCAGTGCGATTGCAATGCACTGACCACTAAACTGCTGGCGCTGATGGAACTCGAGGGAAATTCATCGATCCTGCCCGGGATAAATGAAAACTGGAATGAACATGATGCCTGGCTGATCACCTATGGCGACAGCCTCATAGGCATCGATGAGAAGCCATTAAAAACGCTGGAACACTTTCTAAAAAGTGAGCTCGAAGGTGTCATAAACGGAGTACATATCCTGCCTTTTTTTCCTTACAGCTCGGATGATGGCTTTTCAGTCATTGACTATACCCAGGTTAATGATGCACTGGGGGACTGGCAAAATATCGAAAGCATTGCATCAGATTTCAAGGTCATGTCTGACCTCGTGATCAACCATTGCTCGAGTGAAAGTGAATGGTTTAAAAATTACAAAGCGCGAAAGGACCCAGGACGGGATTATTTTTTTGAGGCATCGCCCGATGAAGATCTTTCTCAGGTGGTTCGGCCCAGAACATCACCGCTACTGCAGGAGGTCGAAACCAGAGATGGCAAACGTCATGTCTGGTGCACCTTCAGCCACGATCAGATCGATCTCAACTTTGCTAATCCGCAGCTGCTGTGTGAAATCGTAGGCATCATTAAATTATATCTTGACCATGGAATTCGAATCTTCCGCCTTGATGCCGTTGCCTTTCTATGGAAAGAACCGGGAACTAGCTGTATTCATCTCTCCCAGACGCATACGATCATTCGCCTGTTGCGTACTTTAATTGAGCATTACTCGGATGAAGCAATACTGATTACCGAAACCAATGTACCAAACCATGAGAACCTGTCCTATTTCGGTAATTCGAACGAAGCCCATGCGGTTTATAATTTTTCACTGCCACCATTATTGCTGCACGCATTGATCAGCGGCACCAGCAAACATCTCCGCACCTGGCAGATGAGTATGCCGCCAGCATTAATGGGAACGTTCTATTTCAACTTCATCGCTTCCCATGACGGCATAGGCCTGCGCCCTGCTGAAGGCCTACTGGATGAACAGGAGATAGATGAACTGGTCAGTACATTGCGCAAGTTTAATGCGCGCATATCATATCGCACAGCAGATGGTGGTAAGAAAAAACCCTATGAGATTAATGCAACACTATATGATTCATTGCAGGGCACGCTTAACGGTACTGACCAGTGGCAGTTACAACGATTTATGTGCACACAGGCAATAATGTTCGCGATGGAAGGTATCCCTGCTATCTATATCCATAGCCTGCTCGGTACAAACAATTACCTTGAAGGTGTTGAGGCAACAAAGCAGAACAGGACCATTAACCGCTATAAATGGCGATTCGATGAACTAAACAGGAAGCTCACTGACACCAGTAGCCATCACCACCAGGTGTTCACAAAGATCAAAGAACTGCTGCGAATCAGGACCCGGCAGCCGGCCTTCCATCCCAATGCGGTCCAGTTCACATTACAGCTCGGTAATGATGTATTTGGATTCTGGCGCCAGAGCAGATACCGTGAACAGAGCATATTCTGTCTGCATAACGTGACAGACCACGAGGTAGTTATCCCACTTTCTTCGATCAACCTGATCAGCTTTGACACCTGGATCGACCTGGTCGGTGGACAGAAATTTGATGATTTCAGACAGGACCTGAAATTACAGCCATACCAGTATGTCTGGCTTTCAAATAAGGAATACAAGAACTGACAGTCGGCCACAGTGACTACTGTAGAAATGAAGGTCGCCTAACTGGTGGGGGCAAATGCAGGTTTTGACAATGTGCCGACAATGATATCGACACTCTGCTGTAGCTGTCGGGCCTATGGGTCGTTATTGCCAGTGGCAAGCAGAGAGGTCAACAAATAGAAAAATCAAACCGTATTTTATACGTCGGATTGGGTAAGTATTCTGTTATGCAGCTTAGCGACGCCGTCCACGCCCTTTTTTCTTACTGGTATCTTCGAAACGTACTTTCAGTGTGGAATTATTTTTTATTCGGCCATCTAGTGCATCGATGGCAGCACGTGCTTCGTGTCCTTCCATTTCAATAAAACCAAAACCGCGACAACGGCCGGAAAATACATCTGTCACCAGCTTGATGGATCGAACTTTCCCGTAATCCGAGAATAGTTCGGTGACGCTTGCTTCTGTGGCATCCTGTGGCAAACCACCGACAAAAATTTTTTTCAATATTTTTTCCTGTAATAATTATGTTAGACAGGCGAATCTGACGATTCGCTTTATGATTTAGTCGTTAAATAAAAAACCAAAGAAATGTGAGGTCAGACAGGACGTAACAGGATGTAACCCGGAAACGAATCTTATTACAGGCTAATTACGGGGAAAGACACTGTGCGGAAATCGCATTCTTGTTCAAATATTACATGAAAGTGGCCTGACACGCCATTAGTTTCATAGCTATACATCAATTCCAGGTTCTCACTGAAGAGGGGCCTCGAGCCGGTATATTTCACTGATATCAATATAGTTATCCTGCTCACGATGACAGCATTTATGTTACTGATGCAGCGTGGACCATTACTTTCTCAGCACTATCAGTTCAACAGGGTTAAAATAAAATCACTGAATCCCTTCCCTATTCTTCCAGTTCAGGAAACATTCCAATATCTCCAAGTGCTGGCAAGCTATCTTCAGCAATACCCTGTAACTCACCCGACATGCCCATCATATTTGATGTGATACGATCGAGCTGGGCTTCACGCTTTTTCCACAGCCGCTGCATGGCCGCTTTCTCTTTTTCCAGATCCACTTTCATCGCCTGGTAGGCATCAATTACCCCACGTATTTTCTGTGCAAATTGCGGGCTGCAGAGATAATCGTAAAGTGCCTCCATCTTTTCATTCTTGCCATGCTCTGTCAGTTTCTGCTTCTGTTTTTCAATCAGAGTCATCCTTAATGCTTCAGCGACGGGTCTTACAGCATATGGCCGAACTATCCATATGTCATCGTCAAAGATAAATGGCTCGCGTGTATCTCGAGGGAATGCCGTTGCTACTAACACGGCGATCTCGGCACCTGCTTCATGCTGATCGTCCTTGAGCTTGGTGATCCAGCTATTTGACCAGTTTTCTGCACGCTTCGCTTCCCAGATCAGCTTGCCGCATATCGTCCCTGTGCGTGTCATGACTGTCTGGATTACATCTGCACCTCGAACTCCTTTTTTAACCTCGACGACTTCATCTAGGGGAAAGGATGCTGTTAATGTTTCCTCTATCTCCAGTTCCAGGACTTCACCTTGTAATTGTGATGATCCCTGCTCCAGTTTACGTTTAAGATCTTCGTTAGATTTCTGGGCATCTTCAATTTTTTTCCGAAGTTCTGCTTCACGCAAATTGAAATTATCCGAGATCTGTTTCTGTATCTTTTCCTTTTCCCTGTTAAGTTGGCGCTGCAATGTGATCTCGAATTCCTTCCTGTCTTCATCCAGTTTGTTCATGTCCTGCCTGAGTTTGAGTTCCTGAGAACGATATTCATCAAGCTTTTTTTCTTTGCTGGCTAAATCTTGCTCAAATTCTTTCAGTCTGGCCTCCGCGTCGGCCCGCGCTTCCCTGGCTGCCTTTTCTCTTGCATGATCAATCTCTTTCCTGAGTTTTTTGCTGTCTTCATGACTTTCATTAAGCCTGTCATTGAGTTCACTGATACGAGATTCAAATATCCTGGCAGCGTGCCGTTCGGCATCTTTTTCAGCTGCCTGCCTCAATTTCTCACGTTCTTCTGTCATTGCAGAATCATATTCATCTGCATATCGCTCAATGGTCTGCTGAGTAATCCCATCTCTTAACTGAAACTCGTGACCGCAATCCGGACAGGTGATAATTTCATCGGCGTTTAGAATTATTCGCTTGGACATTGTTACTCCCAGTTTCCTTGTATTGATGAAATCAGAGTTAGTGCAGCATTCGACAGGCAACTGGCATATTACCTGTTAATATTCAAAATACGGGAAAAACTGAAATTCTGCAAAATCTGATAATAGTCTGATAATAGTCTGATATTTGAATGCTTCGTATAGTTATTTTCCGAAGTTACATTAGACACACTGGAATGGCCACGGTACAACCAGTCAGCGTCGGGATAGTCAGTGGAACATGTTATCCAACTAAGCAGGTGACTAATTTTACCAGTTAGCTATTTCCGTATAGCAAAAAGTTTGCTCAATTAGCTAGTCGATACCGTTGTCATCGAGCGTTCCCCTATTTTAGCAACCACAGTGTTGGAATATCCGAAATGAACGTACTTTTGCATCCGTCGGAAAACTATAACGAGGGATCTTTCGCTAAGATCTAAGTAGGAGCAAGTCTTTCGGGATAGACGTCTGCAAGTCTTTACAGCTATGGAATATTGCCATATTACGGGCTGAATTACCGAGTTTTTCTACTGGCAAGAGTAAACTATACTGCCCATACTCGACACATATGAAAAAGTTAATATATAGATTGTTTCAATATTAAAGCGGAGATGATGATGGAGGAATTACCACCAGGTGTATACATGGCTACATTTGCAAATGGTTACAGGATGCGTTCTGACACGCAGTTTATAGGTGACTCATATAATAACAAAGGCCACACTGCTACCGCTGGTGAATTAGCGGCCCAGGGCTTTTCATATAGCGAAGCGGGCGGTGCATATGTTAATTCACCTATTGATGACAGAGGATATAGCCTGAGTCAGCATCAGCCATTCAAATAAAAAGTGGCAATAAAAAAGGCGACCGTCACTTTAACCTGGTTTTGTCAGTCAAGACTGCTGCACGATTAAACTTTACCTGAGACCAGGTATCGAAGGAAGTCGAGAATATTCACTTCCGATTGCGCTCAGCGTTGGCAGTTGATAGTCAATGATTACGCATAGCGTCGTACCATATTCAATATTTTTAGATTTCCTGACGAGCTCATCTGAAGCAGCTTTCATTGATGCTAAATCGGGCTTGCCGCTCATTTCTTTATCTATTTAGATTAATACCATTCTCTATATTAAACATTCACACTCCTGCTCCCGGGAAATGCTGATAGCTAATGGTTAAGCCAGGTAACCTCTGCTGTTCATAACCATAACCATGCTACAAAAATTCTCCTTAGACTTCGTCAGTCATTCAAACATCTTGTCAGTGATATTTCTGAATTTCTCTGCTCTCACCATCTAACAGCATCACAAAATAATAGATCGACTTCATTAGGAATGCCTTATCAAGACTGTCAGATAATTTTACGTTTGTTACGATTTAGGGTCTGTAGGTTGTTGAAATTACGTGCTGGCACAATTCTTGAAAGATGAAAGATGTCAAAGGTAATCGAAATTATGATTTGTCAATAAAATCATTAAGCTCAATCGAGGAAATGAATTATGATAAGAATGCTGATTAGTAATTTTTGGGTGTTCCTGGCGATAGTGCTGTCATTCATCATTGCTCCGAACTCGGTAGCAGCCTTGCTGGTCTAGTGTTTATCCTATAAACAAGAGATTCTGCATGACCTTAACTTGAACCGCTTCGGCGGTTTATTGACTGAAAAATGGCAAAACGTGAACTTGTCACATTTTTTCTAGTTCACCATTCGCTGTAAAAGATATAGTATGTTGTCATAATGAAGTTAAGAATAAAGAACCTTATTGTTATCGATAGGCGCAAACGCAAATGGCGCAAAACCATTGCAGCGATCCCGCACAACCGTTTCTGGTTTTTCAATACAGATCAGGTAAATACATACCTTCGTTTGAAAGACGATGGCTGGAAGTTATATTTTATTCGCAGGATACCCCGATTTCGAAAACACACGATAGCAATGATTAACAGCGACGGCACGAGTGTCGGCGTGATCGAGGAGAATGGTTTTTTTGCTACAAACCCATTGCCGATCAAGCTGCGGGATACGGGTATGCACTAACTGCTCCGAAAATCGGCTTTAGGTTGCGATAGCCGAGATTCCCACAATTCAAGTCGACTTCCCTTCATGGACGACCGCTATCGGTCCAGAGTGTGTGAAAACGTAAACCCCGATATAATCCTGTTATCAATTACTCGGGGTTAGATATGAAGCGTTTTGTTGAAGGTGAGAATAGAAACCAGAGCACCTTGTTTCCTGAATTACTTGATGACTACGTCGATGAGAACAACCC